>JBBQAV010000003.1:0-84750 GCA_038316775.1 Gemmatimonadales bacterium | reverse complement strand
GGCCGCAGCTTCGTAATGCGCGGCAACAACGCCAGAAATGGCTTCATTTTCAAGCCGGTCATCCGTGCGGTGGCCGAGGACATCACGGGCAGCCTCACAGGATCGGTTCACGCGAACAGCGCGACGGGCGCCGCCGTTCCCAATGCCACAGTCGAAGTTCTGACCTTGGGTTCGCTTGTCACCGACGCGGATCCAACACACATCGTGCGGAGCACGAGCACCGATGCAAACGGGAACTTCCGGATTGCCTTCCTTCTTCCCGGAACCTACGTGTTGCGAGCGACTCCGCCGGCGGCAAGCGGATTCAAGCCTGCTCTGCTCACCGGTGGATTGACTATTACTACAGGAACAGAAACCCAGAACCAGATCGTCGTCGTCGCACCATAAAGACTGCCGTAACCCACTGTACAGGGGGCCCCGGGGAAAATCCCGGGGCTTTTTCGGTTTTGGAGACGTGCCTTGCTGACTTTTTTCGCCACCCAAGCAAATGTCGACGCAACTGATGAGGTCTAAAATCTCAAACAAACTAGTCCGTAACACATTATCACGCTTGCACTTGGCTGGTAAACAAAAAGCTGGCTGTGAGTTGCGTATAGGGTGAGGGGGAGTCCTCCTAGTGAAGGGATGCGCAAGCTTCCCCAAGCCGTCCAACCGCAGCTGGAGATACAGCATGTCACGCAACAAAAAGGGGTTCACCCTGATCGAGCTTTTGATCGTGGTCGTCATCATCGGCATTCTTGCCGCGATTGCGATTCCGAAGTTCGCGAACACGAAGGACAAGGCATACGTAGCAGCGATGAAGTCTGACCTTCGCAACATGGCGACCTACGAAGAGCAGTATGCCGCCGACAACGGTGGTGCCTACTTCAGTGGAACCGCGACGTCAGCGGCTCCTCTTCAGGGTTTCAGCCCGTCGCAGAACGTCACGGTTGTCGTCGTGGGTGCAGCCGGCCCGCCGGCTTCGTGGAGCAGCACCGCGACGCACTCGCAGTCAGCGAAAGTTTGCACCATGGTCAACGGTGTAATCGCCTGCGTGTAATGACTAGCAAAAGCGGTTGAACGAGTAAGCAAAAAGGCCCGAGGGATATTCCCTCGGGCCTTTTTGCATCGCGGGTACGACCCCTCCCGCGGCATGTCCCAGCCAGGGTCGCCCCGCTTGTTTCGCCAGTACTACGTCACACTGGCCCTTGTCCTACGTATCCTCGCGCATAGGTGGGTACGTGCCCGGGGGGCATCGTTCGCGTGTCACGAACGGAGCAACCGGCAATGGGTGTCGCCAATCACAACGGACGAACAACGCCTGCGATCGCGGGGATCAGCTACGCGTTTCCGGCCGGCTCGCGCACAGTAGGCGAGCTCGCGGGAGAGCAGCTGCTGAGCAGCTCCGCCAAGACAATGGAGTCGTTCGGGTTTGGCAACGTGCACGTGGCGCTCACGGAGAGTCCATACGATCTCGCGCTCGCCGCAGCCACGCAGCTTCTGGCCGAAACCGGGGTCGATCGCCAATCGGTCGGGCTCCTCATCTACGGGGGCACGCCCGGATCGATGTCGTTTGCTCCCGCGGAAAACGCGGAGCGGGCTGCAGCCGGACTCTGCACGATGTCCCGCTTCAAGTATCCCGCGAGCCGCCTTCAATACGATCTCGATCTTCCAAATGCATGGGCCTTCGCGGTCGATCAGCTGTCCTGCACAACCCTGCTTGGCGCGGCGCGAATCGCGCGCTCGCTTTGCCTGACGGAGGGAATCGAGCGTGCGCTGTGCGTGTCCTCGGAATTCTTCCCAGCCAATGCCGGGCGCGAGGCGATCTTCAACTGCACGTCGGATGCGGCTTGCGCGGTGCTCATCGAGCGCGACGGCCCCAGGAACCGGCTCGTCTCCGCGACAAACGTGACGAAGGGCTATTACTGGGACGTCGACGAGCTGCGCGATGAGATCGTAGCGTCGTACTTCCCTACCGCCCGCCATGTGATGCTTCGCACGATCGCCGACGCGGGATGGGAGCCGGCCGACGTCGACTGGATCATTCCGCACAACGTCAGCATGCGCAGCTGGGAGATCCTTTCCAGCCTCGTTCGATTGCCGCGAGCGCGCCTCTTCTCTCAGAACATCGCGCGCCATGGCCACACTCTGGCCGGCGACAACTTCATCAACTACCGGGATGCGCTCGATGGGGGCTGCATCCAGCCCGGTCAGCGGATCGTGCTGTTCTCGTATGGATTCGGCGCGCACTGGACCGGCATCGCCGTGGAGGCATGATGGAATCCCATGACAAGGTCTTGATCACTGGCGCAACCGGGCTCGTGGGGGAAGGAGTTCTCCGCGAAATGCTGACCCGCAATCCCGCGCTCGAGGCTTTCGTTCTCGTGCGCAGCGATCTGCGCTGGCTGCTCACAGCGAGGCGCCTCGGCGACCTCGCCTCACGCGTAACGCCATTGCACGGCGACACCACGCTCCCGGGATTGGGTCTCGAACCACTTCTGCGGAAGCGCGTCGAGCGCGAGACTCGCGCAATCGTGCATGCCGCCGCGGACACGAGCTTCTCCAAATCGCTGGATCACTCTCGCTCAGTCAATACCCTTGGCACCTATCACACGGCGGAGATTGCCTCAGCGTGCGAGCGGCTCGAGCGGTTCGTGCTTGTCAGCACCGCGTTCGTTGCTGGACGGGCAACCGGCATCATGCTGGAGCGCGACAACGGCGCCGAGGCAGGCTGGGTCAACTCATACGAGCAGTCCAAGTACGAAGCCGAATTCTGGGTGAGGACGAGCAGCCTGCCGTGGGTGATAGTGCGGCCGAGCACGATCGTATGTCGCGGTATGGAAGGAAACATCAACCAGATCAACGCGGTGCACCGCGCGCTCCGCATCTACCATCGTGGCCTTGCCGCGATGATTCCCGGAGACCGCGCCAATCCGTTCGATGTCACTACATCTGGCTACGTCACGGATGCGATCGCCACGCTCACAGTAGAACCGCGAGCACTGCGTCAGACCGTTCATCTTTGCGCAGGACGCG
This sequence comes from Gemmatimonadales bacterium, assembly GCA_038316775.1. Lineage (GTDB taxonomy): Bacteria > Gemmatimonadota > Gemmatimonadetes > Gemmatimonadales > Gemmatimonadaceae > UBA4720. Next base: position 81,735 of record JBBQAV010000003.1, on the reverse strand, counting down.
GCGCTCTCACACTCGGGGAGCTGGTCGACAGCGCATACGAGGTGTGGGCGGAAAGTCCGGATTGGAGAAGGCGAGGGGTCGATCGCGCGATGATCACGGATGCCGAGACCTACGCGCTGTTCGAGCGGGCAGTGATGGAGACGGGCGATGTCCGGCTCCGCGCTGTGTTGAGCTCGCTCTCTCACTTCATCCCCCAGCTCGCGCTGCCGAAAGTATTCGACACCTCGACAGCCGAGCTGCTTCTCGGAGGTCCGCCTCCGGCACCGGCTACCTATTGGAAGCCGATGCTGAGACGCCTCATCGAGAGCAACTGGGGACAGACGGAGGAGGTAGCAGCGTGAGCGAGCGCACAGAATTCGTTCGCCGGATGGTCGCGTGGCTGAATGATGAAGTCGCGCCCAGGGGCGTGCAGGTCACCGCGGAGACACCACTCTTCGCCAGCCGGCTTCTCGATTCGCTCAAGGTTCTGGAGCTGATCGCGTTCACCGAGCAGGCGATCGGGCGCGCGATACCGGATTCGCACATCCGTATGGACAACTTTCAGACAGTCGGGTGCATCGCGGCAGTCTTCCTCCCGCTGGACGATCATGTTGTCGCCTGACGAAGTCATCAGCCGTCTTCGCGAAGACGGGTCGCTGTGGGATGTGGCACCCGGCGTCACTGGTCTGCGCGGGCCTGTCGTGTCACTTCTGCATGAGATTGAAGCGGTGCTGGCAGATCTCTCTCGAGCGGAAACGCGCAATGAATGGCGCGCACCCGCGGGCGTCAGCTTCGAGACTCTGGAGAGGGCGCAGTACTTCGCGTCGTTTCCACAATGGCTCACGGCGGCGTCGCACCTGAGCGGTGAGGTCGAGACTCTCGAGCGAGTCGCGGCCAGCAATTCTCCGGGCATAGATGCCCGCAACTCGCTCGCGCGCCCAGATGTCGCCTTGCCCCCGGCGGTTTGCTACAACACCTACGCTGCGCTCGCCGATTCAGTGATCGATGCTCCGGTTCTAATGACGGCCCAGGGAACGTGCTGGCGGCACGAAGGGGACAGGCATGCTCCCCTGGAGCGAGCGTGGGCCTTCACGATGAGAGAGATCGTGTGCCTCGGCGCCGAGCGCGACGTGAAGGTTTTTCTCGACCGTTCGGTCGAGCGGGTGGCGAACCTCGAGCGTGCGCTGGGGCTGGAAGCAGAAATCGTCGCCGCCAGCGATCCATTCTTCGCACCGACGGCGCGCGGCCGCGCGGCGCTGCAGCGGATCAAAGGGCTCAAACACGAGCTCGTGTTTCGCTACCCCGACGGACGCCCCCTCGCGATCGCGTCGTTCAACGACCACGAGGTGTTTTTCGGAGACGCGTTCGGGATTTCACTGCCCGATGGTGCGCCCGCGTGGAGCGGCTGCGTCGCGTTCGGGCTCGAGAGATGGTTGATGGCGGTGTTGGTCACTCACGGCGTCGAGCCGTCGGAATGGCCGCTCACAATTCAGGCGCGAACGGTATTCGCGCAAGCAGGAGCGATTGCAAAATGAGCATGATGGATCCGAGGACCAGGACGAGTCTGTACGTGCGTTGCGCGATTGCCGCCGACCGCGGAGCGTGGTCGGTGGAGCGGGACATTGCTTGGGCGGAAATCGACCGCGAGCGCGCGTTCGCCCGGCCGAACGTGCTGACGGCGCTGCGCGATGCAGCTCTCATCGAGTCGTATCATCCGCTAAACCTCGCGCGACTGTTGCGCGCCACACTCGACGACATCGATGCCGGCGTGGTGTTCTCGCTCGAGCTGTATGAGGGGTTCAAGCATTTTCACTCGATTCGCCGGTACCTCGATGCAATCGGTTACGAGCCGACCATCACCGACGAGGAGCTTGTGGCGATTCGCGCAGCCCAGGCCGGGATCGAAGTGTCGCCGGCCGAGCTGATACCGCGGCTGGTCGAGTTCATGCTGTCAGAGCATCTGGCGCACTACTTCTTTCGCCGGCTTGGTGAACAGACCGAAGACCACGTGCTCGCCGATCTGTTGTCGCGTATTGCCGCGGACGAAGTGCGTCACGCGCAGAGCGCGTCCGATCTCATCGCGAAGCGAATCGCGGCAGACGCCTCTGTGATCCCACAGGTGCTCGATGCAGCTCTCGACTTTCACCACTTCGGCGAACAGGCAATAGGAGCTGTTCCCGTCGCTCAGCCGGGAGATCCGATCGCGATCCAGACATTTGCCAAAAGGATCGAGAGGCTGTGCGGAATTCGCCTCGTGGATCACATCAAGAACACGAACCTGCACCGGAGGGCATCATGACGCCCACATCTTCTGAACTTTCGCTGCTCAACTTTTATCGCGCGTCGGAGCTGCACGGCGGTTTGATACTCGGCCAGATGGTGCGCCGCACACGGGATCCGGAGCTGATTCTGAATCTCACGCGCCACAGCGCGGAAGAGGTGATGCACGCGCAACTCTGGACGGAGACGATCATCGAGATCGGAGGCCGGCCGGCGCCGGTGCGCGATACCTATCAGACCAAGTACGCTGAAGAGGTGGGAACGCCCATTTCGATGCTCGAGATTCTGGCTCTGACGCAGGTGTTCGAGCGGCGTGTGTACCGCCATTTCACGGAGCATCTGCGCCGCTCCGGCCTGCATCCCGCCGTGGCCGCAACACTCCGCCGGATGCTCGATGAAGAGAAGGGGCACCTCATCTGGGTCAAGAAATGGCTCGACGTTCAATCCGTCCGCCGCCCCGCGGAGGTGCGCGACGTCATGCGCAGATATGCGGCCGCGGATGATCTCGTGTACGAAGCGATATCGGCGGAGTACGGGTGGAGGTTAGCCGCATGACCGGCCCCGCGATTCTCGAGAAAGAGAAAAAAGAGGAGACTCTCACCAACGTTGCCCGCGCGCGCCGCATAAGGCGAACCGAGTTGCCCGGCGCGCGCGCGGACCGGCTCTTCTTCGCGCAGGTGCGAGAGGACCCGCGTCTCGAGATCGAGGCGCTGGCTCCGCTGCCTGATGCGCGAGTCGTGGTCGTCAGCTCTGGGGGCTGTACTGCACTCTCTCTGCTTGCCGCTGGGGCGGGACACGTAACCGCGGTCGATCTCAACTCTACCCAGAACCACCTCGTGGAGCTCAAGACGGCAGCGCTCAGGTGGCTCACGATGCCCGAGGTCATGAGCTTCTTTGGCGTCGCCCGCGGCACCCCGGAGCGGCGGGTACGAACGTATCGAACGATTCGTCCGCTCCTGACGCCGCGAGCAGCCGAATACTGGGACACCCACGAAGACGTACTGGGTCGCGGCGCTCTAGCCTGCGGAGTCACTGAGCAGTTCATCGCCGTAGTCGTGAAAGTGGTAAAGGCGTTCATCCACGGGCGACGGAATATCGAACGGCTCCTCGCGCTTCAATCACTGGAGGAGCAGCGCGAGTTCTTCGATCAGAAGTGGAACACGCGCCGGTGGAAGCTCCTATTCCCGCTGCTGCTCAATAGGTGGACGTTCAACCGTACGTACGAGCCTGAGTTTTTTGAGGAGGTCGAAAACCCCAGCTTCGCCGCGCACTTTCGCGCGTTGCTCGAGCACGCGCTCTGTGACGTGCCGGTGCGCAACAACTACTTCCTCCATCAGATGCTGCTCGGCACCTATCCGACGCAGGCTGCGGAGGGGGTGCCTCCTTATCTGGACCGCACACTGCGCGAGATAATGCGCACAAGACTCGACTGTCTCGAGCTTGTCGATGGCGGATACGCCGAGTATCTCGCGACCTGCGAGGAGTCGAGCGTGGATGGGCTCGCGATCTCCAACATCTGCGAGTGGCTCGATGCCAGCGGCATCGAGCAGCTGTTCCAGCAGGTGGTGCGCGTCGCAAAGCCCGGCGCACGGTTCTGTTTCCGGAATTTTGTCGGATACACCGAGATTCCGCAGCGCTTTCTCGACGCAGTCATTGAAGATCCCTCGGCGGGACGAAAAGCGATTCTGCGAGACCGAAGCTGTCTTCAGTCGCGCATTGCGATCTGCAGGATAGAGAAGTAATGACACAACTTGCGGTTTCGCCGGACACGCCCACGACTGCGCGAACCACGGCGCACGCTGATTCGAAGAGCGACTTCACAATCCGTGACGCCGTTCCTGCCGACAACCCCAGTCTGGTTGCCTTGGCTTCGTCCTGCGCCATGAGAGGCGATGTCGCCCTTCGGATCGATCGCGGTCCTGATTTCTTCGCATTGAATCGCCTCGAAGGAGACCGCTGGAAGGTCGGCGTCGCCGAGCGCGGCGGAGAAATCGTTGGCTGTGTTGCTGTGACCGAACGACTCGTCTTCGTGAATGGCCGTGAGATGCTAGCCGGCTACGCCGGTGATCTCAAGGTTCATCCCGACCACCGCGATAAGAACATCGCCGACGCGCTGTCCCAGTACGCCGAGGCGGGGTTGACCCAGATCCCGCCAACCGCGCCGGCAATGATCACCGTGCTCGCCGGCAACCGTTCGATGGAGCGAAGGCTGTCCGGGCCGCGGGGTATCCCACAATTCAGGAGTCTCGCCACGATTCGCACCTTCTCCGTGCCGATTCTCTGGCGACGCCGTGAGGCCAACACGGAGAAGATCAGCGTTGCACCTGCTGCGTGGAGCGATCTCGACGAGATGGCCGCTCTTTGGCGGGAAGTCGCTCCGCGGCGGCAGCTCGCGCCAGCGCTCTCGGCCAGCTCGATGGCCGACTGGATTCACAACGCACCAGGGCTCGACATCTCGAGCTACAGGCTCGCGCTCTCGACTGACGGTCGATTGCTTGGATTCTTCGCGGTCTGGGACCAGCGTGCGTTCAAGCAGCTCAATGTCGTCGGCTACTCGCGCCGGATGAAAGTCGCGCGATCCGTGTTTAACCTGCTCGCGCCAGCCGTTGGCAGCGAGCGATTGCCGAGTCCGGGATCGCCGCTCAACTGCGTCAGCATCGCGCACATCTGCGTTCCCGCCGAAACCCCCGAGGTTCTGCGCGCTCTCGTAGTCTCGGCCCACAACGATCTCAGAGGAAGCGGCTTCTCATTCATCAATCTTGGGTTGGATACCCGCGATCCGTTGCGCGCGGGAGTGGACGGACTATTTGCACAGCCGACCGATGTCAACGCGTATGTGATGACCACACGAAGGGGCGTGGTGCCGGAGCTTCTCGACGAGCGGCCCATGCACTACGAGATCGCCCTCGTATGAGCTCGCCGCGGCATTCCTTTGCCGATTTTGTGGTGGCATGGAGGTGGTGGATCGTCGCTGGGTGGCTCGTGCTGGCGGCGCTCTTAATCCCCAGTGCGTCTCGCGTCGAAAAGAGGCTCGACGTAGCAGCTTCGGTTCCCGGAAGCGAATCCGAACGTGTCCATACCCTCATCGCTTCGCGCTTCCAGGCTGCCTTCCCCTCTTATGCCGTGGTGGTCGTGACTGGAGGTATGTCACCGGCATCACCGGAGGGCCGCGCGATACTGGTCAGACTGCGCGATCGCATCTCCACTCTTCCGATCGTCTCGCGGACGCTGTCCTACCTCGATGCGCCGGATAGCGCCTTAGTTGGCGCCAACGGCGAGACGTACATGGTCGTCGGCCTCGAGACGCGCGGACGACGCCCGGACGAGCTGGTGCCGCTGCTTCGCACCGAAACTCGTTCGCTGGAGTCGAGCCTCCATGCGGACTTTCCGGAGCTCGCACTTCGGTGGACCGGAGAAATCGCGCTCAACTACGATCTGCGCATGGCAAGCGCGGCCGACGCTCGTAGCGCCGAGCGGAGGGTTTTCCCGATCACGGCCCTTCTGCTGGTCTTCGCATTTGGTGCGTTGGCGGCGGCCATTCTCCCCATCGTCGTTGGCGCCCTGTCGATCACGCTCGCGCTCGGCGCGGCAGTGCTGCTCACAAACTTCTGGCCGCTCTCTCTTCTCCTTCAGAATGTGGTCGCGATGCTCGGCCTGGGCCTCGGAATCGACTACGCGCTCCTCGTGGTCGGAAGATTCCGTGAAGCGCTGCTCGATGGAAGATCGAGTAGCGAGGCCGCACGCGAATCTGCCGCGAAAGCAGGACACACGATCGCGCTGTCAGGTGCGGCGGTCGCCATTGCGTTCGCCGCTCTGCTGATCGTTCCGGTGAATGAGATCCGCTCGATTGCAGTGGGCGGATTGCTGGTGATCGTCATCGCCGTGCTTCTTGCGACGACGTTGCTGCCCGCTCTCTTGTCGCTGATTGGCAAGCGCATCAATGCCGTAAGAATTCGCCGCGTCTCGCTCGGCGCCGCGTCGGAGCGCTGGCGGCGCTGGGGACGATTCGTGTGCGCGCATCCCATCGCTGTGCTTCTGCTCGCCGGCGCTCCACTCGGTGCGATCGCGCTCCAGACCACACGTCTCACCAACGATCTGCCTCGGGGCGACTGGCTTCCGCGTGAGATGGAATCATCGAGAGGACTGCGTGCGCTCTCCGAAATGCACACGAGCGGAATCGTGAACGCGATCCGCATCGTCGTCGAGCTGCCAGGCGAGGCGACGTGGGATTCACCGAAAGGGTGGGCAGCGCTCCGCCGGGCGAGTGCGAAGCTTGGCAACGACACCCGTGTGTCGCGTGTTCGCTCGCTCACTACGGTGACCGGGTTGATCGCCCCCAACCTCGAAGTGCTCGCGGCAATGCCGGCTGACGTGCGGGGCTCGATGGCGACAGCCGACGGACGTCTGGCTTTGATCGAGGTTCTTCCGTCCGAGGCTGCGGGGGTTCGGGGCGCGGGACAGCTCGTCAGAGATCTCAGGATTACGCCGCCAGGATCGTTGCTCGAGCTTCCTGGCAGCAGCATCCAGGTGGGCGGACTTCCGGCGCTGAACGTCGACTACGAAGCATCCACGATTGGCCACCTCAGGTCGATCATTCTCACCGTCGTGTTCGTAACGTTAGTATCGCTGCTGTTCGGGTTCCGCTCGGCGCTGATCGCGGTCAAGGCGGTCGTCCTGAATCTGTTCTCGGTCGCCGTCGCGTTCGGCGCGGTCGTGCTCGTATTCCAGGACGGCCATGGCATCAGCGCACTCGGACTCGATTCAGCGCTGGGTGGGACTTTCCCCGCAATTCCGCTGATCGTGTTCTGCGTAGTGTTCGGACTCAGCATGGATTATGAGGTCTTCCTCGTGTCGCGGATCGCCGAAGCGAAGGATGCCGGGATGACGGATGACGATGCGATCGTCGAAGGCCTGGCGCGCACGGGCGGGCTCATCAGCAGCGCCGCGGCGATCATGATCGTGGTTTTCGCCGCTTTCATGCTCGGCGATTTCGTGCTGATCAAGATCCTTGGGTTCGCGTTATCAGTGGCGGTCCTGGTGGACGCGACCGTGATGCGGGTGGCAATTGGGCCAGCCCTCCTCAAGCTGGGCGGGAGGTGGAACTGGTGGCCTGGCAAGGCCTATCCACTGGTACGCTCCGTGCCTAACATCAAGCTTCAGAATCCTCTGACGGATGGCTAAAAATGCCCCTGCGCAATCTGTTTCCTGAATCTATCTTCGGCCGCAAGCTCAACCCAAACGCTGAGCGCCGGCTCCGGCTGTCGCAAGCGCGTGCCGAGGAGACGATCATTCGTGGTCACGTCGACAACGCCCTCATGTTCGTCGACACGCTCGCCGAGGATCTTTCCTTCGATCGGGCAATCGATACGTACATTCGCGTGATGGGGATTCCGGAGCCGTTGGCGAGCACTGTCGCCACCCGCGCTCTTGTTCATCTCGGGCGCGATCTCGTTCCGTTCCGCCGGCGCATGCAGCGCGAGGGCGAGGATGTCGCCGCCGAGAAGCCGCGTCTCAGGCTGGACGAGGCGTCGCGCGCTGGGGATATCAAGAGGGCGTAGGGGCAGGAAGGGAACCGCAACGGAAGACTACACGCTGCCGGCTGATCGCTCCAGGCTTCTGGCAACCGGCTTAAGACGTCAGTCGCCTTCTGCAGCCTCACGCGAGCTGCGTTGGTTCGCAAATTCGTCCACTGCGATAAGCACTCGGGACGCAGGCCTATAGCGGGGTGCGGGCAGCGATCAGCCGGAAGCGTGTAGTCATCTTTTGTTGGTCGACTCATTCCAGCCTCTGTTGGCGCATGTCCCTATAGTCCGCGAAGCTCACGGCGAACATCACGGTGACAATGACGGCCGACGTAACGCACCAGATGCAGACAGCGTGTATGACGCCGAGCTCGAGGTAAGTCAGCCACGCCGAGAACAGCACTCCTACGGCGGTCTCGGCAACGAGAACGAGCGAGATGACCGGCTCGGTCTCTAATCGCGGCATCGTCCCCACCAACGCCACGGCAAAAACATCGATATAAAAGAGCAGCCCCCATGCGGCGACGGGCAGCCCGAGGAAACGCGACCATTTGCTCGTATTGACCGTCTCGCAGGAGCCAAGGGTGCAGCTAAGCTCGCCAATTACGCCGAGCTTGTAGAGAGTCAGGTAGAGGCTGATGAAGATCCCGGCCAGCGCGAGCGCGGCCACGATCATTCGCTTGCTCACTTCTTCGGAGCTGGTGCCGTGGCAGCGCCAGTGGTGGCAGGCGCGGTCGCCTTGGCGACCGAATCGACGAGTTTCTTCAGCTCATCGTAATTCCGCATCCCCGGATAGAGCTTGTTGCCGATGATGAAGGTCGGCGTGGAGCCCACTCCCTTTTTCATGCCGTCGGCGAGATTGGCGTTGATTCGCTTCTGGTATTTGCGGGCGTCGAAGCACGTCTCCCACTTGGCCACATCCAGTCCTACCTCGCCGGCGTAGCGCTTCAGGAACGGCTTCGGGGCGTCCGTTGCTTCGCCATTCCATTCGTCCTGGGCCTGGTATAAACGATCGTGCATCGGCCAGAACTTGCCCTGCTCATCAGCGCACGCCGCGGCATTTGACGCCGCGAGCGTATTCCGGTGCTGGGTCAGAGGAAAGTCATAGTAGGTCAGGTTGGCGAGGCCCGGGTCGATGATCCTCGTCCGGACGTCGGGCTCCGTGACCGTCGCGAAACCAGCGCACGAAGGGCATTCGAAATCGGCGTACTCCAGAATCTTTACCGGGGCATCGACCTTGCCTATCAGGTAGCCTTGGGCGGGGCCGGCGTTCGTTGGATCGGCTACATCGGTGACTCCAGCCGAACCCGACTTCGGCTTGCTCGCGACGTATCCAATGGCCGCAACGCCGACGAGCGCGATGAGGCCGAGCACCCATCTGAAAGCCTTTGGCCGACTTGATGCACGGGCCTCCCTGACGGTGTTCTTGCGCTGTACGTTCCTGTCCTTCGGTGGTTCGTTCGTGGGAGGCATCTTTTTCCGTGGTCGAATTTCGTGTGCGTTGACTGCCGTGCGCGCTGTGACGCGAAAGCTAAGAGAGGGGTATAGAGATGCAAGCTGATGTCCTGAGAGCGCCGGTCGGTCCGGGAGCGATGCACGTCGAGCGGTATGGGCACGGAGGAACCGCGGTCATTCTCCTGCACGGATTCGGCACCTGCAATTTTTTGTGGCGCTCGATTGCTCCGACGATCACCGCTGCGGGACATACGGCGTACTCGGTCGATCTCCTCGGTCACGGGCAGTCAGACCGGCCACTCGACGCTGACTTCGGCATCGCCGCGCAGGCGGAATACCTCGATGCCGCCATGACGGTTCTGCGCGTCTCGCGCGCGGTCGTCGTCGGAGTGGATCTTGGCGGTGACGTCGCGATGAAGCTGGCCGCCAACCGTCCCGAGCGCGTTGAGAAGCTGGTCCTGATCAATACCCCTGCTTTCGAGGAGCTGCCCGCCAGGGACATCACCCAAATGCAGCGACGGACCGCCCGATTCGCGTTCAGCCTGACCCGCGGCGTGATGGGAGCCGCGCCCCTGCTGGAGGGAGTGCTCAAGGGCAGCGTGGCCGATGAGGAGCACATGCCGATGAAGCTCATCGCGCGGTATCTCGCTCCCTTTGTGGGCAAGGATGGGGCGAATCACCTGTTGACCCTCGCCAGCGCGGTGCACCGGGGCGATCTGGATGAGGAGGAATTCGCGGAAATAAAGGCGCCCACGCTCATCGTCTGGGGTGATGAAGACAAGTGGGTTGACCAGAAGCTCGCCGACAGGCTCGTCAACGCCATACCGGACGCGCGTCTGGTGAGGCTTGCTGGGGTCGCGCGCCTGGTTCCTGAGGAAAATCCCGAGCATCTGTCGGAATTGCTGCTCGATTTCATCAAGAGACGTGCGGCGGCATGAACCTTTCTTCTATGAAGTGGTGTCTAAGATCAGTAGATTAGAGAATACGATTTCATGACGTTTTTCACGCCAACCGAATTGATGAACACTCAGAAAAACAGATTCAGGAAGGAGCCAGTCCAGGCGGCAACTCCCTTTGCGGAGGCCCGGGACGAGTTGTTCCAGCAGATCATGCGCTGCGGCGTAGTCGGCTCTGCGCCCGAGGACCAGAAGGATTGGTTCGACAACACGATGGATTACCTGGCCGAGCGCTACCATGAGCTCTCGCAGTCAGAGATGGGCGAGCTGAGGGTGCTAGGCGAGAGGTTCGCGCAGCCGCCCAAGGTTAGAAAGGCTGTATAAAGCGAGAGGGGCGCCGAAAGGCGCCCCTTTTTTTAAGTAGACCTTCCCGGCCTCAACTGCAACTGAACGAGTCGTGAGCCGATAGCTGCACGCTTTATAGCAATTAGCCTTACTACTCGGGACGTTATTGGCGCAGATCAGGGCACAAGCAACTGCCTTTGTCACGCACGCCAGTAATGGCGTCCCGACGTTTGCAGCTAACGGCTATTAGGCGTTCAGCTATCGGCTCACGACTTGTTCAGTTGCGGTCACCTCCGTGCGTTAACCCCGCGTCGGAGGACCACACCAAGCCTGGCCCCTCCGCCAAGCGCGACCTCGATCGCTGGTACCCACCCGGCCGTCTGCCCAAGCGGTAGCGGCCCCTCGAGGCCAAGAAAAACCATGAGGTAGGCCTTGGACCCTCCGTCGAGCTCCGACCGGTACCGGCCAGAAATCCCCCCTCCCCCGTACGGCGCCCAGCGGCTCTGCCTGAACGGATCCAGACTGAATCTCGCGATCAGATCCGTCCGCCCGTCGACACCGTGGCGTCCAGCACCGAGGCCCGCGACCAGCCCCGATCGCACATAAATCCCGAGCGGGACAGTCATGCCAAGGCCCGCCTCCACCGCGCTGCTGCGTGCAAAGATCGCGTCGAGCCTCCCTTCGACTTGCAACGGCTGCGAACGCGACTGCGCCCGGGTAGCTGAAGGCAGCCCCGGCAGGAGCACCAGCGCCGTTAGAGCGAATAATCGGGCGACCCGCATCGATCGACCGTCAGGCCGCGCGGGAACGGCGGCGTTCCCGCCAGAGCGCAAGCGTGTAGTCGACGATGGATGCGACGGAGACCGTCCCGATGATCAGGATGAGAGTGTCGGTGAGCTCCGGAATCACGACGATCACCACCAGCGTCACGAGCTGCAGAACGGTGACGATCTTGCCTAACATTCTCGCCCTGAACACGGCGGGCCGCAGCGTTGGAATAATTTTGGCGACCAGGAACCCAACCGCAGTGGCGATGTCCCGGGTCAGGAAGACGAAATACTGGCTCGTGGACAGCACACCCTCAACGAGGTAAGTCGAAATCGCGACGAATACGAAAATCCGGTCTGCGAGCGGATCGATGAGAGCGCCGGTGGTGCTCACGGATTTTTCGTGGCGCGCCAGCCAGCCGTCCATGAAGTCTGTGAATCCGGCAACCGCAATGAGGGCGATCCTGTCCCACGGCTCCGACACGAGAACGAACGCGAGCGCCAGCACCACGCGCGAGAGCGAAATAACATTTGGCAGAGTGAACAGCGCGCGGCGACTCATTCCATCGAAAAGTACGCCCGCGCCGGGGTGGCGGCCAGCGCGCGCACACACGCCGTACTGCTTGCCAGCGCGCGCGAGCCTGTCTAGTTTCGCTCGATGACCTCGCACAGGCTGCTCGGGGCAATCTACATCGCCCTCTCGGTCGCGATGATCGCGTGGGACATCCTGATGGCGGGTCGAATCGCAAAGCTGCGGAAGATTCCGCGCGGCTTTCAGACGCTGACCGGCATCGCCGGCCTGCTGCTCGTTCCCGCCCTCGTCGTCGCATACACCGCGTCATCGCTTCTCTACGGCCGCGCGATTCTGCTCGTGGCGTGGCTGTGGCCCTTCACCGCGCTGCTGTTCGTCATCCAAACGATCTACGCTCTCGGCCGGCGGTTGGTGACGCCACTTCTGGGATTCCCGCTGCTGGCGTACAACGTGATCATCGCTATCGTCGCAGTGACGAAGTTCGTCATCACGCGCGGCGAGTCACCGATGGACTTCGGGCTCGCTCTCAACGCGGCGCAGGCCAGCATGTTCGGAACGTTTTTCGGCACGCCCGCGCTCTGGAATTCCATGTACATCCAGGTTCCACTATTCGCGCCGTCGCTCCCTGCACGGTGGGGATTCACGCGCCTCGCGCGAGTCGCGCTCGCGGGCGCCGCGATCGCGATGACCGCGCTGGTGGTGATTGAGCTTCCGGGAGCCTTCGCCGGCATCGCGAGCTACGCCCCCCACGACAAGGACCAGCTGCAGGAACATCCCGAGGGAGACTTCAAGCTGGGCCTCAAGATATTTCCCGATCTGAGGTCCGGACCGCCGCCCGTATCGATCGACTACGATCTGGCTCTCGCGGACACGCTCGACGTCGATGCCATCAGCGTGGTGATCGATCCCGAAGCGGCGCGCGGGGTCAGCCTGGATTCTCTGGCGCGCTCCATCGACCAGGCGAGATCCGACAGCACGATTCTCATCGTCGCGCTGGGCTACCCGAAAAAGGGCGAGCAGGAATTCAAGCGGTCGCGCGAAGGTTACACGATCGCTCGGCTCAAGGACATCGACCGAATCGCGAGACGGCTCAAGCCGGACTATTTGATTCCCGCGACCGATCCGCTCGAGGAGGGAACACGCATCCTCGGGGAAGAGTCGCCGGCGTACTGGATCGACTACTTTGGTCGCGCCGCGCGCGTTGCGCACTACGTCTATCCACGGATCAAGGTGAGCGTGCCGATCAGCAGCTACGGCACGCGCGACAGCACTCTTTACATGTGGGCCGCGCGGCCCGGGTCGCCGATCGATGTGGTTGGATTCTCACTGCTCGCCGGCTTCGACGGCGCCAGATCACTCGACACGCACATGCGCGTTGCGCAGCGATGGATGCAGCAGTTTGCGAAGCCGAAGGAACACTGGGTTTTTGCGGCGGGCGGTTATCCGCTCGCTCATGGCGAGCAGAACCAGCTTCGTACGATCAGAGACGTACTCGCGTGGGCGACGGCCGAGTCGGCAATCCAGGGGCTCATCGTGTATGAGGGCGGGGACTACAACTCCGTCCGTGGATTGCGGGCAGCAGGCGGGCGGCTGAGGCCCGCGGCCTTCGAGATCATCCGCGCGAAGAAAGGGTTGGCGGCCAGCCCTCAATAAGCGCGGCCGGTGGCATCTTGGTGCGCGCTTTCTTCTGATTGCACCGCGCGGGGTCGGCGACGGAATCAGCCCAACGCGACGAGCTCGAGGGCTTAGACTGTCCGGCCGACTCCACGCACGATTCCCTCGACGCGCCGCTCAGGGTCGAAATATTCCTTTGCTACATCGCGCATCTGTTCAGCGGTTACGGCGCGCACCAGACTGTCATACTCCAGCAGCTCGCCCAATCCCGTGCCGAACATCCATGCGTCGAGCATTTCGCCCAGCTGCGCGCCGCCGGACTCCTGGCTGATAGCATGCGATCCGACGACGTACTCTTTCGCCCGCTCGAGCTCTTCGGCTGATATCGGCTCGTCGCGGAACTTCGCGAATTCGGCGAGAAGACCCTTTCGCGCGAGATCCTCCTTTTCCGGAGAGGTCGCGATGTAAGACAGGAACATTCCGGCGAGCCGCCTCTCGCTGACCGCTGCCTGTACCGTGTACGCAAGCGACTGCCGGTCGCGCAGCTCGTCGAAAAAGCGGCCACCAAGTCCGCTCGCGACTGTTGCGATGAGAGAGGCGGCAAATCGGGAATCATCGGATCGCGACGGCGCCGGGAACGCGAGAGCAATCGCCGTCTGCGCTTTGTCGCGCGATTCCGCGGCGATCTTGACGCTCTTCGGCCAGCGAGGCTTCCCTACCTTCGGGGCCTTCTTCAGATCGAGCGCGCCGAATTCGCGCGCGACCAGATCCGCGACTTCCTTCACATCGGCGTCCGCTACGATTCCGATCACGGCCGCCGAGGAGAGAACCCGAGTCTTGTGCCATTCCCTCGCCTGCTCGGCCGTGATCGCGCGGAGGGATTCCTCCGTACCCATCGGAGGGATCCCGTACGGATGCCGGGCGAACGCCACCGAGGTCGCGAGCCGCATTGGGTAGCGGTACATGTCGTCGCGCAGCATCGCCAGATTGGAGATGGCAACAGACCTTTCGGTCTCGAAAGCATCGTCGGGGATCGTCGGCCGCTGGATCACGTCGCCGAGCAGCTCCAGTGCTTCAGCAAGCCGCGACGTGGGCACGGAGAAAGACCATCCGAAGCTATCGCTCCCACCGCTTGCCGAGATCGAACCGCCGAGCATCTCCGCGTCTTCGGCGATCTGCGCGGCAGTGCGAGTGGTCGTCCCCTTCAGCATTGTGCGAGAGGTGATCAGCGTGAGTCCCGCGTTTTCCTTCTCTTCCTCTATCGCGCCACCGACGATGTAAATGCCGACGCTCGCCATCGGCGCGCCGGGCTTTCTCCGAACGAGCACTGGAATTCCTTCCGAGGTGCGGAACACCGAAACGCCGGCTTCCTCCTTTTCCAGCTCAGCGCTCTTTTGGTCTGGCGCCGCCGTCGGAATGCGCGCCGGAATCGTGGGAAGCCGCTCCGACCCGCCCTCACCGAGAATCCGCTTCATGTCGCTCGCGTCATGCGCGACGACCTGCGCGCCCTCCGGCCGATAGACGAGAGCCGCCGCCTTTCCTTCCGCGAGATATTTTCTCACGACGCGCTGCACGTCATCGGCGGTCGCCGACATGAAGCGCTTGAAGTATTCGTCGCCGAGCTGCCATCCACCCAGCGCTTCCCATTCGGCGAGGTAGTTGGAGCGACCTTCCGCCGTCTCAAAGCGCCGGTACCAGCGCGCCTCGAAGATGCGCCGCACGCGTGTGAGCTCGTCTTCGTCGATGAGTCCGACGCGGAGCTGGTGCAGCTGATCCCAGATCACGCGCGCCGCTTCCGAGGTGCTTTCCGGCTCGGTCTCCGCGTGAACGACGAACACGCCGAGCTCGGTCGGAGTGTAATCGTAGGCGCTGACGGAAGAGGCCAGCTTCTTCTCGCGAACAGCACGGTACAGGCGCGACGCCCGCCCTGTCCCCAGCAGCGAGGCGGCTACATCGAGCACCGCCGTATCCGGATCGAGAGAGCCCGGAGTCCGCCAGCCGAAGACGAGCTGGCTCTGCGCGATGTCGCCGGCGAGCTCACGATAGCGAAAGCCATCGCGCTCGGGTTCCTGTGGTCCCGGATGCCGCACCGGTTCGGCGGATTCCAGGTTCGCGTAAAGGTCAGTGACGCGCCGCAGCGCATCGCCGGAATCGACGTCACCGGAGATGCTGAGGATGGTGTTCCCCGGCCGATAGAAGTTGCGGTAGAACCTGTTCATCATGTCGCGCGTGAACGCGCGCAGACCCGGCTCCCTACCAATACGCCAGCGCCTCATGCGATGCACATCGTAGAGCAGCTCGAAGAGCGTCTCAGTCGCGACGGCAGATGGGCTGTCCGACTTGCGCTTCGCCTCCTGGATGATGACTTCCATCTCCCTGGCGAGCTCGCGGGAGTCGATCTTCGAGTTCGCGTAGGCATCCGCCTGAATGTCCAGCCCTTTCGCGAACCCCGACGACGGGAGGACCGTGTAGTAGGCCGTGTTGTCGTAAATCGTGTGGGCGTTCAGGTACCCACCGCTCGCCTTTGTCTCCTTGGCGATCTCGCCGACGCCGCGCTTCTCCGTCCCCTTGAAGAACATGTGCTCCAGTGCGTGCGAGAGTCCGTTCTCTTCGTCGGTCTCGTCGAAGTAGCCCGCTTTTACGTACGTCACGATCGACACGACCGGGGATGATCTATCCTCTTGAATGAGGACGGTGAGGCCGTTGGGTAGGACCGTGCGGTGAATGCTCGTGGGCTTCATTGACGCGTTAATCAGCGAGTGATCCACGGCGCAGCACGACTAGCCCGAGCACGAAGAAGAGCGCCCCGTAACCGAGGAGCCAGAGTACATCGCTAGTCTCCGCGGTGCCTCTGCCGATCAAGGAGTTTGCCAGGTCGTCGACCTTGTGAACTGGAGGCAGCAGCTCGACTGCTTTGCTCCGCCAATCGCCCCGAGGTCCATAGACGGTGCGAAGCGCGCGCGCGCCGAGCCACACTGCCGCGAGCGACAGCCAGTCGTAACGCGTGGCGGCCGAGAGGAAAAAGCCGATCCCCCCCATCGCGACGTAGATGAGCGCGGAATAGAGAATGAAATTCAGAATGCTGAACGTCGGCAGGATTATGCGCAGCGCGCTCGCGAGCACCAACATCGCGGCCAGGACGCCAGCCATGCCGACAAGGAAGAGCTGAGCGTAGTAGACGACCGGATTCACCGGCTTGGCGAATAGAAAGCGGTAGTAGCCCATCTTGCGGTCGGTCGAAACCATCCCGTTCAGGGTGATGAGTACGGACAGCGACACCACGGCCGTCGTTATCTGAAGCACGAACGGCCACGCCTGTGACGTTACGCCACCGCTCCAGCCCGGCCCCATCGTCCGCCGCAGCGGCTCGAGGAGGACGTAGCCCCACAGCAGGCCGATGATGAGGATCGCGATCCCGCGATCCATCACGAAATCGCGAAACTGCCACAACGAGTACCTCGCCAGGCGTCCTCTGCTCATTCAGGTTCTCCCACCGCTTCCCTGAACTGTTGCTCGAGCACCGACCGTTGCGGAACTACGCTCGCCACCAAGGCTCCCTTTCCGATCAGCTCAGCGAGAGCGGCGTTCAGCTCCTGAATCGTATTCACCGTGACGTCATACTCTCCGCGTCCCGCTTCTTCCGCTTGCGGAAAGACGGTGCGAATCAGCTCTTCACCACTCGCAAGAGCAATATGGAACCGCGTCGCGGCCGGAGCCGCGTGCTCATAGCCGGTGCTCACCAGCCTCTGCAGCCGCCCGTGATCGATGATCGCGACGCGGTCGGCCAGCCGCTGTAGCTCGTCGAGGTTGTGCGACGCGATCAGTATCGTGCGGTTGGGGCCGCGGAGCTCTTCGACGATGTCGCGAAAACGCTGAGTCCAGAGCGGATCCAGCCCATGGGTTGGCTCGTCGAGAACGAGAATCGCTTCATCGCGCAACAGCGCCTGCGCGAGGCCGAGTCGCTGAAGATTTCCCTTGGATAGCGCCTTGACCTTCTTCTTCCGGTGCTCGGCGAGTCCGAGCAGCTCGATGACATAGGCGACGCGCTTCGGGACTTCGCTTTCGGAGATTCCGGCGAGCGTTGCGTACCGCACCAGCGCGCTCTCGGTGCGCCACTTGGGGTTGATAGCGATCAGCTCCGACAGATAACCTATTCCGTTCTTCTCGATGTATTGCCGCGGCGGCATTCCCTTGATCTCGACGGCTCCCGTCGTCGGACGCAGGTAGCCGAGCATCATCGCGATGAGCGTCGTCTTGCCCGCGCCGTTCGGTCCGGCAATTCCAAGTATCTCGCCTTCGGCTACCAGCAACGAAAACTCCTCGACAGCTTTTACGGAGTTGCCGAGGAGTGATTTGTAAATCTTCCCGACGTTCTTGAACTCTATCACAAGGGCGGAGGCGGTGTCGCTACAACAGGTTGGAGGCAGGCAGTCCACTGCCCGGTCCCGGCCTTGTTGATCCAGGTGGTTCCTTCCTGCACGCGATTGAGGCGCATCAGCGCGCAACCAAGATATCCCTGCGCGGGGCGATCCTGGGGATTGGCTTGCACAGCGCGCACGAAGAATCTTCGGGCGAGGTCGTACTGACGGCTCGCGAAAAGGACGAGACCCATCTCGCGCAGCGCGATCGCATTCTTCGGCTCCAGCCGCAACGCGGTGTCGAGCTGTGCGCGCGAAGTAGCCAGGTCACCCTGATCGCGAGCAATCCTGGCAAGGAACACATGCGGAGTCGCGGCCTTCGGGTCGGCATTCACCGCCTTGGCGAATTCGCCGCGCGCTCTCTCGAGCTGTCCGTTCTTCAAGGCATCGATGCCCGCGGTCACGTTGTCGGTGCTGGTCCGGCGCCCGAAGAACAGATACCCGCCGACGATCAACACGATGACCACGGCTATCCCGATCCAAACCGGCATTGAAAGACGGGGCATGCGACTGCGGCTTTCCGCCGCGGCCAGCGCTTGCTCGACGTGACCGCGCCCCACTGCAACACCTACCTCGGTATTTCCGCGAGGGATGCTGCCCGGAGGAGGTTGCTCGATGGTCGGCGGGCCTGAGTATCTACCCGCTTGGTAGCCTGGCGGTTGTTTGTATCCTCCAGCTACCGGTGGCGCGTATGGCGAGACTGGCTTCGCCGGCGGGGGCTGTACCGCGGGGCGCGATGAACGTGGAGTGTACGCGGCCTGCAAAGGACTCGTAGGAGTGGCACGTTTCACAGGTGCGGCGCCAGTGAGCGCGGATTCCAGCGCCCGGAAACCATCTACGGCCGCATCTCCATCGGCCTGCGTCGGCTTGTAGCTGGTGCGATTGGCGCGATCGCGCGCGGCCAGGAATTCCAGCAGCGCGTGCGCCTGCTCGATCGTAATCAGCTCGGCCTGCCGCGCAGCGCGAACGAGCTGTTGTCCGGTGAGCGATGAATTGCCGACGAGCGCCTGGAGCGCGCTTTCGACGCCCGTCCACAGATCGATGACGTCGGCGGCGAGATCTTCCGAGCTGCGTGGTGTTTCGAAGTGCGCCAGAACAGAGCGCGCGCCGTTGAGCGAGGCGAGCGCCGCCTGCGTGTTCTGTGGACTCATCTCAGGATGCGCAAAAGGCCAGCATCCGCACTACGTCGAATGAAGCTTTCTGCATCCTGCTCCGGTTTTGGAGTCTCTTTGAGACAATTGGCACTGCGCATTTTGTCGACGATTTCTTCCCACGTCCCTTCAAATGTATTGCCATCGTCGAGCTTGATGCGATGCTGCTCGGGCGTCGTCTTCACATCCGCGAAGCTGGAAAGGAGGGCGCCGAACAGCTCCAGCTGCCCTTTCGCCTCGCTCTGCGTCGCGTCCATGTGCTTCGCCTCGATCTCGGCCAGCATCTCGTCGATGTCGTCGAGATCGCCCGACAGATCGCGCAGCCTGTCCTCCCAGGGACGAAGCTCCGGGTCATTGTCGCGCAGGCGATAGATCATCTTCTTCAGCTCGATCAGTCTCCAGATTCCGAGCTCGTCCCAGTGGTCGTCGGGAGTCGAGCGGTCGAGATGATAGAGAGCCGCCTCGTAGTCGCCGCGGTCGTAGAAGATGTTGCCGAGGTAGATCCGCGCCTCGGTGTGATCGGGATCCATCTGCAGAGCGCGACGCAATGTCGCGATCGCAGTGTCGTCGTTTCCGAGCCTATGCTCGGCGTAGCCGATGCACGACACGGCTTCCGCCGCATCCGGCGTCTGCTGCGCCGCGATCTCGAAGAACTGTTTGGATTCGTCAATGAGGCCATCGCGAAAGAGCGCGCGGCCGATCTGGAGCATCAGCTCGACATCGTCCTGGTATCCCAGCTCCAACGTGTGGCGGAAGCTGCGCAGCGCCTGCTCGTGCTGGCCGAATTTGAGAAGAGTCTCGCCAAAACCGGCAAGCGCGTCCTCGTGTTCCGGATCCAGGACAAGCGCTTCCTCGAAGCTGCGCCGGGCCCACGCGTAGTCCTCACGTGCGTGGTGAGCGTAGCCAACCCCTATGTGGAGCTCCACAGAGTTCGGATAGAGACCGAGTCCCTCTCTAAGCACGTCGAGAGCTTCGTCATACTGTCCTTCATTGTACAGTTGATGCGCTCTTTCGTCGTACTCTTCTGAACTCAAAAAAGGTGTTGGCATGAATACGCACCCTCCGAGGAGTCGAGTGTAAGTCTATTGTACTCTTTAGACACTACTATGTTCAAGTGAGTAACATCCGCCGATCGCGGCTCAGGTGACCAGCGCGATTTTTTCCGAGAAGCGCTGCCAGCTCCCAGTCTCCAGAGCTTCGTCGATCCCGGCAACCGCCTCCTCCAACTCCTCCTCCTTTGTGAAAAAGTGAGGGGCAATCCTGATACCAGCACCCACCCGGTAGTCGACTAGTACGTTCTTCGAAAGAAGGTGCTGGGCGACCTCGTAGCCGTGCGGAACATCGATAGCAACGGTTCCGCCGCGCCGCTCTGGATCGCGCGGAGCGTTGACGGTGTAGCCGCGGGCGTCAGCCAGGTCGATCAACCGTGAGGTGAGCCGGAGACTCTTCTCCCTGATCGCTGCGACTCCGGCGCGGCGAAGAATCCTCGGGCCTTCGGCGGCTGCGTAGAGGGCTGGAATAACGGGAGTGCCATTCAGCCAGCGGAAAGCTCCCGAGGTGTATTCCATGGTATCCTCGAAAGCAAATGGTCGAGCGTGTGCCTGCCAGCCCGTGAGGGCCGGCTTGAGGCGATCTCGAACCGTTGAGCTCACGTAGAGGAAGCAGGCTCCCGGTCCGCCACATAACCACTTGAGCACTCCACCAGTGAGAAAATCGGGGTTGCTTCGTTTCACGTCAACAGGCACGATGCCAACCGCGTGAAAAGAATCGAGCGATACGAGAGCCCCAACTTCGCGCGCGCGCCGGCAGATTGCGTCCGCATCCATCAAAAAGGCGCTTCGAAACAGGACGTGGGAAACGGCTACGAGTCGAGTGCGCTCGTCGATCGCCGCCAGCAGCCTGTCCTGGTCGATTCCTATTCCATCATCGGAGCGAACGACCACAACCCGCGCGCCGAGCCGCTCCGCCATCTCGGCGTAGGCGTAGCGCACGGAGGGGAAATCGAGCTCCGTCATCACGACGGTATCGCGTTCCCTTGGGAAGTCGATCGACGAGAGCACAGCCGTCTGGGCGATCGTGACGTTGGGCATCATCACTATCTCCCCAGCATCGGCGTTAATTAGCGGCGCGATCTCGTTGCCGACGTTGACGGGCAGCTCCCACCAACCCCGGTTCCACGCTTTCACCCCGAGGTCGCCCCAGTCTCGCGCGTATTCGGCGAGCTTCTCGGGAACGGTCCGCGGCATCGGGCCGAGAGAGTTCGAGACGAGATAGTTCGTCTTCTCGAGGATCGGAAACTCCTCGCGGAGGGCGAGGAGCGGATCCGGTCGCGCTGGCTTGTCCTGTTTCACCGTTGAGAGCTCCTGCCGGAGCTCATTGACCCCTTCGCTGTGCGTCGCGGAGCGCCTTGAACTCC
This sequence comes from Gemmatimonadales bacterium, assembly GCA_038316775.1. GTDB lineage: Bacteria > Gemmatimonadota > Gemmatimonadetes > Gemmatimonadales > Gemmatimonadaceae > UBA4720. Next base: position 60,360 of record JBBQAV010000003.1, on the reverse strand, counting down.
GCGTCGGCGTTCCAGGTTGGAATGGTGGCCGAGTTTCCGAGCGTCGTTCCGAGCCGGTACACGATCTGCGCGAGCTGTGCTGCTCCCGACAGGTCGAAATCGGAGCGGTACTCGTCGGACGGCTGGTGATAGCGGTTCGAGGTGTAGTCTTCAGCCTGCTGCTGCCCCCATCCCGCCGGATGTCCGATGTAATCGACGCCAGGCCCGATCGAGATCGACGGGATGCCCGCCTTGGCGAATGAGAAGTGATCGGAGCGGTAGAAGTGTCCCGCTTCGGGATGCGCGTCGGGCGAGATGCGGATTCCTTCGGACCTGACAAGATTGGCGACTGAAGGTCCCAGCGAGCTCTTGTTGTCGCCAAGGACGTTCAGGTCCCGGACTTTGCCGACGAGACTCACGACGTCCATGTTGAGCGCCGCGACGATGTTCGAAGCCGGCTCGGTCGGGTGCTCTCCGAAATACGCGGAGCCCAGGAGGCCGGACTCCTCCGCGGTGACGAAGATGAAGAGCTGCGAGCGGCGCGGCTTTGGTCCCTCAGCCGCGGTGTGGGCGATCGCAAGAACTGCCGCGACACCAGATGCGTTGTCGGCGGCTCCGTTGTAGATCGAGTCGCCCTTCACCACCGGACCGATTCCCAGGTGGTCATGGTGCGCGCTATACGCGACGTACTCGTTGCGCAGTTTGGGATCGGTGCCACGCACGACACCGACGACGTTGTTCGCCGCCATGTGCTGAACGCTGTTCTGCATCGACGCATCGATGATGATACCCGTCGATATTGGACGGAAGTCGCGCGACTCGGATTGTCTGCGGAGAGTCGCCATGTTGAGGCCGGCCTGCGCGAGCAGAGCGGTGGCGGCGGGATCAGTGATCCAGCCGCGCACGGCAATCGGCGGCGGCGATGCAGCAGCGCGCGGCAGCAGGCGGTGCTCGACAGAATTCGATCCGACTACTACCTGCCACGGATATCCCGCCGCGGGCGTCGTGTGAACGATCAGCATCCCGGCCGCGCCCCTGCGCTCGGCTTCCTCATACTTATAGGTCCAGCGTCCGTAGTACGTCATGGCCTTGCCACCGAACAGATTCGGCTCGGACGCGGGTGCGGGCGGATCGTTGACGAGCACGAGCAGAATCTTGCCGCGCACATCGGTGCCCTTGAAGTCGTCCCATTTGTACTCGGGCGCGGTCGCTCCGTATCCGACGAAAACGAGCTCGCCGCGGGCGCTGCTCGCGTCCGTGGCGGACCCGGGCCATACGACGACGTCATCGGTGAAACGGAGATTGGCGTTAGCCTTGCCTGATGCTGTGACCTTGATGGTCTTCGGGTCGGCTTTTACCACGTCGATCGGAACACGCTGGAAGTACGAGCTGTCTCCGACTCCCGGCTTTACGCCGAAAGTCTTCAGCTGCGCGGCGATGTATTCTTCGGCGAGCCGTCCTCCGCGAGTGGCCGGCGCACGACCTTCGAGCAGATCGGAGGACAGAAAGCGGAGATGGGCGTCGATCTCATCGGGAGTAATGCGACCTGGTGACGCGCCTGATTGGGCGGACACATTGCCTGCCGACAGCATGCTGACGAGAGCAAAGGAGAGCAGAACGTTGGAACGAGTCATCGATTTACTCAGGGTGTGTGGTGGACGTCTGTACATTATAGCTTCCCACACCAGACGATAGCATGGCCCGCCAAACCCCACGAAGCCTGAAAAGACATACTCCAGCCAAGCCCAGAGGCAAAGCGCATAAGATCGCGCTGGTGCTGGGCGGCGGCGGGCTCAAGGGGTTTGCGCACATCGGCGTTTTTCGCGCTCTCAAGGAGCTCGGCATCGAGCCGACGGTAGTGGCGGGCACGAGCATTGGCGCGTTGATCGGAGCCGCGTACGCGCGTGGAATGGATCTCAAGGAGATGGCGGACCGCGCGCGGGCGCTCAAGCGACGCGATCTCTTCCGTCTCAACCGAATGGGAATGCTGCTCGAGCGACAGCACTCGCCGGCGATCTACCTCGAGGAACCGCTGAAGAACGTCGTAAAATCGGTCGCGACGGAGCTGCGGTTCGATCAGCTGAAAAAGACGCTTCTGGTCAACACCGTTGACATCGAGCGCGGGTCGCAGGTCGTCTGGGGACTGCCGGGGCTGCGCAATGTGAGCGTCGCGGACGCCGTATATGCATCGTGCGCGCTTCCTGGATTTTATCCTCCTGGTCACATCGCGGATCGCGTGTGCGTCGATGGCGGCGTGCTCGACAACCTTCCCGTATCGATCGCGGGCCGCGGAATGGACGCCGTGATAGCGGTGGATACCGGGTCGAGCGACCTGCAGCCCGAGAACGACATCGCGACCGCCGGATTCGCGTCCATCTACATGCGCGCGGCGACGACGATGATGCACGCGCTTCAGCTCGCCCCCTTCGCCGCATGGACCCGCCCGCCGATGATTCTGATCAGGCCGAAGGTCAATAACATCGGCTGGTTCAGCTTCTCACATACGGACGAGTTGCTCGAAGCGGGTTACACCGCCGCGATGGAGGCCTGCAAACACTACGAGGAATGCATCAGCTGGGGCATTGGGGTTTTTCCGCGCCGAGCGATGCAAATCGCAGTCGACCGGGAGAAGTGCATTGGCTGCACGCTCTGCGTCGCGCTCGCGCCGGACACAATGGCGATGGACGCTCAGCAGAAGGCGTATCCGCTGACACCGGTAGTCGAGTGGTCCCCCGCCGACGGCGATTTCGTGCACCACTGCCCTACCCTGGCCATCGAGGCTACGCGTCTGGACATGGGCGGAAAGACGAAGGCAGGGGCAACGACGGTCGACCCCACCAACGAGCCGACGACTCGCAAAACCGGCTGAAGCGCGAAGCCCAATGTGTTAGATTTATAAAGCCTGTCGCGGCTCGATGAGCGCGCGGCAGTGGCTCCGCGCACACTGGCCAGCGCATTGACGCGGCCAAGTTCGGAAAAATCCAAAATGACACACCCGAATACCTTCGGTAGCCGATCAACGCTGGACGTTGCTGGTCGGCAGTACACGATCTTTCGGCTGGATTCCCTCTCCAAGATCGCGGGAGGGAACGCAGAGCGCCTTCCCGTCAGCCTCAAGATCCTCCTCGAAAATCTCCTCAGGAACGAAGACGGCAAGTTCGTCAAACCCGACGACGTGCGAGCGCTCGCTTCGTGGGACCTGAAGGGAAAAGTCGAAAAGGAGATCGCATTCCGCACGGCGAGAGTTCTGCTCCAGGATTTTACAGGGGTTCCAGCCGTCGTCGATCTCGCCGCCATGCGCGATGCCCTCGCGCGGCTCGGTGGAGACGCGAGGCTGATCAATCCTCTTCAGCCGGTAGATCTCGTCATCGATCACTCGGTTCAGGTCGATGAGTACGGATCGGAGGCAGCGCTTCTGATCAACGCCGACTTCGAGTTCCAGCGCAATCAGGAGCGCTACGCGTTTCTAAGGTGGGGACAAAAGGCGCTGCACAATTTCCGCGTCGTTCCGCCTGACACCGGAATCGTCCACCAGATCAACCTCGAGTACCTGGCCAAAGCCGTCTTCACCGAGGTTGTTGGCAAGCAGACCTACGCTTACCCCGATTCGCTCGTCGGCACCGACTCGCACACCACCATGATCAACGGACTCGGCGTCCTCGGCTGGGGCGTCGGCGGCATCGAAGCGGAGGCTGCGATGCTCGGACAACCGGTGTCGATGCTGATTCCGGAAGTCGTCGGCTTCAAGCTGCACGGCCGGCTGCCACCCGGCGCGACGGCGACCGATCTCGTGCTGACCGTCACCGAGATGCTGCGCAAGAAAAAAGTGGTCGGGAAGTTCGTCGAGTTCTACGGCGCAGGTTTGTCGAGTCTCTCGCTCGCCGACCGCGCGACGATCGGCAACATGGCGCCCGAGTACGGCGCGACGATGGGTTTCTTCCCGATCGACGCCGAGACGATCAACTACCTGAGATTCACGGGGCGGGACGAGGCGCAGGTGCAGCTCGTCGAGGCGTACACCAGAGCGCAGGGGATTTTCCGCACCGACGCTACGCCCGATCCGATGTTCAGCGACACCATCGAGCTGGATCTTGGAACCGTCGAGCCGAGTCTTGCCGGTCCAAAGCGTCCGCAGGACAGAGTGCCTCTCAGGCTTTCGAAGATGATGTTCAAGGAGGCGCTCGCGGCCGACCTCGATCGCACTGGAACGGTGGCAGCAGTTGCCGCCGCGAAACAGGCGATGAGCGTGGCGGCCTCGCCGCAGCTCTCGCCTTCAGTGATTGCAATGGATCCGGCGGAGCAGGCGGCAGAGGATTCCAGTGTTCCGGTCGAGATGAACGGCGAGAAGTTCTCGATTCGGCACGGCTCCGTGGTAATCGCGGCGATCACGAGTTGCACGAACACGTCGAATCCGAGCGTGATGCTCGCAGCGGGATTGCTGGCGAAGAAGGCTGTCGCGGAGGGACTTGTCTCGAAACCGTGGGTGAAGACGAGTCTCGCGCCGGGATCGAAGGTGGTGACGGACTATTTCAAAAAAGCGGGAGTGATGGACGCGCTCCAGACGCTTCGCTTCAACGTCGTCGGATTCGGATGCACGACTTGCATCGGAAATTCCGGTCCCCTTCCGCCGCCGATCGCTGAAGCGATCGAGACAAACAAGCTCGTCGCTGCGGCGGTGCTCTCGGGCAACCGCAACTTCGAGGGGAGAATCAACCCTCTTACGCGTTTCAACTATCTGGCGTCGCCACCACTCGTTGTCGCGTACGCGCTTGCCGGGCGCATGGACATCGACTTCAACACCGAGCCGCTGGGCATCGGCAGGAAGGGCGCGGTTTTCCTGCGAGATATCTGGCCGACCCCGAAGGAGGTCGAGGACGAAATTCTGCGCTCTGTGAAGGCGGAGATGTTCAAGGCGCAGTACTCGAACGTCTTCCACGGCGACGACAACTGGCGGAGCCTGCCTGTTCCCGAGGGAGACCTGTACGCGTGGGATCCGGATTCGACCTACGTGAAGAATCCTCCCTTCTTCGACGGCATGACGCTTACTCCTCCGGGCATTCGTGGAATCAAGGGAGCGCGCGTCCTCGGTTTGTTCGGCGATTCGATCACGACGGATCACATCTCCCCCGCGGGATCGATCCCGGCGTCGAGTCCGGCCGGCAAATGGCTGATCGAGCACGGAGTGAAGACGGTCGATTTCAATTCGTACGGAGCGCGGCGCGGCAATCACGAGGTAATGATGCGCGGCACCTTTGCCAACATCCGGCTGCGCAATGAGCTGGCGCCCGGAACCGAGGGCGGCTGGACGACACGTACCCCCGGCGAGAAGCCGGTCACGATTTACGATGCGGCGATGGAGTACCAGCAGAAGGGGATTCCTCTCGTGATCATCGCGGGCAAGGAGTACGGCACCGGCTCGTCGCGCGACTGGGCGGCGAAGGGAACTCTATTGCTCGGCGTACGTGCTGTGATCGCCGAGTCGTTCGAGAGAATCCACCGCTCGAATCTTGTCGGGATGGGCGTCATCCCGCTCGAGTTCATGCCCGGCGAGACCAGGCAGACACTCGGCCTCACCGGCTTCGAGACGTACGAGCTCGAGGGGATGACCGAGGAGATGAAGGCTCATGCCGCCCTCACGGTGCGCGCGCGGGCTGCCGATGGGAGCGAGAAGAAGTTCAAGGCGGTGTCGAGGATCGATACCCCGGAGGAGATGAGCTACTACCGGCATGGCGGTATCTTGCCGTACGTGCTTCGCCAACTCGTTGGCCGCTAGGGAGTAGTCGTGCCGGCTGGGTCTTTCTTCTTCCTGAAGTGGAAGTGCGGCATCGACTTGCTGATTTGATCCGTGAGGTCGCTCTCGATCCTCTTTGGATCGAGCGGCTCCAGCATCGACTTGAGCTCCGGATCATCGGCCAGCTGCAATCCGAGACGTGAATAAAGTCCGGCCACGAGGTGGAGAGTCTTCGTGATCTCCTCCTCCATTCGGAGATTCACCTGCAGCGTCAGCTCTTCGCGCAGCTCGCCAATGCGCGACTCGCGGCTCTGCGTCATAAGGACGAAGATCGACAGGAAGATCGCCTCGAGCGAGACGATCGTCGTCAGCATCCCGTACGGGTACGGATCGAACTTCGGCAGGCCCGAGAAAGGCAGGTTCCAGTAGATCCACGCGAGGAAGATGATCGCGTGCACCACGAGGAACGGTGTCGAGCTCGCGAACCCAATCATCCGGTCCGCGGCGACCTCGAATGCGGAGCGGTTGGCCGCATGTTCAGCCTTGATCGCGCGAAACGCCGTATTGATGCCGGTGCTGCGTCGCACGCGACGCTCTTCAGGCGGCGCCGATTTCTGGGGCGGTGGCGGAGTTTCGCTGTCGTCTGATTCCATTTCTCGCCTGGAGTGCGATGACATAACCTAACGCATGGACTCGGCCACTTCCTGTGAACGCGCAAAAGGTTAACCTTCCATGCATGGCCCGATCGAACTCGTTCACGGTAGGAATCGTACAGGAAGCGGTCACGACCGACGTCGGCAAGAACGTCGCGCGGGCGGAGGCTCGCATCCGCGAGGCAGCCGAAAAAGGAGCGCAGATTGTCTGCCTCCAGGAGCTGTTCAACGCGCCGTATTTCTGCAAATCCCAGAAGCACGAGCGGTTCGATCTCGCAGAGCCAATCCCGGGGCCGACAATCGAGCGGATGCAAAAGCTTGCGAAGGAGCTGGAGATGGTGATCATCGTCCCCATCTTCGAGCGGCAGGCGGCGGGCGTCTATCGAAATTCCGCCGCCGTGATCGACGCCGACGGCTCGTTCCTCGGCGCCTATCGCAAGATGCACATCCCCGACGATCCCCTCTTCAACGAGAAGTTCTACTTCACGCCCGGTGATTCCCATCTGTCCGACGATGGCGATCACAAGGGTGCCAGCGGGTTTCGCGTCTGGAAGACGCGCTACGCGGACATCGGCGTCCTGATCTGCTGGGACCAGTGGTACCCGGAGGCGGCGCGGATCACGAGCCTCCTTGGCGCCGAGATTCTTTTCTATCCGACGGCGATCGGCTGGCATCCTTCGGAGAAGGCGGAGTCCGGCGAGGCACAGGTCGAGGCGTGGCGCACCGCACAGCGCGCGCACGCGATCGCCAACGGCGTGTACGTCGCGGCGCCGAATCGCGTCGGGCACGAGGACGAGCCCGGCACCGATGGCATCGAGTTCTTCGGCCACTCCTTCATCTGCGATCCGTTCGGTCGAATACTGGCCGAAGCCGGCACGGAGCCGGCGGTGCTGGTCACCAAGTGCGACCGGGCGCTCATCGAGAGCACGCGTCGCAACTGGCCATTTCTGCGCGACCGCCGAATCGATGCGTACGCGCCGATTCTGAATCGCTACATCGGATGACCAAACGAGCCGCTCCTGCAAGGACGAGCAAGCGCACCAAGAGCGCCGCTCCAAAGCGAAGCGGCGCTTTGACTATGGATCTCTCGCTCGCGCGGCGCATGCCGGCCGAGTGGGAGAAGCACGACGCGACGTGGATCGCGTGGCCGCATCACGAGCCGGACTGGCCGGGCAAGCTCGCCCCGATTCCGTGGGTATACGCCGAGATCGTGCGGGCGCTCAGCCCATTCGACCGCGTGGAAATCCTTTGCCACAACGAAGCGGTCGCGAACAACGCGCGTCTCCTCCTCACGGCGCACGGAGTGAAGGACCGCCCGGACAAGTACCGTGTGCACATTGTGCCCAACGACCGCGTCTGGCTCCGCGATTCCGCGCCAACGGCAGTACTGCGCGCTGATGGCGCTGTGGAGCTCATCGACTGGGGTTTCAACGCGTGGGCGAAATACGACAACTACAGCAAAGACGCCGACATCGGGCGGGTGATCGAAGGCATCACCGGATTGCCGCGGACGGAGCCGCTTCGCCCGGATAACGGTGAACGGCTTGTCCTCGAAGGCGGTGGAATCGAAGTCAATGGCGCGGGTTCGATGCTGGTGACTGAAGAGTGGCTGCTTACAGACGTCCAGGTGCGGAACCCGGGGATGACCGCCGGCGCCTACGAGGAAGCGTTCGCGAGATACCTCGGCGTCACCGACACGATCTGGCTCGGCGAGGGCGCAGTGGGCGACGACACGCACGGCCACATCGACGACGTCGCGCGCTTCAGCTCCCGGGATACGGTGATTCTCGCGTACGAGCAGGATCCTTCGGACGAGAATCACGCGCGTTCGGTCGACAACCTTCGGCGCCTCAAGGCGGCGGCGAAGACGCGGCCGCTCAAAATCATCATGATCCCCTTCCCTCGCCCGGTGATGATGAACGGAGAGCGGCTGCCAGCCAGCTACGCGAATTTCTATATCGCGAATGGCGTCGTGCTCGTGCCGACCTTCAACGATCCCGCCGATCGCGTCGCGCTCAATGGAGTTGCGGAGGCATTCCCGCGCCGGACGGTGGTGGGAATTCACGCGGTGGATCTGGTGTGGGGGCTCGGCACCATCCATTGTCTAACGCAACAGCAACCCGCGAGGATGTCCGGCCGATGAAGATTACGTTGACAGGTGAGGAGTCGCTGAGGATCGAGCCGGCGCCGGATCAGGTGACGATCGAAGCAACATCCCATGATCAGGCGTACTCCGCGTTTCACATGCTGGGGAGCGCGCTTGGCGCGTGCACTCTCTCCGTGCTGCAAAGCTGGGCCGTGAACCGGAACATGCGGGCCGATGATCTCATCATCGATGTGAGCTGGAGTTTCGTCGAGCGACAACACCGCCTCGGCGGCATGGCAGTGAAGCTCGAATGGCCTTCGCTCTCTCCGGAGTTGTGGCCGAGAGCAATCCGCGCCGCGAGCCTCTGCGGCATTCATCAGACTTTGACGCATCCGGTCGCGATCAGTGTCGACGCGGTCGGTGTTGAGTCGCCGGCAATCGAAGGTCCGGCCGATCTCGAGCAGAGGCGCGCGGCCCGCCAGGCAGCCGCGATCCCACAAGCCGACGTGCAACCCAAGGCGGCAAACGCGCCGTGACTGTGCCGGTCGTTCGCTTCACGGTGGCCGGTGAGGAGGCGAGCGCGCCTGTGACGCCGGGCTTTGCTGAGACAGCCCGTCGCTATACGGTGATATACGACGGGCATTGCAAGATCTGCGGCCGCCTCGTGAAGCTGCTGACGAGGTGGGACCGCAACCGCGAGCTCGAGATAATTCCCTCACAGATGTCCGGTGTGCGAGAGAGATTTCCATGGATTCCCGCCCGCGCGTATGCGGACTCCTTGCAGGTGGTCCGCGCGAGAGACGGCAAAACGTGGCAGGCCGCCGCCGCGCTCGAGGAGCTGCTCAGCGTATTGCCGAAAGGCCAGTTCGTTTCATGGATGTTCAGGATCCCATTCGTGCGTCTGCTGGCCGATCGATTGTACAGATGGTTCGCACGCAACCGGTACAAGATGGGCTGCGGCGAGCACTGCGCGATTCGGCAGGCCGATCTCGACTACCGCGACGAGATCAAAGGAAGGTGAGAGAGCTCGCGGGGTGGCCGCCGCGCCGGATAGTGGTTGCGTACCTTCTGTGGTTCATTGGCGCGCCGGCGGTCGCTGCCATCGGATTGATGATCGGCGGACTGAGCAGATTCCTGGGAGTGGATGCGCGCGTCGCGTAATTGCCGCAACCCAAACCCCCTTCCGTATGACACTCGTTGAAGCGGCGGTCGAGAATCTCGAGTCTGCTCTGAGCGCCGAGCGCGCGGGGGCCGGACGGATCGAGCTGTGCGCGAGCCTTGCCGACGGTGGGACTACGCCTGATGCAGCTCTGATAGCGGACGTTAAAAAGCGGGCAGCGATTCCGGTGTTCGTGCTTGTCCGGCCGCGCGCAGGCGGCTTCGTCTATTCAGATGACGAATTCCGCGCAATGCTCCGCGACATCGAGCTCGCGCGCTCGCTCGGCGCAGATGGCATCGTAACGGGCGCCCTGCACATCGATCACACGGTCGACATGGCGAAAGCCACCGGGTTGATCAAAGCAGCAAAGGGACTTCCTGTGACATTTCACCGTGCGTTCGACTTCGCGCCCGACCTGGCCGACGCGCTCGATCAGGTGATTGAATGCGGCGCAAGCCGAGTCCTCACCTCGGGCGGCGCGCAGACTGCGCTGGAGGGCGCGGAGTCAATCGCCGCGCTCGTCAAACAGGCACGTGGGAGAATCACGATCGTCGCGGGCGGAGGAGTTCGCGATCATGATGTTCGGGAGCTGCTCGATCGGACGAGCGTGAGCGAAGTACACTCGCGCATGCTGGACGTGGAGAAAATGCGGAAGCTCGTCAGCCTCGCAGCGCCCGGCCGCGGACCCTGAGCTCGTAGCCATCGCGTTAGATTGGCAGGAAATCCATATTGCAGCAACTCCTTTTACCTCGAGCTAGGCGAATGGCCACGTCACCCTTAGCGTGCGTCCCTAATCTGGGACCGCGCGCACAGCGCAAGCGGCTTGTATTTGGCATTGCGGCCCTTGGTGCCAGCGTCGTGATCGCGCCAATATTGGTGCTGGCTCACGTTTCCCTGGCGTGGCGGCTTCTCCTCTTCGTTCCCTTTTATCTCGGGGCACTCGGCGTCTTTCAGGCGCGCGACAAAACGTGAGTCAGGCTCGCATCGCGCGGTCAGCGCGATATGGACGACGGACCGCAAATGATCAACGACGTCGTGGAGTTGCAGATCGTGAGGCGGCAGGCCCGAGGGGTCTACGTGAAATCGGTCATTACCGCCGCAATCTTCACCGCGCTCGCGCTGCTGCCCTAAGCTCACGGGGTCTCGTTGTTCTCCTGGCGCTCCTGTTTACGGGCGGGAGCGCCGGAGCGCAGACCAAGGCACGACTGGAATCCATAGCGCGGGCGGAAGCTGACAGCGGGTTCTCCGGTGTAGTGCTCGTCGCGAAGGACAGCCCGGTAATACTGGAAAAGGCGTATGGCCGCCGAGCGGGCAAGCCGCTGAGCGTTGCGAGCTCATTCAACATCGGCTCGATGACAAAAGGCTTCACCGCGGCGGCAATTCTGCGATTGCGTTCACAGCATCGCCTCGCTTTCAGCGATCCCATGTCGCGCTTTTTTCCCCACGCTCCGCGGGACAAGCGGGACATCACCGTTTTCCATCTGCTGACGCATACATCCGGAATCGCCGGTCATTCGGCGGGCACGGGGATCATGCGGCGTGAGGGAGCCGTCACCGCGATACTATCTCAGCGACTCGAGTATCCGCCGGGCACTCATTACGAGTATCAGGACGATAACTACCAACTGCTGGCGGCGATCATCGAGGTGGCCTCCGGCTCCAAGTGGGAAGACTACGTCACCAAAGAGCTACTGCGCCCCGCGCGGATGCACGCGACCGGCTTTCAGGGCGGCGACTGGGGACACAAGGGCGCGACCGGGATGCGCAGCACGGCGGCGGACATTCACCGGTGGGTGACGGCGATTCACGAGGCGCGGATTTTAGGGCGAACGGAAAGTCGAGAGCTCGAGTCGCCGCTGATGCACGTGCGAAGCGAGCCGCCTTTCGAGATTCACTATGGTTACGGGACGAGAGTGTACATCCGGGGCGGACGCGTCGCCGAAGTGATGCACTCGGGTATCGGCGATGCGCGGCAGAGCAGCATCGCTCGGGTCCTTGCGGACGGCACAGTGGTCATTGTTCTCTCGAGCGCAGGCCAGCATCGCCGCACGACGTGGGCGTCGTACCTCGCGCAACGCCTGGTGCCGCGAAAATGATCCGTTGTGGGGATAAAGCGACCTAAGTTCTGCGCGAGCGGAGGCCACGCCACAACCGTAGATTGGCGGGAGCGCCATGCCAGCAACTCCATTCCACTTCGGTCCCGGCCTCCTCATCAAGGCCGCCGCGCCGCACCAATTCTCGATGGCGGCCTACTCGCTTGCGCAGGTCGTGATAGATGTCGAGTCGGGCTACTATCTCCTGAAAGGCGCATATCCCGTACACCGGGGAGCGCACACCGTGTTCCTGGGAGGACTGATCGGACTCCTCTGCGGGTTGATCGTCTCCAAGGCCGGCGAGTGGGTTGCGCGGCCGCGCGATGTCATCCCCGAGGCACTTGGCGCGGAATACCGATTACCGATCGCCGTGATAAGTGGAATCTTCGGCGGGGTCTTCCATTCGGTGCTCGACGGGGTAATGCACCTCGATATGCGGCCCTTCAGGCCGTTCACCGATGCGAATCCGCTCTACGAGCTGGTAAGCGTCCGAGTGCTCTACCTCTTCTGCATCGTCACCGGTTTCGTCGGTGCCGCGCTTTTGCTGGCTCGGCAGCGACGACCCCGAAGATTCTGACCGAGCCCGCGCGAGTGAAAGAGAGTACGAGAGAGCCGGCCAGCCTCCTGCACGATCTCGTCGCCCAGCAGCACGCCAACGTATTCATGAGAGCGTTCTCGTTTCCCGCGAGCCAGCTTCCACTCACCGACGAGAAGGGAGTCGAGCTAGCCGACCGGGTGATGCTGATGGACAACATCGGATTCATCTTCCAGCTGCGGGAGCGCGAGCAGAAGGTGGCGTCGAAGGCGGGCGACCTCGAGAAATGGGTGGCGAGCCACGTGGTGAGAAAGGGCGTGAAGCAGATCCAGAACACGCGAGAGCTGCTTGCACGCTACATGGGTCTCTCGCTGGTAAATGAGTTCGGACACCGGATGATGGTGTCGTCGAAGAATCCTGATGCCCTCGTCAGCATGATCATCTACCGCGTTCCGGTAAAGTCGCGCGCGTTCCGCGCGGCGCGTTTCAAGAAGAACAGGAATGGGACATTCGTCCACATTTTGAGGGACGCGGACTACTTCGAGATCTGCAACCATTTTGTAACGCCGGCGGAATTGGTCGACTACTTCAGCTTCCGCCGTGACATTCTCATCACCTGGGATCCATCATCTACAGCGGTCAGCGAGCGCGCGCTGATCGGACAATACATGATGGAGGATCTCGCCTCTCCACCCGACCCGAGATTCGAGCACGCGGCGCGCTCGCGCGGTGGACCAACTGCCTGCGAGTTCACATTCGTCATGGACAGCCTGGCGACCGCAATAGCTTCTCAGGAGGGCGAGAACGCCGACAGCGACTGCTACGAGATTCTGAGCGAGATGGCTTTGCTCGGGCGCCACGAGCTGCGAGCGCTCAAGCACCAGCTGCGGCTCGCACTCGAGGCTGTGAGGAGCAACAGGCTCGAGCTGCCATATCGAATGGTGTCGATGCGCACCGGCTGTGGATTCACCATCGTGCCCGTGTCGAAGGAGTTTCACGACCGCGCCTATGAGGCATTGCGGAGCCTGTCGATCGCATCCAAGCACGAGCTCGATCTCGATAGAGAGGTCGGGATAGGAATGTGGAAGCTCAGCGAGTTCGTCGACATCGACTGGCTCTTCCTCGAGGGGAGAAACCTTCCGGACCAGGACCTCGACGAGAGACTTGCCTATGGTTATCCGTTCCGCAGAGCAAGCGAGCAGAGGCTGCCGCCGATTTTCACCTGACGATCACGAGGAGGGCCCATGCTGGGACCTATGGACATCGTCGCTTTCATTCCCACCCGTAACCCGGTAACCGCCCGTCCATTCTACGAGAAGACGCTCGGACTCAAGTTCGTCGAGGACGACGAGTTCGCACTCGTGTTCGACGCCAAGGGCACAATGCTTCGCGTCGTCAACGTGTCGGGGATCGAAGGGCACAAGCCCGCACCGTTCACAATCCTTGGCTGGAGCGTCGGAGACATCTCGAAAACCGTGGAGGGCCTCCTGAAGAAAGGAGTCGTATTCGAGCGCTATCCCGGTCTGCCGCAGGACGCGCTGGGCGTCTGGAGCGCACCCGGGGGCGCCAAGGTCGCGTGGTTCAAGGATCCGGACGGGAATCTGCTGTCCGTGAGCGAGCATTAGGCTCCTGAGCAAGATGCGGATGCACAGCGAGCATTGGACTCATGGCGCATTAGACTCATGGCGATGATGTCTCCCTCTGTCATCAGCTGGCTCCCACTCGTCGCCATCGCGCTGCACCTGATCGAGGAATTTGCGTGGCCCGGGGGATTCCCAGAGTGGTACAGGTGGTATCGCCCGGAGCGCGCATCGAGCGTGACGACCGCGTTCCTCGTGCGCATCAACGCGCTCTTCGTGGCGATGGGTGTGATCGCCGGTGCGCTTGGCTTCCCGCGCGCAAAGTCGATGGCAGCCGGCGGCGGCTAGATTTGTCGAAATGCCCGACCTGCATTCACTGATTCTTTTCCTCGCCGCCGGACTCGCGCTCAACATTGCGCCCGGGCCCGACATGCTCTACGTCGCCGCACGCGGCGCCAGCGAGGGCCGCTCGGCCGGAATTGTCTCGGCGCTTGGAATCGGTGCGGGGACGCTCGTCCACATCACCCTGGTGGCGCTCGGGCTAGCTGCTCTCTTGTCCGCGGTTCCCGTCGCATATACGCTGGTGCGCATCGGCGGCGCCGCGTATCTCATTTATCTCGGAGTCCGCGCGTTCGGCACTCACGCTTCGCTCGCGACGCGCCCACTGGAGCCCGCTTCTCTGGCGGCGATTTTCCGGCAGGGCGTGATCACGAACGTGTTGAATCCCAAAGTCGCCCTCTTCTTCCTTGCGTTCCTGCCGCAGTTCGTCGATCCATCGCGCGGGAATCCCGTCCTTCAGATCGTTGCCCTTGGACTGCTTTTCGACACGACCGGAACTCTCGTCAATCTTGCTGTCGCGGTGGGATCGAGCCGAGCCGCCGCGCGCCTGCGGAGGAACAGCCGCGCGGGAACTTTACTTCAAAAAGTGACTGGAGTTCTGTTCATTGGCCTTGGGCTGCGACTCGCGTTCGCAGCCCGCCGTTGAGGGAACAAATCGCACCATTTTGGGTCTAAAATGTCTCCCACCCGCAACTGAGAACCCGAACCATGATTCGCAACATGCCCAAGTACATCGCGATGCTCGTAATTCCGGCTGCTGTCCTGTTGGTTGCTGCGAAGCTCAGCGCTTCTCACACACTGTCAGAACCGGCCGCTGCGCCTTTGATGGATGTTCAGCCAAGCTCATCCGCAGCTGAGGACACGGCGGTCTTTGCCGGCGGCTGCTTCTGGGGAGTCGAAGCGGTGTTCGAGCACGTGAAGGGCGTGAAGAGCGCCGTCTCCGGATACGCGGGTGGCGAAGTCGCGAATCCATCGTACGAGCAGGTGAGCACGGGCGACACTCGACACGCCGAATCAGTTCAGGTCATCTACGATCCTTCGCAGGTCACGTACGGCAAGCTGCTCCAGATCTTCTTCTCGGTCGCGCACGATCCGACGCAGCTCAACCGCCAAGGGCCGGATCACGGCACCCAGTACCGCTCCGCGCTTTTCTTCGAGAACGCCCAGCAGCGGCAGGTCGCGGAGAGCTACATCAAGCAGTTGACGGCGGCGAAGACTTTTTCGCAGCCAATCGTGACCCAGGTTGCGAAGCTGCGTGCGTTCTATCCGGCGGAGGCGTATCACCAGGACTATCTGGCGAATCACCCGACGCAGGCCTACATCGTGATCAACGACATGCCGAAGGTCGCAGCGCTAAAGAAGCAGTTCCCGGACATCTACCGGAACTAGCTTCGCGGCGGTGCAGCCGGCGCGAGCTGGCGCACCGCCTCACCCGGTGGAAACTTTGATCTCGAGGCGGTCGTAAGGCCCAAAGGCCCCCCGTAACGGAGTATGAGATGAAGTTCAGCAGCGCCACCACCTTAGCGCTAACACTTGCCAGTGCTTCACTAATCGCCGCTTCTGCCCGAGCGCAGGACTCCGCCGGCATGCACGTCAGCGTCCACGTTCCCGATTCGGTGGCGCACGTCGTTGACAGAGAGACTCCGAGCAAGGCTCGGTTCGCGATCGTCAGCAGAGATGGAGAGGCAGCACTCCTCCTGATGGACACCACGATCGTCGCACAGATGACCGACCGCGGGCTCGCGCGCATGAATTCTCGTGAAGCGACCGACACGATCAAGGGCACAGCCAATCGCCTGTTCGCGCGCATGGCGCTCGGAGCGTTGATGCCACTCTTCGATCACGGTGTCGCCTACCACCTGCGCGACCTTGCGGGCGCGAAGTACGAGGACGGCCGGCTCCAGCTGCTTCGCGCGAATGGCGACGAGGTTTTCCGCGACACCGAGGTCGGAAAGAGACCGCTAATGGAAAGCTTCTCTCCCGAGGACGCGAAGGCATTCGCCGCCAGAGCACGCGCCGCCAAGGCACGCCTCGGGCACTAGCACGACGGGCGCCGCCGTTCGCTGCCGTCCCGATTAGAGGGCGGTGAGCTGGGTTGATCCGCAGTAGTTTTGTCACATGAATGTCCAGCTACTCGCGGTCCCCTACGATTCCGGCCATCGCGGCGCGCGGATGGGAGCAGGGCCCGAAGCTCTGCTCGATGCGGGACTGGAGGACGCGCTCAGAGATAACGGTCACGTCGTGCACACACGCATCGCGGAGATTCCCGCCGACTCGTGGCATGCGGAGATCGAGACGAGCTTCGAGCTGATGCGAATGCTCTCCGGCGCCGTGCGCGAAGCGATCGAGTCCGAGCGGCTTCCGATTGTTCTCGCGGGAAACTGCAATACGGCGATCGGAACGCTGGCGGGCCTCGGCGAGTCGGGCGTGGTGTGGTTCGACGCCCACGGCGACTTCAACACTCCCGAGACGACGACCAGTGGATTTCTGGACGGCACCGCGGTCGCGATCATCACCGGCCGGTGCTGGAAGCAGCTGACCACTACAATCCCCGGATTCCGAGCTGTTCCCGACGAGCAGGTCTGTCTCGTCGGCACCCGCGATGTCGACACCCTCGAGGGAAGCCTACTCGCCGATTCGCGCGTGGATGTCGTAGAGCCGGCCAAGCTCAGATCCGAGCTGACGCGAACGCTGAGGTCGATCGCGCGGCACGTCGACAAAGTCTATGTGCATTTGGATCTCGACGTGCTCGACCCGGCGGTCGCGTCCGCCAACAAGTTCGCGGTCTCGGGCGGGCTAACTCTCGAAGACATCGAGTACTCCCTTGCTGAGATCGCCCGGGAGTTTCGAATCGCCGGAATCACGCTATCAGCCTACGATCCGAGCGTGGATACATATGGCGCGGTGGCAGCTGCCGCGATCCGCCTTGTTTGCGCCGCCGCGAGTTTCGCCGACCGAGCATAGATTCTTGCTCGGCGCACAATGGATCGACTCGTCCTACAATCTGGTCTCCTTCATGCTCGCTGGAATCATTCTGGCAGTTTGGAGATAAATGACGCCGGAGCACCTCGCGGCGAGACGACAACCGTTCAGACAACACGGAGGCTGGTCATGCTAAACTCGCACCGATACTGGCGCGCGGCAGTTGCAGTTACAGCGATGATTCTGGGAGCGGCTTCGCTAGCGAACGCACAGGGGAAGACCACTGGAAGGACCATTCGGTCTCTGCGATTCAGAGTTGCCGCGCCTGACCTCGAATCGAAAGGCCGCATCACGCTGCAACACGCGTACAAGGGAATGGGATGTAACGGAGAGAATATTTCCCCAGCACTGGCCTGGACCAACCCACCGGCAGGGACGAAATCATTCGCCGTAACCGCATATGATCCGGATGCTCCGACGGGAAGCGGCTGGTGGCATTGGACGATGTACAACATTCCCGCAACTGCAACCGGACTTCCAGCGGGTGCCGGCAACGGTCGCGATGCGCCGAGGGGAAGCGCGCAGGGTCTGACCGACTTCGGAACGAAGGGATATGGCGGACCCTGCCCGCCCCCGGGCGACAAGCCGCACCATTATCACTTCACTGTATTCGCGCTCAAGGTGGACAAGCTGGATCTTCCCGGCAACGCGATGCCCGCGATGATCGGCTACAACCTGAACGCGAACAAGCTCGCGACGGCGGTTGTTACTGGCCTTTACGCACGTTAGTTGAATCTGCGGCCGGCTTGAGGAGATCCTTCGCGTTGACGTAGAAGTTCTCGTCGACGCGGAAGTCCTCAGGCCGATCCAGCTTCACCATCGTTGTCTGCCAGCTTTCTGTCGGCCTGATCCACCGGTACGTGCCCGGCGATGTCGTGACTTTGACCGGCATCGGAAAGCCCGGCACCACATTGCTCCAGCGGTAGGTGAGCTTCGGCCCCTCGAGCTTGTACTCGAGCGTCGGGATCATCGCAGTTCGCAGGTATTCGTCGAAGACCTTGCTCAGATTCAATCCTGACTGGCGGCTGATGTAGTCCTCGACCTGTTTGCCGCTGACGGTCTTGTGCCAGAATGTTTTGCCGAGCCCGCGCATTATTCCCCGCCAGCGTGCATCGTCGTCGACGAGCTGGCGGATCGTGTGCAGCATGTTGGCGCCTTTGTCGTACATGTCGCCGGATCCTTCGTGGTTCACTCCGTACACACCGATGACGGGCACATCATTCCTGACAATTTTCCTTTGCCCGATCGTGTACTCGACGCCCGCCTTCTTGCCTTGCTGGCATTCCGTATACAGGCCTTCCGCGTAGGTGGCGAAGCTCTCGTGGATCCACATGTCGGCTGCATCCTTCATCGTGATGCTGTTGCCGAACCACTCGTGCGCGCTCTCGTGGATGATGATGAAATCCCACAGCAGCCCGTGCCCCGTCGCTGACCGATCTCGGCCGAGGTAGCCGTTCATGTAGTGATTTCCGTAGGCGACGGCACTCTGGTGCTCCATGCCGAGGTGCGGAGTCTCGACAAGCTTGTAGCCGTCCTCATACCAGGGAAAGGGACCGAACCAGCTCTCGAAGCATTGCAGCATCGGCTTCACCTGCTGGAACTGTTTCTTCGCGGTATCGAGATGGTAGTCGAGCGGATAGAAATCGAGAGTGAGCTTCCCCTTCTCGCCCTGGTACACGTCGTTGAAATGCGCGTAGTGACCCGCGTTCACCGTGACATTGTAATTGTTGATGGGATTTCTGACGAACCACTCGTAGGTCGTGGTGCCGTCGGCATGCGGTGTCGTGCGCCGCAAGCGGCCGTTCGACACATCGAACAGCGAGTCGGGAACGGTGATCGCGATGCTCTGGCTGTCCGGCTCGTCGGAGTAGATATCCTTGTTCGGCCACCAGACGCTCGCGCCGAGTCCTTCGTTGGCGGTGGCGACCCAGTCGCGCGCGAGGCTGTCGCGCGCCCAGACGAAGCCGCCATCCCATGGGGCGCGTGTCGCAGTGGTTGGCTTGCCGTGATAGTAGACGGAGATCTTCTTCGTCGCTCCGGCTCTCTGTGGCACGATGAGCGTGACGAAGAAAGCGTTGCCGTCCCGCCGCGCGCTCAGCTCCAGTCCGTCCTGGACGATGCTGTCGACAACGAGCGGCAGCTGCAGATCGATCTGCATCTCGCGCGCGGGCTTGAGGACACGGTAGGTGATCGCGTTGTAGCCGGCGATGCTGCTGTCAGCGGGGTTCACCTTCACGTGAAGATCGTAGAAGGCCGCGTCCCACCAGGCGCGCTGGGGAGTGTTGGATCCGCGAATAGTGTCGGCATGGGTGAACACCGGCGCCTTTGGCGGAACGGCCTGCGCGTCCATGATCGTCGGCGGAATTGTTATGGCGATCGCTGCAATGAGAAATCGCGCAATAAGCCCGAGGCCGCCAGCCGCCACGCCCACCGCCCCCACCCGGTAGTCTTCAGTTGCAGTTTGCATTATCGGACAGCGGCCTTCGGGCGTCCAAGCTCGTATTCCTTAGGCGGCGACGCGCCGAGCAGGTTCTTGACGAAATAATCCCAGCGGCGGCGGACCATGTACGGCTCGTTGCCGAATCCGTGCGTGCGGTTCGGCAGCACGATCAGATCGAAGTCCTTGTTCGCCTTGATCAGCTCGTTGACGACGAGCAAAGTGTTGTAAGCCGGGACGTTGGGATCCATCGTGCCATGGGCGAGGAGCAGCTTCCCTTTCAGATTCTTTGCGAGAAGCTGGTTCGCTTCCGGCGCGTAATTGTCGCTGCCATCCGGAGTGCGCACGAGCAGACCCTGGTAGCGCTCGCCCCAGTCGTCCTCGTAATTGCGCTGATCGTGATTGCCCGCTTCGGAGATTCCCACTTTGAACAAATCCGGATAGCGGAACATCGCATCGGCGGTGGCGAATCCGCCGCCCGAGTGTCCGTAGATCCCCGCGCGATCTATATCGATCCACCGATAACGCCCCGCCAGCTCCTTCATCCCCGCGACCTGATCGGGCAGAGTGTTGTCGCCCATCCTGCCGAAGTAGGCGTCGTGGAACGACTTCGATCTCCACGGCGTGCCCATCCCGTCGATCTCCACGACGACAAAGCCAAGCTCGGCGAGCCCCTGAGCATCGCCGCGCGCAGCGGAGAAGCTGCGACCCCCAACGCTTCCCGTCTGCGGACCGGGATAGATGTGATTGACGATCGGGTATTTCCGTGTGCTGTCCAGATTCGTCGGCACGTACATCAAGCCATAGAGATCCGTTTTGCCATCGCGCGCCTTCACCGTGATCGGCATCGGCGGCTTCCATCCAATCGCGCGCAACCCGCTGACGTCGGCCGTCTCGAGCCTGAGGATGGTCTTTCCGTTCAGATCCCTCAGCACCGAGATCTGTGGCACGTCGGGACGCGAGTAGGTGTCGACGAAATACTGGCCCGACGGAGCGAGCGAGATGTCGTGATCAGCGTCCTCGGGCGTCAGGAGCGTGAGGCCTGTGCCATCCATTTTGATCCGGTAGAAGTGCCGGAAATACGGATCACGCCCACGCTCTTTGGCGTTCCCCACGAAATAAAGAATCCGGTTTTTCTCATCGACTCGGCGGAGCTGCGCGACGTTCCCTTCCCCGCTCGTGATCTTTTGCTTGAGCTGGCCCGTCGTGAGATCGTATAGATAGAGCTGTCCCCAGTCATCCCGCTCCGAGAACCAGATCACCTCGTTCGACGCGAGGAGAACGCGCCAGTTGACCATCCCGTTTCCCGACTCGTACTGCGTGGCGACGTCTTCGCGCAGGACATCGCGAATGGCGCCGGTCGCCGCATCCGCAACGCGCAGCACCTCATGCTTGTGGTCGCGTGATGTCGATACGAATGCGACGCGCGATCCGTCGGGATACCACTGCACATCCACCCAGTCCTCGCTCCCTCGGCAGATGATGTGGTCGCACAGCGTGGACCGGTGCGCATCCGGCGGCATTTGAAGACGGATCACGCGTGCGTTGTCGACGTCAATGACGACGCGCTGAATCATCGCGATGAGGCTGTCACCGGGGAGTGGATACTTCCACGCCTGGAGCTCAGGGTGGCCCACGCTCGTGTTGACGAGATACATCTCGCCGACGCCGCGCTCGTCCTGCTGAAAGGTTGCGATCTTTCGCGAATCAGGCGACCACACCATGACTGGACGATCGCTTCTCACCCAACCGGCGTTGTCGGTGGCGTAGCCGAAGTCTTTCTGTCCGTCGGTCGTGAGCTGAGTCTCACGCCCCGTCGCAACGTCGCGCACCCAGAGGTTGTAGCTCCGAATGAACGCCGCGCGCCTGCCGTCGGGCGAAGGAGACTCCGGTCGCGACCCGGTTGGTCGCTGTGAGCCGGCGCGCAGCCGCGCAACTTCACGCGGATCGAGCGCGCCGCCGCACCGATCCGTTTCCGGGCTGCAGGCAACTCGGGTCATCTTCGAGGGATCGACCAGGACGAACTGGACGTTGCCTCGACTCGTGCTGCGATAGCCGAAACGGTCGCCACCGAGCCAGGTGGGCTGCACACCAATCCCTGAAACGAGCGGCAACACGTTGTTGCTAAGGAATTGCTCTGCTCGCGCGTAGTCGGCAGTGGTGACTACAGGTGCCTGCTGCGCGCCGGCAGCTGCCACCACGAGCAGGAGACCCATCGAGCCTGTGAAGAAGCGGGCCATTCCATTCGCGACCATCGACTAGTTCCCCGCAGGAGGTCTGGCCGCGGCGGTAGTTCGCGGCCACGTGTTGTCGCTCGCCTCGCGATCCGGGAATCTTCCCTTGGGATCGAGCGTGATCTTCGTGATCGCGCGTCCGCCAAAATCCAGATTCGCAGTGAAGGTGCGGCTACCGCCGAACCAGACGTCAACGGGCCACGTCGCGATTGCGGTATTGGCATCCAACATTCTGCTGTTCGTCATCGGCCTGATCGCAACGCCGGTTGGCGCGAACTCCACCTTCAGGATCACGGGCGAAGGCATCTGCCCGTTCTGGCGAATCGTCACTGCCGTCAACCGGCCAGCTCTCTTCACATCCTGGATCGAGCCGTCGACCGATTCCGTCGTGAACAGCCAGTAATTCCAGAACCAGCCGAGGTCCTGGTGGAGGGCATTGCTCAGGAAATTGGCGTAGTCCCACGGCGAGGGATGCTTGAACCGCCACGCTTTCGCGTAATCACTCATCGCGCGCCAGACAGCGCTGTCACCGACCACTCCGCCGAGAGCGGAGAGCATGAGCGGCGCCTTGCCGTAGGCGACAAATCCGTAGAACGGACCGGCGTAATTCTCGTCCCACATCAGCGGCGGCTCGAGGTCGTTGCCGCTGATTTTCCCGTAGGACATTCCGAGGCTGTCGAGCTGGTAGGGTTTGCGGGCGTAGTCGGCCTCGGAGAGGATGTTCATGTACTGATTGAAGCCTTCATCCATCCAGCCGTACCACGTCTCGTTGACGCCGACCATCATTGGCCACCACTCGTGCCCCGTCTCGTGGTCCGCTGCAAAAACAGCCGACATGATGAACATCGGGTACTCCATCCCCAGCTCAGGCCCGTCGACCATCGTCAGCTGCGGAAAGGCGTAGGGCATCCAGAGCTTCGAGTAGTACTCGAGGGCATGCCGCACCACCTTGGGGCCCTCGGCGAACGCCTGCGTATGGCCGGGCAGGTACATGATGTTGAACGGCACCGGTCCTCTGGTGGGGATCGTCGCGCGCGAGGCATCCCAGACAAACTGGTTGGAAGTCCCCCAGGCAAAGTCTCCAACAGTATCCGCGACGAAATGCCAGACGAGACGGCCGTTCGTGCCGACTGTCGTTGATTTTCCAGGTCCGCGCTCCGCGGCCGAAACAATGGTCCGAGTAGAATCCGATTCGAGGACGTGAGACAGCCGCTCGCGAGCAGCCGGCGTGAGTACGTCGGCCGGATTCTGAAGCACGCCGGTCGCGCCGACTATCCACCCCGCCGGCACATCGATGCTCACATCGAACCGTCCGAAATTGTTGTAGAACTCCGCGTTCCCGAGATACGGATCGGTGTCCCAGCCGCCATCACGAAGATCGTCGAACACGGCGAGGCGGGGGTACCACTGCGCGACCTGGTAGAGCGTGTCGGCCCAGCGTCCCATTCGAAACCCACGCGAACCATCCGTGCGCGGAACCTGGAAGCTCCACTCGGCTTCGACTATCCCGCTCGAATGGGCCGCGATCGGCGTGGGGAGATTGATGCGCGCTGACGTCTGTCTCAGAATTCGCGCGAGCGCCGGCGTCCGGCGTTGGGTCCCGGGAATCGGCGCACCCAATGTGTCCGCCACCGGAAGGATTTGGCCGTTTATGACGAGTTTCGAGACGCGCATCCCATCGGTGAGCGCATCCATTGCACCGACATGGGGGGCGTCGCCTCTGAAGATGTTCTGGTCAAGTCGCAAAACGATGGCCCGCATGACCGAGTCGCTGTTGTTGCGAAAGGTGATGACTTCGTGGCCCGATACTGTCGACGTAGCCGAGTCGAGGCGCGCGTTGATCCTGTAGTCGGTCCAGAGCTGCCAGTAGTTCCTGCCGGGCCGCCCGGTCGAATCTCTCGTCCCCGCGGCGAAAGCTCGGCGGATCGAGTTCGTCATCGGGATGTCGCGGCGGATAGACCGTTGCGCCGAGGTGGGCGATGGAGCGAGCGTCATCACGGCGGGGACGGCGAGAGCTGCGAGGATTCGTGCGGTCATGCTGACTCCAAGGTGAGCACCGCTAGGCGCGGGTGCGACGAGGACGGCTCGGCGAAACAATTCTGCTGAGGGAAAAGTAGTTCATGGATGCCCATGAGCGTATCATTCGGCTATGGACCCGCTCACGAAGGGGGAGGGGGAGGCAAACATGGACTTCAAACTGGAAGCAGCTATTCCAATTTTGGAGCGGACACCCGCGGTGTTGTCGAAGCTGCTCGACGAGCTGCCGGAGGGCTGGACGCGAGTGAACGAAGGCCCCGACACGTGGAGTCCGCGCGAGGTCGTCGGCCATCTTATACACGGCGAGCACACCGACTGGATCCCGCGCGCCCGCATAATTCTGAAGCAGGAGGACTACCGGCGGTTCGATCCCTTCGACCGGTTCGCCGAGCTGAAGTCGGAGCGCCCGCTCGGGGATTTGCTGGAAGAGTTCGACAAGCTTCGCTCCAACAATGTCGCGACGCTCCGCGGCTGGAATCTCAAGGATAAGGACATGGAGCTGACCGGCGAGCATCCCGAGTTTGGCACTGTGACGATGCGGCAGTTGCTCGCGACGTGGGTTGTGCACGATCTCTCGCACATCGCGCAGATCACACGGACCATGGCGAGGGCTTATACGCAGGCAGTGGGACCGTGGACGGCTTACTTCAGGGTGCTCCAAAGGGATGTACGGCAGTGAGTTTTAACTGCAACTAGAGGAATCCATGCGCTACGTGATGCGACAAAAGCTTTTATCGCTGGCCGACAACTTTACGATCAAGGACGAGAACGAGCAGGACGCCTTCCTCGTGAAGGGAAAGCTGTTCAGCTTCGGCGACAAACTCTCGTTCACGGATCCCGCCGGTAACGAGCTGGTCTACATCGACCAGCGGCTCCTCAACTGGAGTCCGACGTACGAGCTGTGGCGCGGTGCCGACCTTCTTGCCGTGGTGAAGCGCGAGTTGTTCTCATTCATCCATCACCGCTTCACCGTCGACGTTCCCGGCCCCGACGACCTCGAGGCTGAGGGCGATTTTCTGGACCACGAGTACGCGTTCACTCGTGGCGACAAGGTCGTCTCGACGGTATCGAAGAAGTGGTTCAGCTGGACCGACACCTACGGGATCGAGATCGCCGACGGAGAGGATCCAGTTCTGATCCTCGCGAGTGCCGTCGTCGTGGACATGGTCTGCCACGACGACGGTAAGCGCAGGTAGACGCGGCTACGGATTGAACGCGCCGCCCACGCACCAACCGCATCCTTTACCTATGGCGAAGAACTATCCCTACGCGACACACCTCGACATCAGGTACCCGGCCTTGGAGGTTGTTGATCTCCCCGCGCTCATCGACGCGGTGCAGGACCGCTGGTACAATCAGACGCTCTGCCAGGTCAACGATTCAGTCGTCAGGCTCGGCGTCATGCAGGGCGAGTATCACTGGCACAAGCACGACGATCTCGACGAGTTCTTCTACGTCGTCGAGGGGAAATTCCTGATCGATCTCGAGGGGAGGACGGTGGAGCTGGGGGAGCGGCAGGGGTTCGTCGTCCCCAAGGGAGTCGTTCACCGGACCCGGGCGCCAGAGCGGGCGGTCGTCCTCATGGTCGAAGGGGCCGGCGTTGTACCGACTGGCGACTGATTACTACCAGCGCAACCGCCACTGATGGTTTTAAGCGGCTAGCTACCGGCCAGAAATCACGAAATCATGCTCGAGGACCATGGTGGAGGGGAGAACGACTCTCTCCCCAACCGTGCCCCTCCCCGCTTGGCTGACTTTGACCGTGACCTGCGCGCCGCGCGTGAAACCGCAGAGGATGTAGGAGCCATCGCTACTGGCATCGGCCTCCACTGTGCGCTGCTGGTTAGTCGAGACCAGGCGGCCATTCTGCTCAACCCACAGGATCTGCCAGGTCGCCCAGACGTGCGCGCCGGGTGTTGGCTTGCCAGCGGCATCTCTTACGTATCCCGCCATGATCCCCTGCGCCTCCGTTCTGGTCTCGTTCTGGCCGCAAATGCGCGCGCGTACGGTTCCATACGAAGGAACGATCAACGACGCTTGTCCACGCGCCCCACTCGGCAGCGAGATGGCTTGCTTGCGTTCTATGATGCGAAGCATCCGCAGGCGCGGATGCTCGAACACGAGGGTATCGTTGATCGCTCCATCTATAGCTAGCTGGTAGCGACCACCGGAATTCGTGACCGTCTTGAAGCGGCCCCCACCGGTTGAGACCTGAACTCCGCTCAACGGTCCACCACTCGTGCTGTCGTACACAACGCCCATCAACATCGACTGGGCCGCTTCAGGTGCCGAATCCGCCGGAGCGCTGGCTGCTGGCGATGATGCCGCATTCGTCCCTGCCGGCGCCGCCGTTCCAGCGGGCCGAGCGGAGCCACCGACTTCCTGGAATCCGGCAAGGCTGTCGCGTGTTACTGACGGTGATCCAACCCCAGCCGACGTCACGCGGACGACGCGGGGCATCCTGATGTACCATCGAGGCACGATCCACTGTCCGCCCGGAAGCTGCTGAAACTCCACGCGTCCCGTCGTTCGTGCGACGCGCAGTGGAATCGGAAGATTGACGTAATCGAAGTTGACCGCGCGAAGCGCATTCCCTTTCGGATCGAGCCAGAGGACGCCCGCAAGCTCCGGAAGTCCGCCAACTCTGGAGGGTCTGAATTCGAGTCCCGACAGTCCGGTCTCCGGACCGTAGCCCCGGATAGCGGAGAAGCAGTGGGAATTCACGAACCCCTCTGAGAGCATCAGCGCGGCGTCCGGCGCTCTAAAGACTTCGCTGGTTGAAGCTTCTCCACGTCGAGTGGAGTCCATCTGCTCCCACGAGATGCCTGTCGCTGGTCTGCGCGGAATTCGCGTGCGCTGCTCGGCGCGCTCGGACACGACAGCAAGGTCCCGGTTGAGCGCGCGCTCGTAAAGATCGACATCCAGCGGCACAAGCCCCTGTGCCTCGGTCATGGCGCTCGCCGTCAGCGCCTTCTTCATCTCCGTCCACAGATCTCCCGCGGGAGTTCCGGCCGCGGTGAGCTGCTGGCAGGCGGTCTCGGTTCGCGCAACAATCGGCGACGGGTTCCTTGTCACGGCCATGCCTGCTCGCACAAGAACCGGCTTGTTGCTCAAGTGGAGCTGGACCGAGTTCCACGTATCGTAGCCCGCCTTGTCCGCTCGCACGCGAAAGGGACCACGGGCGGGTCCCCGCAGGTCGGTCCGGCCGCTCTGATCGCTGAACGCGCCGTAGAGTGGGAGCGAGCCGGCCGAATCGAGAAGTGAAACGTTGGCGCCGACGATCGGCTTTCCCGTCACTGCGTCGACGACTTCGACGCGCACGTCCTGCGCGCCCGCGCGAACGCCGGCAACGATGATTAACGCAGAAATGATGGCTATCCGCAGATGCATGACTCGATGATTTGTGTGCAAGGCGTCAGGGCCGGACTAAAAGGCCTAACTAAAGGACGCTCGATCGGGCTGAGCGTTTTGCCAAAGGGGATCTTTGGGTGTGATCGGCGCCGAGCGCACGCGTTCTGCCACGAACATTTCCACAAAACGAGTGACCGCCCGAGCTTGGACCTCGTCAATTCGGGGGACAAAGAGGTCCCCGAACCAAGGGGAGGGGGGAGTTGCTGTCTAAAGCCGTTTCGTCATTCGCGCTGCTGGCTCTCGCCGCATGCGCCGCAAGCAAGCCTACTTACATAGTCGGAGCGGCTGGACCCTGGAAACAGGGTTACGGACTCCAGAATCTTCAAGGCATTGAGCTGGCCGTCGAAGAGATCAACAAGGCTGGCGGCATCAACGGCCACCCGCTCACGGTCATCTCACGCGATGACGAAGGTGACGGTCCCAAGGCCGCGAAGATCGCGCAGGATTTCGTCTCCACTCAGGCCGTCTCGGCCGTCATCGGACACGTGAACTCGTCGGGAATGCTCTCGGCTGCTCCTGTTTACGATGGTGAGCTGGCCGCGGTCGCTACCAGCGCCACCTCTCCCGATCTCACCGGCATCTCGAGCTGGGTATTTCGCATCATCTCCAGCGATTCCCTGAACGGGATCGCGCTAGCCAACTTCGCGACGAGGTTCGGCCAGCGCGCACCCGCGAGCGTTGCCGTTTTATACGAGAACAATACTTACGGCCGCGGACTCGCAGACTCGTTCCGCCGATCGTTCCACGGCGACATCATGAGCCTCGATCCGATAAATGCGGACATGCCGACGGCGGAGCCCTACATATCGTACCTCAAGACCCGGAAGCCGAAGATCGTATTCGTCGCGGGACGAGTTGCAACCGGGCTCAAGATCCTCCAGGAAGCAAAGCGGCAGGGCTTCAACGCCATTTTCGTCGGAGGGGATGGTTGGCAGGGGATTACGGCCGATACGGCGATCTCAGAAGGCACGTACATCGGCATGTCATTTACGCCGGCAGATCCCTCACCGCCTGCTCGCGCTTTCGTCGCTGCATTCAAGAAAAAGTTCAAGACTGAGCCCGACGCACACGCGGCGCTTGCATATGACGCGACCAATCTCGTGGCGCAGGCTCTCAGAGAAAAGGGACC
Source organism: Gemmatimonadales bacterium (assembly GCA_038316775.1). Taxonomy (GTDB): domain Bacteria; phylum Gemmatimonadota; class Gemmatimonadetes; order Gemmatimonadales; family Gemmatimonadaceae; genus UBA4720. The sequence goes on along the minus strand of JBBQAV010000003.1, from coordinate 31,975 downwards.
CGATCGCCGGGCAGTGCGCGACTATCTGCGCTCGCTTAACAGCGAAACAGCCTACGCCGGCCTGACCGGGCCTGCCTTTTTCGAAGACAATGGCGATCCGGTCGGCATGCGCTTTCGCGTTTTCCGGGTTCATGACGGATCGCTGACCGGCGCGGAGGGCAAGTGAAACTCCCATTCAGATTTCAGACGATTCGTCAGGTCCTGACGGTCGGCTTCTCGTTCCTCATTCTCCTCATGCTCGCGGCAGGGGCCGTCGGCTGGGTCTCCATGAACCGCATGGCGAACCAGGTGTCCGATACTCTCGCGGACGCGCAGCAGGATGCAAAGCAGGCATCCGATTTCTCGAACGTGGTGACGCAGGAAGTCCAGGCCGCGAATACCTATCTGAGCGATCAGGACGCCAAGTCCGATGCCGATTTCCGCCGCCTCGGCTGGGAAGCCCACCGCCTGCACCGCAACTTCAGCGCGCGCCGCGATGTGCTCGCCGACCAGATTGCGCGAACCGTAGCGATCGACACCACTCTCGCCCGCGTGGAAGCATCCTTTGCGCTGTCGCACAGACTGACCGACCTCGGTCGTCTCGATGAGGCGCATGCGGAAGCTCAGAAGGCGCGCCGGATGGTGCCCGGATTGCTCCAGCAGCTCACAGACCTCGAGCACTCCCGCGCGCAGCAGCTGGCCTGGATGTCCGGCGAGCTTCGCGGACAGGCAACCGCAAGATCGCGACTGCTCGTCTCCGTCGTCATCGTCGCGACCCTTCTGGCGATCATGATCGTGATTCGCACGGGTCGCGCGGTTGGCCGCCCACTGCGGCTCCTGGTAAAGCACGCCGTTCAACTCAGTCATGGTGAGCTGCAACAGCGCACCGAAGGCGAGATGCCGGGCGAGTTCCGCACCCTCGCTGATGCGATGAATCACGCCTCGATCGCACTGTCACGAATCGCATCGGGCGCGGCGAAGACCGCGGATGAAGTCGCAGTCTCTGCCAGCGATCTCCTGTCTGCATCGAAGCAGATCTCCGCCTCAGCCGGCGAAGTGGCCGACGCCGTCGAGGAGGTTTCTCACGGCGCCGAGTCGCAGGTGGCGCAGCTGCGTCAGGTGAACGAAGCTCTGGATGGAATCCGCACCCGCGGCGACAACCTCGTCGGCGGCGCGCAGGAAGTGCACGGCCTCGCCAGCGCCATCGAGGCGGAGGCTGAGTCGAAGCGCATCGAGATCGACAGAGCGCTGAAGATTCTGTTCGACGTTCGGACCATCGTGCAGGAAGCTGCAGAACAGGTACGTGAGCTCACCATCAGCGCGAGCGAGATCAACAAGTTCGTCGTCTCGGTCGGACGCATCGCCGAGCAGACGAATCTTCTCTCGCTCAACGCGGCGATTGAAGCGGCGCGTGCCGGTGAGGCGGGCCGCGGCTTCGCGGTCGTCGCCGGTGAGGTGCGAAAGCTCGCCGATCAGACGCAGGCTGCCGCTGACGACGTGGTGAAGATGACCGACAGCATCATGACGCGTGTGCAGGCGACATCGAAGGCGATGGAGCAGGGCGTGTCGCAGGTGGGCGAGATCGAGCGCGTGAGCCGCGAGCTGGACGGCGCGCTCTCGACCATCCTGGGCGCTGCCGAGAGAACGCGTGCCGCGGCGTCGTCCGTGACGACTGCCGCTACGGAGAACGCGCGAGCGGTGGATTCAGCCGCCGCGAATCTGGGTCTCGTTGCGCGCACGGCGGAGAGCCACGCGACGGCGGCGATGCAGGTCAGCGCGTCGACGGAGGAGCAGAGCGCCGCCTGCGAGCAGATGAGCATGGCATCGACGCAGCTGTTTCACGGCGCGCACGTCCTCAGGGATCTCGTGGGCGAGCTCAAGACCGAGACTACGGCCACGCCGCTCCCGGAGGCAGAGCCCGAGCTGGTCAGTCCAGACGCTCCGTCGCCGCGACTCACTCCGCCGCGGCCGCGTCCTCCCGAAGCAAAGAAAGTCGCGTAGCGGCCCGCTTTTGGTTTAGCCCTCAGCCGCTTCGTCCTCGAGTCCATCGCGCGGTCGGTCGGCGCGGGGGTCCCACCACGACCTTCACGCGGGGATGGCCGCCTGCGGCGGCCGATGGTTGTTGCAGATGCATGACAGGGAAGGAAGGTGAGGGGCCCTCGCAGGTGCTTGCAAAGCGAGCGACCAGAGGAGACCCGCGACCGAGCGGAGCGAGGGAGCGTTGTTAGGGCTCCGCGGGGGCGAGTGTAGCGCCGAAGAGGACCCCTCGCCCGACTGACCGGCGCGACGATCTGTAAAAACTACGGACGCCGCGCGAGGCCAGCCGAAGCGCAAGAGGACTACTGCACGCAAACTCCCCGCGTGCCGGGCTTAGGCTCACCGCGGCTCTGTAGCGCCAGCAGTGTAACTTTCTCTCAGAGCCCTACTGAGATGCCGCTGCCGACTTCCTCCGACAAACAGCCACAACAACCGCGTGCCGTCGTCCTCCTCAGCGGAGGTCTCGACTCGACAACCGTTCTCGCAATAGCGAAGAGCGAGGGATTCGCCGTGCACGCGCTCAGCTTCCGCTACGGACAGCGTCACTCGTCGGAGATCGAAGCTGCTGAACGAATCGCCCGGAACGCAGCAGTCCGCGAGCACCACGTCGTCGACATCGATCTGACCTGGTTCGGCGGGTCGGCGCTGACGGCCAACATTCCGGTCCCCAAGGACCGCGATCTCACGCCGTCGTCCGACACTGCGAAGGAGATTCCCGTCACCTACGTGCCGGCGCGCAACACGATCTTCCTTTCGTACGCTCTCGCGCTCGCGGAAGTCGTCGGTGCGTCCAACATCTTCATCGGGGTCAACGCGCTCGATTACAGCGGCTACCCGGATTGCCGACCGGAATACATCGAGGCGTTCGGGAAGATGGCGAATCTCGCTACGCGCGCGGGCGTCGAAGGTACCTCGCGCATCATGATCCGGACCCCCCTCATCCTCCTCTCCAAAGCGGCGATTATCAAGCTCGGCGCTTCGCTCGGAGTCGATTACTCCGGGACTACCAGCTGCTACGATCCGGGCTCGTCGGGCGAAGCGTGCGGAAGATGTGACGCCTGCCAGCTCCGCCTGAAGGGATTCAGCGAGGCCGGCCTTACGGACCCGATCGAATACGCGAGGTCGAGCGGACGCTCAATGGCGGGCGGGAGATCAAAGTGACCTACACCGTCAAGGAGATCTTCTACACTCTCCAGGGAGAGGGCGCGCAGGCGGGACGCGCCGCGGTGTTCTGCCGCTTCTCGGGTTGCAATCTCTGGTCGGGGCGCGAGGAAGACCGGTCGCGCGCTGTCTGCCAGTTCTGCGACACCGATTTCGTCGGCACCGGACCGGATGGCGGCAGGTTCAAGAGCGCGAAAGAGCTTGCGGATGCGATCGATCGGTGCTGGACCGGCGACAGTCGCAATGCAGACGGCCGCGCGGGGTCGAAGTATGTCGTATGCACCGGAGGCGAGCCGCTCCTCCAGCTCGACGAGAATCTGATCTCAGAGCTGCACGAGTGCGGGTTCGAGGTGGCGGTCGAGACCAATGGCACGAGGCCGGCACCCGCATCTTTAGATTGGGTTTGCGTCAGCCCGAAAGCCGGCGCGCCGCTGGTTCAGACGAGCGGCAGCGAGCTCAAGCTCGTGTACCCGCAGGAGAACGCGCCGCCCGAGAAATTCGAGCGGCTCGATTTCCAGAACTTCTTCCTCCAGCCGATGGATGGAGCTGAAACGGCGCGGAACACCGAGCTCGCTATCGATTACTGTCTGCGTAATCCCCGGTGGCGTCTGAGCATCCAGACGCACAAGCTCTTAGGCCTGCGATAGGTCACAGCGAGGGGCCCAACGCGCTCTTCGGCTGGTTCCTCGGCGTCCGCTGCTTGACCTCGGCGTCGAAGGCGTCGAGATACTTGATGCCCGATCCGGTGTTGAACAGCACGACCCGCTCGTTGGGCTTCACCTTCCCGCGCTCGAGCAGCTTCCGCAGCGCGGGAACGCACGCGCCACCCTCGGGCGCCGCAAAAATCCCTTCCCTGCGCCCGAGCTCCCGGGCCCCTGCTATCAGCTCCTCGTCCGTCACCGCGATCGCGGTTCCTTCCGACTCTCGGATCGCGTCGAGAATGAGAAAGTCACCGATAGCCTTCGGCACGCGAAGTCCCGATGCGACGGTTGCCGCATCGGGGAATTCCGCCGCGAAGCGCTCTCCCTTCTCGAAGGCGCGCACGATCGGCGCGCATCCGGCCGCCTGCACCGTGACCATCCGCGGCCGCTTCTCGTCGATCCATCCCAGTTCCTGCATCTCGTCGAAGGCCTTCCACATTCCGACGAGGCCCGTCCCTCCGCCGGTCGGGTAGATGATTACATCCGGCAGCACCCAGGCCAGCTGCTCCGCGATCTCGTAGCCGAGGGTCTTCTTGCCTTCCACGCGGTACGGCTCTTTGAGCGTTGAGACATCGAACCAACCCTCCTCCTCTTTTCGCCTCGCCACCTCGGCGCCACAGTCGGTGATCAGGCCGTCCATCAGCGTGACGTTCGCGCCAGTCACCTCGCACTCGATCACGTTCGCGCGCGGCGTATCGCGCGGCATGAAAAGAAACGCCTCGAGACCTGCGTGGGCGCAGTAGGCTGCGAGAGCGCCGGCCGCATTTCCGGCGGAAGGGGCGGCGATCTTCTTCACTCCAAGCTCTTTTGCCATGGATACTGCCACGGACATACCGCGGGCCTTGAAGCTCTGCGTCGGGTTGAGAGACTCGTCCTTCACATATAGCTCGCTCAGGCCAAGCGCGGCACCAAGGTGTTTGGCATGGTGAAGAGGAGTCCAGCCTTCGCCGAGCGTCACGATGTTGTCCTCGCGCCGGACCGGGAGGACTTCCCTATAGCGCCAGAGATCCGCCCTTCGCCCGAAGAGCGTCTGGCGCGAGAGAAATTTTCCTATGCGCTTGAGATCGTAGCGCACGAACAGCGGCTTGCCACAATCGGTACAGACGTTGTGGAGCTTTCTTGCTTCGTATTCGCGGTGGCAGAACGAGCACTCGAGATTCTTGACGTGCATTCAGTGTTCTTTGGGTGACGGGCGGCCTGAGGCTTCGGCCGCGGGCGGGTTGACGAAGCGTGCTTTAACTTTACGCAAAGTTACATGACTCCGATGAATTTGCCGCGAGCCGATAAATCCTGACAGCGATGCCGAGCGTCCCGATCTGATGGATCACTACATGTACGCCTTGCGCTTCATCGGAGCGCTACTCATCGCGACACTGGTGCCGCTGCTCATCGACAGGCGCGCGCGCCGCTAGATGTACATCGGTCACGTCGGTGCTGCTCTGGCGGCAAAGCGCGCGCGCGCGGGCATCGGGCTGCTGGTGCTGCTCGTCGCCGCGTACGCGCCGGATTGGGTCGATACCGGACTGTGCCTGGCGGGGTCATACAATCCGCAGGGGATTCTGTCGCACTCGATTCCCTCGGTCCTGCTCTTCGCGCTCATTGGGTTTGCGGCGTATGGTCTGGTCACGCGGGATTGGAAGGGAGCGCTCGTCGTCTCCGCCGCAATCCTCTCGCACATGTTCCTCGACTGGATCACCGGGTACAAGCCCACCTGGCCGGGAGGTCCGATGATCGGTCTCCGGCTATACGAACATCCCATCGCGGATTTCCTGGTCGAGGGCGTGACGGCCTTTGCCGGGGCCATGCTCTACGCGCGCACGCTCCCGCCGAGGCGACGCCCCTGGGTCGACGTGTCCATCATGCTCGGCGCCCTACTCGCGCTACAGCTGACGATCAACATCGCTCAGCTACTGACGGAGTCGCTTCCGAAATGCTGACCTCGACCCATACTTTTAGCTTCCCCTTCGAGGTGACTGTAGATGAGTGATACATCAACCCTCCCTTCCCGCGACGACACGCTGGCGCTGATGCACGAGTACACAGCGAGCGAGTCGCTCCGTAAGCACATGCTCGCGGTGGAAGGCGCGATGCGCGCTTACGCGGAGCGGTTCGGAGAGGACCCGGAGCGCTGGGGAATCGCCGGGCTGATCCACGACTTCGACTACGAGCGCTTTCCGAACAACGCTCACTCCCCAACCGGCGAGCATCCGTCCGAGGGAGTGCGCCTTCTTCGCGCGAAGGGATATCCGGAAGACATCCTCGAGTCGATCCTCGGCCACGCGCAGTACACGAACACGCCGCGGGAGTCGAAGATGGCGAAGACGCTGTTCGCGGTGGACGAGCTCACCGGGCTGATCACCGCGACGGCGCTGGTGCGTCCCACGAAGAGCGTGCACGAGGTGGACGCGAGGTCCGTTCGCAAGAAGATGAAGGACAAGGCCTTCGCGCGCGGCGTCAGTCGCGACGATGTGATCAATGGCGCGAGCGAGCTCGGCGTGGACCTCGACGAGCACATAGCGTTCGTAATATCCTCTATGCAGGCGCGCTCGGCCGACCTCGGTCTCTCAGGATCATAGCGCCAGTTTTCCGCTTTCCAGCGCACCTTCGCGCATCATCGAGCGCGCGCTTCGGCTAGGATCTCTGTTTGTGGTCGGCGAGGGTGTCCTCTTCGGCCGCACACTCACCTCCCGGGACAGATCCATAACTGCGCGCGCCTGACGGCGCGGGGAGGTGGCACGAAGCGTCGACTCGGCGTGTACCGTCAGCCCGTTTCAACACTCACCGTGCCGCCTTTCGAAGCTCGATGTCGTTGGCGCAGCTGAATGCCGCCGTGTCCCGGGCGCCGCCGAACGGCGCGATGTCGTTGGCCCGCGACTCACTTTGCCGCGACGCGACTTCAGCCGCGCTTCGCGAGGGAGTCGAGCCACACGCGGCTCCAGATGGACGGACAGGGAAGGAGGGTGAGGGGTCCTCGCAGGCGCTTGCAAAGCGAGCGCGAGGAGAAGACCCGCGACCGAGCAGAGCGAGGAGCGCAGTTAGGGGCTTCGACCAAGCGAGCGTAGCGCCGAAGAGGACCCCTCGCCCGACTGAACGGCCAAAAAGATCCAGAGCCCGAAAGGCTCTACTCCATCGCGAAGATGCGATTGAAGATCACGTCGAAGGCAAAAGTCTTGGGACGCGATTTCTTCTCCATGATCTCGGCTATGCGCTCGAGACGGGCGGGGATCGCCATGATCTTCTCCTGCGCCATCCGCCCGAGATCGTTGAGGCCAACCATCGTGTCGATCGACCAGTACTTGATCAGCTCTTCGACGATCCTGAGATAATCGCGCGGACCGTAGATGCCGGCGCGGCGGACGACGTCAGCCAGCTCGCGGAAATGCGGCATGTTCACGCCCGGCATGTCGATCGCGGGCATGATCTTCGCGGCGGCGATCAGACCCCGGTTCGGATCCCTCTCCATCACTGCTTTGAAGACGGAGCGATAGAACGTGTAATGCCGCGCTTCCTCCTTCGCGACATTCTGGAGCACCGTTCCGATCGTGGGTTCGTACTCAGAGGCAAACTTGCCGGTGTTCGCGTGTGAGACCTGCGTCGCACGCTCCTGCAGAGACGTATAAACGAATACCCTGTAGGGATCCTTGTCCCACTCCGGCTCGAAGCCGGCCCTGATGTAATCGAACTGCATCTTCTCGATCACCACAGGATCGAATACTCGCGCGTCACGCGTATAGTCGTGCAGAATGGCGCCGTGCCGGTCTTCTTCCGCCGTCCAGAGGTTGTTCCACTTGGCCCAGATGCTGTCAGTGCCGAGATAGACGGCGAGCAGCCGGTGAAAATGGGGGAGCCCTTCCTCGGTGAGGAGATTGAGCGCGAGCGCCACTCGCGCCGGATCGCTGATTCCTCGGGCACGCTCGCGGAGCGCTTTCAGATGGCGGTCGGGATCTTCCCCTGGCGGAGGCTCCAGAAGCTCCGTGGGGAACCACAACACGCGTTTCGCCTCGTGCGACGCCATCAGCTCATTGACCAATGGCTCGAGATCGGCAAGCACCTCTATTTTCGAAAGCGTCTCTTCTTCTACTGGATTCACCAATTACTCCCGACGGCGAAAACAACGTGACAGCAGCATGACAAGAGTGAACATGTCCATTGAAAATCTGCAAGCCGCGCCGCCGCGCATGGGCGGGATAACTCGCCCAGAGACGTGACTCTTGTAACATAACGCGTCACACACGTGTGAGAAGTGAAGAAATCCACATTTTCACTCCACTTGCCGTCGAATCGTCCTCGCCCGGAAATTGCGGCCTGACGCTTGCGCAACAGAATACTCGTTTTCGCGGCCCGGGAGCAGTTTCGGCATCTCCAGCACATGCACGCCCGGCGTCATTCATAATCAAACTGAAACTTTTGGGCAGGAGATCGATAATGGCAGACGCGGCAGACAACCGAGAGGTTCAGATGGACGAGCGGAGTGGAAGGAGCGGAGTGTCGAGCGGGAACAGTGGGACGATGGACGAAAACAGGAGCGACAGCGGAGCAGACCGGAAACCTGGCACTGTCAGCCGCAAGACTCCGCGTGGATTCGCAGCGATGGATCCACAGGCGCAACGCGCAATCGCCGCAAAGGGCGGACGCGCCGCGCACCAGAAAGGAACAGCGCACGAGTTCACGAGCGAAGAGGCACGAATCGCGGGAAGAAAAGGTGGTGAAGCATCCCGCGGCGGGCGCAGGTCCAACGGATCGAGCGACAGCAATAGCTGACCGACCCTAGCCGGAACGGAAGCGAACGAGGCGTGGCGGAAGTCACGCCTTGTCGCTTTCCGGCACCGGAGCGGAGGGCGGCATCCGGCAGCACCGCTCCAGCATCGAGACGATCTCCTCCATCGTCGACAGCCCGCGATCTCGGGCATAAAAGGTCCTGACCACCTTGTAGCGCTCCTCCTTTGGGAGAAGCATTCCCTCCTCTACCACCCACTTCTCGATCTCGCGCGGACGCGGCCCCCACCAGCCGCATTCCTGAAATTTCTGATTGAGCAGGATCACGATCGGAATGGAGCGCGATTTTCCTCCGATGAGGTGCGTGTCCATGATGTCGAGATTCTCGTCGCGCTTCAGCATCCGCATGTCCATCTTGCTCACCGACTGCGTCAGCTTGGCGACGATCGGCACGATGTTCACCGAGTCGCCGCACCAGTCCTCCGTCAGCACCAGCAAGTGCCAGTGCCCGCCGAGCGCTTCCACCCGCGCGGAGTACTCGATGGGAATGACGAGGTGTTTGGCGATGGCGGCCCACAGATCATGATTCTTAACCGGGCGGGCCATGAAATCTTCGAAGGTCTCACCGTCGCAGTAGCGTGCTTTCGTTATCACTGTTCTGATTGCCGGCGGGTCATGTCGACGTGAATAATTCCATCTTCCTCGTAAGGAGCCGACACCGATTTGAATCCCAGTCCAACGTAGAACTTCTCGAGCCGGCGTTGCGCCGCGATCTTGACCAGCTGGCCCGGCGCCAACGTATCCAGACGTCGCAATGCTTCAGCCATCAACACTTTTCCCAGCCCGGTTCCCCTCACGTCCGGTGCAGTCACCACCCTGCCGATCGATCCCTCGTCATACCTGACTCCCGGTTCGAATATTCGCGCGTACGCCGCGAGGAATCTTCCCTGCGCGCCCTGCGACCAGCCGAGTAGGTGCCACGCCCTGGGATCCCGTCCGTCGGCATCCGGATATGGGCAGTTCTGCTCGACGATGAAGACGGCCTCTCGAAGACGCACGACCGCGTAGAGGTCATCGCCGCTCAGCTCGCTGAAACGCGACCACTGCCAGGAAATCTCGTTCGCGGCCGTCGCCGCGTCGCGCTCATCCGAGCCCGCTCGTGCGCTTGTCTTACTCACTTTCTGCCCGTATTCTGAGCCGTTGAATCCGTCGCACCCGTCCTCACCCGGATAAAATAACATGCGCAGATGCTCGCTTCGCCTATTTGTCCCCGGCGTTCTGCTAGCCGCATCCTGTTCCCCGCTCCCTCCGTCGGGTCAGGCCGGCCCGCGCACCGTCGGCTCGGCTGCCGGCGCGGATCTCACGATCGGCCTCGCGCGCGATGCATCGCTGGCCGCCGCGATCGCCGAAATCTCGGTAGCCGAGATTCGCGCGACTGATTCGACGCTCGTCTCATTCGGAACCCGGCACACGATGAGCGACACGCTCAGCAACACACGCGGGATCGGGGCGGCGCGGCGATATCTGTTCAACAAGCTGAGCGAATACAGTACCGCTTGCGGCGGATGTCTGAAAATCGAATACGATCCGGCGATGATCGAAATGCGCGGGCATCCCGACCGCCCGGTTGTGAACGTCGTCAACGTCGTCGCGTGGCTGCCGGGCCGGGATACCTCGAGAGTCGTGGTCATGGGAGGACACTACGATTCGTGCATCTGCGCGCGCACCGACCTCGGCGCGCTCGCCCGGTTCGAGGCGACGCAGGACGCGCCCGGCGCAGACGACGATGGATCCGGAACCTCGGCAGTCATGGAGCTGGCGCGGGTATTCTCGAAACATTTTCCGCGCGGGCTCGAGACGTCGGTCATCTTCGTGGCGTACGCCGCGGAGGAGCAGGGTCTTTACGGCTCGACGCACCTGGCGCAGCGTCTCCACGCCGCCGGCTATAAGGTGGCCGCCGCCTTTACAGACGACATCGTGGGGAACGTGGTCGCCGAGGATGGAACGGTCGATTCGACGACCATGAGGATCTTCGGGGCCGATCCCGACAACGGCCCGAGCAGAGAGCTCGCGCGCTACACCTGGGCAACGGGCATAATTTACAACCCAGCATTGACGCTTCTTCCCGTCTTCCGCCTCGACCGCATCTCCCGCGGAGGAGATCACAGCCCCTACGTCAGCCTCGGCGATCCCGGACTTCGGTTTACGGAGAGATTGGAGAACTACAAGCGGCAGCACCTCCCGACCGACGATTTCGCGCACGTCAACTTCGGCTACGTCGCGAACGTGGCCCGGACCAACGCCTCCGTGGTCGGATCGCTCGCCAACGCTCCAGCGGCGCCAGTAGCTCTTGCGCGGCGCGATCAGGCCTCGGGCGGATCGAAGTGGATGCTCACCTGGAAGGATGTCCCGGGAGCGTCGCGTTACGAGGTGCTCTTCCGCCGCACTACAGCACCCACGCACGAGAAGATCTATCAGGCGGGCGCGGCGACATCGTTCCTTCTACCCGACCAGCTCGACGATGGATGGGCAGCGGTGCGCTCCGTGGGGGCGAACGAGCATCGATCGCTGGCGAGCGCCGTTCCGCCGCCATGTCCCATCCTTACGACGCGAGCGGATTCTGTCGCGGCGGGCGATCTGATACGGAATTGCATTCGGGCGCCGGGCCGGTGAGGAAGAAAGCGCACAGAAATGCCGGTATCTTACCACTGGCGAGCGCCGTCCCGCCGACTGGCGATCAAAAAAACCCGGGTCATCCCCGGGTTTTTTTCGTCCATCGGTTGCAGTCCTACCGATTGGCCGTGTTATCCAGACAGGTCCGGTTGGCCGCTACACAGGTTGTGGTTGGCGCGACAGTGATGTCACCCCGCGCAGTGATGGTATAGACCTTCGCTCCGGCGAACGATACGGCAGGTCTGGAGAGTGCGTTCGTAGAAGTTCCCGCGTAACGCGTACTCAGATCGTACGAGCCGGGCGGCAGAGAGGTGAATGCGCCTGCCCCTTTGTATGTTATTTCAGCGCCGACAGGCACTTCCGCCGCCGTGGTCGTGTTCTTCGCGTACAGCGTCAATGGATTCGCGTTGGAAATCGCATGGACGAATCTCACATAAGCGACGCTGAAATCGAGCTCCTGACTGAATGGATCTTCCACCAGGAACCCATCCACGGTTTTGGCCGTGGTGTTGTAAAATCCACTCTGATAGAACGAGTAGAACTTTCCGTCCTCAACCGTTGCCGTAAAGTTCGAAATGGCCAGGTCCTTGTCGGTCGCCGCGGCGATCCTTCCCGACAACACGTATTGGCCAGGCGCGATTCCCGAATATAATCCACCACTCCCAACACCACCGTACCCGGTTCCTGTTGTGGATTCGGCACCGGTGGTGGAGTTGATGGCCGTCATTTTCTGATCGCCGGCGTAGAAATTCACGCCGGGCGCGTTGACGCCAAAGTTGAAGAATTTGATTCTCGCCCCGGGAGCGGGTGCAGTGATGCTCTGAACCGCTTTTTCTCCACAGGATGCGAGCAGGGCTGCACACAGCAGCGCCGCCAGAGATTTAGCTCTATTCATAGACCGATTAGGGTTGAGTGATCCATAGCGGCACGGTGTGGTAATCCGCCGCAAGTCCGCCAATGACGTTGAGAGACGCCCTGTTCCAAACGTATTCCGAATTGTATCGCGGCCTTATGCGCTGTACGAGTTTGCCCCCATTGTCGACATAGAGGGTCGTCGGAGGAGCGTATCCACGGAACACCTGCGTTCCGCTCACGAGATCCAGATCCGTGTAGTGATACCGGCGCATATCCATCCACAATTCATTATGTCCCCAGGCCCATTGCGCTATGTATTTCTGGGACATTATGTGCGAGAGCGTGAGCACGGCGGGAACGATCGCTGCGTTGGTGAGGAATGCGGTTTTCTCCGCCGCGGTGATCGGCAGCACGGCTTGGCCGTCATCGGCGTTTCGCGAATTGACGAAATCGATGTGGGACGAGATCGCGTTTGTATATGCAGCCAGCGCCGTTGGCTGGTCTCCCATCTTCAACGCGGCTTCCGCCTTTATGAACTGAAGCTGCGAGTAGGTCATGAGCGGCATCTTCGTCTTGTCACTGAAGATGTAGCGGGAAGGCAGGCCGGCGCCGGTGCTGCCCACATATCCCCAGAAGTTTCGTGGTCTCTGCGGGTCGGTGAGAGTTCCGAAGCCAGCGACATTCGGATCGAGACCGGTGTACGCCGCTCTCGCCGAGTCGATAGCGAGCATGCGGCTCATTCGCGGGTCGACAGCCCCCCCGAACTGATTGCCGTTCATCAGATTGACGATGAACTGCGTCTGCCGGTAGAGCTGAATATTTTGCCGCGTCGCGCCGTAAAAATTCCGGTCGTCGTTGGGCAGTTGGGAAGGATACTGGAGCAGCGCGTCGTCGGCGTTGCCCGCGAACGACCTGTTTACGTCGGCGATTACGGCTGCAGGGTCATACGCAGCTTTGTTGGAGTAGTGGTTCAGGCTGAGGGCCCGGAATCCATAGGCCAGCTTCAGCCACTTGGTGCGATCGCCATTGTAAATCTTGTCGCCCGTGACAAGATAGGCGGCGTCGACTGCGCCGTCCGTTTTCTGCAGCAGCACTATGGCGCTGTCGAGGAGTCGCTTGACCTCAGTATAGGCATAATCCTGGGTGTCATAGTCGAACTCGAATCTCGACTGGTCAATCGCTTCCTTGACAATGATCTCGCCGTGAAGATCGGTGAGAACCTGCCATCCCCACGCCTTGAGGATCAACCCGACACCAAGCAGATCCCAGCGCTGCTCGGCTGTCGCCTTGTTGTTCATGTCTATCAGATTCTGTCCCAGCGACCAGTAGACGTCCCGCCATTGCTCGGCGCCGTTGTCATTTCCGGGATCGTAGCCCATTCGGCCCCACGCCTGCTGCGCGGTCAAGCCGATGGCGTTTCCCGCCGTGGATGTAGAGATCCACTCCTGGGTATACGTCCCGACATAGCGGCCATCGTACTGTGGTGCTGTCACCATCCAGTGCAGCATCGGCGGCAGGTAGAGATTCGCCGTAACGCTCTGCGGAGCATTCGGATTCGTGTTGACGTCCAGATAGTCGCTGCAACCTGCGGGCAAGAACAAAACTGCGGCCAGAAGTGTGGCGTAAACTTTTTTCGTCATCTTCAGAATCCCATCCTGAGGCCAAAGTTGAGACCGCGGGGGATTGGGAAATTGCCGTAGTCGATACCTACGCCACCCGATCCTCCCACCGCCGCTGTATTTCCGTTCACGATCGGATCAAGTCCTGTGTAGTTGGTGCGCAGGAACAGATCGGTCCCCGTGATGAACACGCTCGAGTTCTTCATCAGTCTCTCCGGAACCTGCAGGCTCAGCGTAATGTCTCTGAGCCTCACCCAGTTGATGTTCTTTTCGATGAAGAGCTCTTCGCTCATTCCCGTGTAGTACGCCGTTTGAAGGGCGGGAACGACGACGATGTTGTTGATCGTGGGATTGGCAGTATTCTCCTTCCCGTCTCTCACCACCCCGTCGATCACTCGTGGCGTGTTTCTGTCCAGCGTACTGGGGGCCAGACCTCTGGTAGTCAGGTACCATTCAGTCGCGTTGAAAATGTCACCGCCTCTGCGAAAATCGACCAGGAAATTCAGGGAGGCGCGCTTGTACTTGAAGCTGTTGGTCAGTCCGATCGTGTACTTGGGCTGGCGGTCATAACCGCGATCGATGAAGACGCTGGATTTCAAGGGAAGCCCCGACGTCGGATCGATCAGGATCTTGTGGCTGCCGGGCACGGTATCTCTGAGATAGTACCAGCCTGTCAGCGAGAGAGTGGACAGCCCCGGTGCGGTACCATTGCGCACGTTGCCAATCAGCCACGTATCCGAGACATAGGATTCCGGCAAAGCGTGGGGCAGCTCCAGCACCCTTCCCTTCGCGTGCTCGTAGTTCGCCAGAATGTCCCACGAGAAGTTGTCGCGGGTGATGGGCGTTCCGCGAAGGCTGATCTCGACGCCCTGATTCCTGGTGACGGCGCCGTTGAGATTGAAGAGAATGAAGCCGGTGCCGTAACTGCCCCGGATGTCATTCACGATCTGGTCCTTTGTCTGTTTGCGGTAGCGGGTTATGTCGAGACCAAGCCGGTCGTTGAGAAAGCTCAGCTCGGTGCCGAACTCATACGACCGCGCAAATTCCGGCTTCAGGTCCAGATTGGGTCCGGTGAAGCCGTAGCCGTATCCGCCATTCGAAGTGGTCTTGAATTCGAGAGACGGCCGGTAGGCATATGGCCTGGCATCTTTTCCGACTTCAGCATACGCGGCTCGGAGCTTCCCGGTCATGTGACGACCGATCGCAGGAAACGCGTCCGAAAAAATGAAGCTCGACGAAATGGAGGGATAGAAGAATGAATTAGCTCCCTGCGGTATGGTCGAGGTCCAATCATTTCTTCCAGTGACTGTCAGGTACAGATACTTGTTGTAATCGACAACCGCCTGACCGAAGGCGCTTACCAGGCGGCGCTGCGCGATCGTGGTCCGGCTTGTCCTGATGTTGGTGTTGTTGATCGAAACGAAATTCGGATCCAGGAACCTCGTTCCCTGCGCGGCATCGACGTTGGACTTGGCGTCTGAGATCGCGTTGCCAAGAAGGCCACTTATCGACAAGCCGCGCCCGATCGTGCGGCTGTTGAAATTGAGCAGGTTCTGCATATTGAGGTTTCGCGTGATGTCGTCCGCAACATCAAGGATTCCGATGTTGCTGAACCCGTAGATGCTCTCGGGGTGCCGCAGGACCAGGTTCTGATTCGTGTAGTTATCCGTGCCGAGGATGGTCTTGAAGCTGCTCCACGAGAACGGCGTCAGCGTCACACCAAGATTGGCGATGAGCCGGTTGTTCTTGGCGTTGATCTTGTTCTTGGCGATGTTGAAGTACGGGTTATCCACTTCTGATCCTGTCGCCAGGGTCGTCACTCTGCGCCTCGTGCCGGCCGGTGTCAGCCAGTCCGACGCGTTGTCGCTCGAAGGCCACAACAGCAGGCCGAGCAGCGGACCGTTTTCACCCTTGAAGACCTGATCGTTATTGTTGTACGAATACGCCATCGACAGGTCCGCATTCAGCCAGTTAGTGACCTGCCCCTGAGACGCACCCGTCAAGTTGACCCTGCGGTAATCGGAGCCGGGGATGACCCCCTGCTGTTTTGTAATCCCGGTCGAGAGTCTGTAATTGATCCGGTTGTCGGGTGCCGCGCCGCTGAAGGAAAGGTTGTGCTTCTGCGTCTTCGCCGTGCGGAAGAAGCCGGCGACGTTGTCAAACAGTGGGGTGCCGGCGGGATACGGGGCGCCGAAATATTGAAACGATCCGAGCGCGCCTCCTGTTAGCGTCGTTGGACCATAGACCTGCTGGATCACGGGCCTCGCTCTGGTGCTCTCTATCCGGAAGCTGTTGTCGTACTGGAAACCGCCGCCGGCAGTGCCACGTTTGGTCGTGATGACGATCGCACCGTTCGCAGCATCGATTCCGTACAGCGCGGCCGCCTCCGGCCCCTTCAATACCGTCATGGTTTCGATGTCGTTCGGATTCAGATCGGCGGCCCTGTTGGTGAAGTCGAGCCCTCGATTGTTGAACGCGGTCACTGAGCCCGGCGCGTCGGCTGCAAGGACGGCCGTGTTGAGCGTTTTGTTATCCATCGGCAGACCGTCGATGATCATCAACGGCTGATTGCTGCTGCTGATGGAGCTCACACCCCTGATCGTAATGGAGGATGAGGCTCCCGGAACGCCGGAGGAGCTGACCACTTGAACACCGGCAACGCGCCCCTGTAATGCGTTGACGAAATTCTCCCGTTGCGTCTGAGCAACGGCTGAGCCCGCCACGGTCTGCTGGGCGGTTCCGAGCGATCTCTGCGTAGCGCTCTCGCCCAGCGCCGTCACCACGACCGTATTCAGAGAGGTGACCGTTCTCTGGAGCTGAACGTTGATGGTGTTGTCAGTGCCGACGGTGCGCTCAACTGGGATGGCACCGATACGCCTGAACTGCAGCACCTGGCCCGGAGCGACGCGAATGGAATAATCTCCGGCGTCGCTGGTGGCCGTTCCAAGCGTGGTGCCCTTGATGATGACCGAGACACTGACCAAAGGAACGCCCTGCTCATCAGTCACCTTGCCGGTAACTGTGTTCTGCTGCGCAAACGCTGGCGCAGCGCTGAGGAGCAATCCAACCACTAACATGAGTACTCTTTTTTTCATAACGACGTGTACCGGGTTTTGGTGGACACTGCGTGGGGCTCTGGCCGCCCGCTCGAACGAAAAGGTGCTGATGTTATTGGTCCCTCTCTGGATGGGGTTGTGGGAGCGTTTGCATATCCGGACAAGCCGGCGCGCCGAGACAGAGCGCATCGCTCAAATACCGTCAACACGATCCTTTGTACCAACCTTATTTCGTATCCGCTGCACTCGGGGGGCCCATCATACTTCCATGCCGGGATGCTGTCAAATCATTTGTATCGCGTGGAAAAGAAGTGCCTCGTCGGAACGGCGTCGAATAGAAATGCGCCTCGGGCCAAACCCTGTCAAGCCGTGCACCCCATTGTGAGCCGCGTGTATTATCAGACATGACTTCCAGACTCGCCCTCTGCGCCGCGATCGCTCTCGCCTGCGCTCCGACACAAACCACGATGCAGCCGACCATCGCGCCGGGCGTCGATGCCTCCGCTCGTCGTCTGTTGGGTCCCGCGAGTCCCGGCGCGATGGCCCCGCTTTCCTCAGCGGACAGCCGCTGGGTCGAAAAAACTCTGGCCTCACTCACGCTCCACCAGAAAATCGGCCAGCTGATCATGCCATGGGTAGGCGGAGACTACGCCGCCGTGGGTTCCCCGGAGTTCGAGCAGGTTCGGAAATGGGTTCAGGACGACGAAGTCGGAGGACTCGTCCTCTCCATCGGGCTTCCGCTCAGCTACGCCGCGAAGCTGAACGAGCTTCAGGTGCGCGCGAAGACGCCGCTCCTCATCGCGTCAGATATGGAGAACGGACCGGGCATGCGCCTCGGCAACATCTACGCTCTTCCTTCCCTTCTTCCCCAGGGCGGTGGGACGATGTTCCCGCCCGTGATGGCGATCGGCGCCGCCAGCTCAGAAGACCTTGCCTACAAGCTCGGGCAGGTGCTCGGCACCGAAGCCAGAGCAATCGGCGTTCATATGGTATTTGGCCCCGTCCTCGACGTGAACTCGAATCCGCTCAACCCGATCATCAATACCAGATCATTCGGTGAAAACCCGCAGCTCGTGAGCCGGCTATCTGGCGCGTACATCCGTGGCGCGCGATCGACCGGCCTCATGACCACTGGGAAACACTTCCCCGGTCACGGTGACACCGATGTCGATTCGCACCTGGATCTTCCGACGATTCGCGCGGATCGCGCGCACCTCGATGCGGTGGATCTCCCTCCATTTCGCTCCGCTGTCGCCGAAGGAATTGACGCGATCATGACCGCACACATCGCGGTCGTCGGAGTCGAAGGCGCGGGCGCCGGACCGGCGACTCTGTCACATGGCTTCATGACCGGAATCCTTCGCGACGAGATGCACTTCGGCGGTCTGCTTTTTACCGACGCGATGACCATGGGCGGAGTCGCTAAACGGTATGGAGCGACCGAGCCCCTTATCATGGCAGTCGAGGCCGGCGCAGATGTTCTGCTTATGCCCCGCAACGTTACGGATGCGATCAACACCTTGTACGACGCGCTGCAAAGCAAGCGGCTGACCGAGTCGAGAATTGACGCATCGGTGCGCCGCATCCTCATCGCCAAAGCGAGAGCCGGGCTCCGCACAGGAAGACTCGTCGATCTCAACGCAGTGGATCAGATCGTCGACATACCTTCGCACACCAAAATCGCGGACGAAGTGGCCGAGCGATCGATCACGCTCGCGGAGGACAAGGGAAATCTGGTTCCGCTGGCCGTGGACTCGTCGAAGGCGATTCTTTCCATCACCTACGCCGATCCTTCGGATCTCGTAGCTGGCCGCGAATTCAATTCCGTTGTGGCTCAGCGGCTTCCGGCCACCCGCACGGTCCGCGTCGACAACCGGACCAACGACGCGGAATATGCCACACTCGCAGCTCAGGCGGACTCGGCGGCCCTGGTTCTCGTCTCGGCGTATGTCTCGCCCCGCGAATTCGCTGGGTCTCTGGGGGCACAAGGCGGTTTTTCGCCGTTCGTCGAAAAACTCGCGTTGTCCGGAAAGCCCATAATCGTCATTTCCTTTGGGAGCCCGTATCTCCTCAGCGCCTTTCCCTCGGTGTCGTCATACCTGCTCGCATGGGGTGGAGCACCGATCAGCCAGCGCGCTGCAGCCTTGGCACTTCTGGGTGAGCGTGAGATCAACGGGCGACTGCCAATATCGTTGCCGCCAGGCCTTCTTTTTGGCGCTGGGGTGCATCGGTCTCAAACCCGGACGCACAATCAATGAAGTCGTTCTTTTCTGCCGTCGTTCTTTCAGTTATCGCGCTGTCGTCCTGCGCACCGCCGCCGCCAGCGCGTGTCGCCACAGCGCCGCCGCCCATCAAGTACATCCCGCCCGAAGTCGGGCTCAACAATTCGGGACTCGACACTGCGCTCGCCGGCAAGCTCGATAAGCTCGTGAAGACAGCGATCGAAGAAGCGGTCGCGCCGGGAGTTGCAATCGCCGTCGGGCGCAACGGGCGCATCGCTTACATGAAGGGCTACGGCTACATCGACTGGAACCGTCCGGGATCGCCTCCGGTGGACACCAATACGCTTTACGACCTCGCGTCGCTCACCAAGGTCATCGCGACTACCACGCTCGCGATGATTCTCGAGGAAGGCGGCCAGCTCGATCTCAACCGCACGGTTGTCTCGTACCTGCCCGAATTCAATTCGCCCGAGAAGGCGCAGATCACGGTGAGGCAGCTCCTCACGCACAGCGGCGGACTCGAGGCGGGAGCCAACATCTACGGCACGGCTCGCGGCCGCGACCAGTATCTCTACCAGATCAACGCGCGCCCGCTCGAGTACACGCCGGGCGCGAACATGATTTACAGCGACTGGGACATGATCCTGGTTCAGCTCGTGATGGAAAGAATCACCGGCAAGACCCTCGATGTGCTCGCCGCCGAAAAGATCTTCAGGCCGCTGGGAATGATCGACACGCAGTTCCAGCCCTCGTTCACGTTGCGCTCGCGAATTGCGCCGACGCAGACGGACGACGCGCGCGGCGGACTCCTATGGGGGACCGTGCACGACGAGAACGCCTGGGCGATCGGCGGTGTCGCCGGACACGCCGGTCTCTTTTCGACCGCAAAGGATCTCGCGCTGTTCTCGATGATGATCCTGAACGGCGGCGAAGGGGCCAATGGAGTACGGATCGTCAAGCCGGCGACGATCGCGCGGTGGACGGCGCGCCAGGGCAAGGAGTCCACGCGCGCTCTTGGCTGGGACTCGCCCGAGGGCGGATCGAGCGCTGGACAGTTCTTTTCGCCGTGGAGCTTCGGACACACGGGGTTCACCGGGACTTCCATCTGGATCGATCCCGAGAAGGATCTCTTCGTGGTGGTGCTTACGAACCGCGTGAATCCGACGCGTAGCAACACTCGCCACGTCCAGCTCCGACGAGACGTCGCCGATATGGTCCAACAATCAGTTCTTGGCGCGCGGATCGTCAACTGGGAGGCTCGTTAGTCCGGACCTCATGGGCCGGATCGTCGCGCTAGGCTGCATCCACAAGACTAAAGTTGAGTGCTCTAAGCTTTGTCAGTTGGGAGCCGGGCAGCTCAGGCATAGGGACCGAGGATGCGCGAGCGCGGCGGACCATGCGCTTCTCGAGATCTCTTGGTAGCGCGAGCCTCTATGACCCGCTGATCACGACAGCCGTTGGGCTCCGCTCCACGCTCGCCACAGACTAAGCTTGGAGCTCTCAACTTTAGTTTTGTGATTGCCAGCCGAGCCCCCGAGATCTCGCCCCTCGGAAGAGGATTATCAACTCTCCGGCAAATTAATAGATTTCCAGCATGGCCTCCTCCAAGGAAAGAGTCCCCGTCGTCATCGTCGAGTACGATGAGATCGCCCGCACCATCGCGAAGCGTATCGCCGAGATAATCAAGGAACGGCGGCAGGCGGGCGGACATGCGGTGCTCGGACTCGCTACAGGCAGCACTCCGATAGGTATCTATCGCGAGCTGATCAAGATGCACCGAGAGGATGGGCTCGACTTCTCCGACGTCGTGACCTTCAACCTCGACGAGTACTACCCGATGAAGCCGGACAGCATCCACAGCTACCACCGGTTCATGCGGGAGAACCTCTTCAACCACATCAACGTCCGCCCCGAGAACGTTCACATCCCCCTGGGCGACGTTCCGCGCGACGACGTCGATACCGAGTGCGAGTCGTACGAAGAGGCTGTCGGCAGGGCCGGTGGAATCGATCTCCAGATTCTGGGAATCGGAAAGACCGGCCACATCGGCTTCAACGAGCCGGGATCCGGCTCTGACTCGCGGACCCGCCGAATCTCTCTCGATACAGTTACGCGGCGGGATGCGGCGGGTGACTTCTTCGGTGAGGACAACGTCCCCACGGAAGCGATAACGATGGGAGTTGCGTCGATCATGGAAGCGAGGGAGATCGCGCTGGTCGCCACCGGTGAGCACAAGGCTGCAATCATCAAGCGGGCGGTCGAGGGCGAGCCCGATCCGGATGTCGCCGCCACTTACCTCCAGCAGCACCCGAATGCCGTCTTCTACGTCGACTTTGCGGCGGCAGCAGATCTCACTCGAATTCGCACGCCGTGGGTGATCGGCGAGGTGAAATGGACTCGCGAGAAAGAGCTCGAGGCCGTCATTTGGCTCGGTGAGATTACGGGCAAATCGGTCCTCAAGCTGGACGAGAACGATTATCGGGAGCACCATCTCAGCTCGCTGCTCGCGCGGTATGGCAAGGCCGGGCCGCTCAACGGCACGGTCTTCAACGCGCTGATCGCGAAGATTCGCGGCCGCAGCAAGCTGCCCGCCGGCAAGCGCGTCGTCGTGTTCTCTCCGCACCCGGACGACGACGTGATATCGATGGGAGGAATGCTCAACAAGCTCCATCAGAACAAGAACGAGATCCTCGTCGCGTACCAGACATCCGGCAACATCGCCGTGTTCGACCACGAGGTGCGCCGCTACGCCGATTTCCTGCGCCGCTTTGGAAACGACTTCGACATCAACGATTCGAGGGCGGGGGTGCTGGTCGAAGAGATCGAGGAGTTCCTGGACTCGAAGAAGGTCGGAGAGATCGACGCGTTTCCCGTGCAGGTGATGAAGCGGGCGATCCGCGAGGCGGAAGCAGTCTCCGGCATCGAGACCTTCGGGATGAAGCGCGAGCAGGCGCGCTTCCTCAACCTTCCCTTCTACCAGACGGGCAAGGTTAGAAAGGATCCGATCGGACCCGAAGACGTTCGCATCGTTCTGGATCTGCTCGAGGAGCAGAAGCCGGAGCTGGTGTTCGTCGCCGGTGATCTATCCGATCCTCATGGCACGCACCGCATGTGTCTCGAGGCGGTACAGGAAGCGCTCACGCAGTACTCGGGCGCGCCTCCCGAGATGTGGTACTATCGTGGCGCCTGGCAGGAGTGGGAGATCGCCGAGGCCGATGTATTGGTTCCGCTGTCGGAGGAGGAGCTTCGGTCGAAGAAGATGGCGATCTTCAAGCACCAGAGTCAGAAGGACCGCGCGCCGTTCCCCGGTCAGGACGACCGGGAATTCTGGCAGCGCGTCGAGGAGCGCAATCGCAACACCGCGCAGCGCGTCGACCGGCTCGGCCTCCCCGAGTACTTCGCGATGGAAGCGTACGTCGTCCGGCGCGCAGGCGCGCCGATAGAGACGGAAATGGTGGCAACGAGCTCATTGGCGGAGCGCGACACATCGCGCTCTCGCGTCGCGACACCAGCAAAGGTCGGCCGATGATTCAGCGTGTCCTGCTCCTTCTCTTCGTCGCAAGCTCCGCCGCCGCGCAATCTCGGCCTGGATTGACCTTCGATCAGATCGTTCGCGGCGGAACGGCGGACGACACGTCGACGCATGTGATTCACATGACCGCCGCGGGCCCAAACATACGCATGGAATTCGAGAACGGTCCGCGGCCTGGACAATTCAAGGGAATTCCTCTCGGGAATCACGGAATCGTGATCATGCGGGACGGGGGCGCTGAGATCATCATGATAGATCCGGACAAGAAGGAATACATGTCCGTCAAGCCGGCTGAGATAGACGGTCACGCGACTATCCGATACCGGTTGACGGCGCGAACGAAAGTGAACGCCACGATGATGGGCGAAACGCACACGATGGAAAACAACATGACCTGGGAGACGCAGAACGCTCCGGACCTCAACGAGTTCGACGATGTGGTCGCCGCAACCGCGGGACTGAAGATGATGGTCCAGTCGATGGGTCTCCCGAAGGACTACTTCGACAGGGCGATCCCCAAAGAGCACAAGATGCGCGGCTTCCCGCTTCATTCCGAAAGGCAGATGATCATGATCGCGGATGGAACGACGCGCATAACTGCCGAGACAATCGACACCAAGAACATCCGCCGCACGTCAGTCCCCGACTCAGCGTTCGCCGTGCCCACCGATTACAAATCGGTTGCGCTCCCCTTCGGCCCCCCGTCCCCGAAGCCCTAAGCTTCTCGGCCCCCGGTGAACATCGCCGGTACGGCGGGTGCAATGCTCGGGCAAGCAGATTACTCGCGCCTCAGTCCGGCGACGACGCGCACCCTTTTTCGCCAGCGCTGGCCCGCACGCGCGGGAGCGCGCCGAGCGAAGCTCGGCATCCCCGTGCAAAAAGGGGGGAGACCGCAAAGCTTGTCGACGCGCGTGCTGTTGACACACTGTCCCGGAAGGCGAGGGTGTCCTCGCAGGCGCTCAAGCGAGCGACCAGAGGAGACCCGCGACCGAGCGGAGCGAGGGCGCGCAGTTAGGGGCTCCGCGGGAGCGAGTGTGCGGCCGGAGAGGACACCCTCGCCGACCACAAACAGAGATGCACGCCGAAGCGCTCTAGACTTTGAGTATGATTTTCCGCCGGTACAAGACGAGGAGAATCCCGTACCAGAGCAAAACGAACGTGATAGCAAAAGCCAGAGACGCGACTCGAGATGGCAGCCAGGGCAGAAACAGCGCCTGATAAATGGCGGATTGAATCGACACGGACTGACCGCCATAGTTCACATGCCACAGCGTATAAATGAGCCTGGCCATGACACCCGACCCGACAAAAGCCACGATCGGATTGACTCCGAAGACAACGAACGGCTTCGTCCACCACTTCACGTTCAGACAGTCCACCAGCCACATGATCGTCGCGATCGCAACGCATGCCATGCCAGCCGTGAACATCACGTACGAGCTGGTCCATAGACTCTTGTTGATCGGAAACGACCAATTCCACATCAGGCCTATAACCATGGCAAGGGAGCCCGCGGCAGACAGCCCGGTGATTCTCTCGAGCAGCGGCTTCTCGGTCATCGCGATCCAGCGGCCGGCAATTACGCCCAGCATCGCGGTTCCTATGGCGGGGAGTGTCGACAACGGACCCTCCGGATCGAAAGTCACGCTCCCTACCCATATGTGATTCGTCGTAAGAATCAGGCGATCGAGATATGCCGCGAGGTTCCGGTCCTTCGTGTGCAGCAGCTGCGCTCCGATCGCGCCCCCCTCACCCGGCACGGGAATCAGCGTCATCGCGAACCAGTATCCGAACAGCAACGACGCGATGATGATGATCTGCTGCCTGAGTGTCGTCTTGAGCGTCAGAAGTCCCGCGCAGATGTACACTATCGCGATCCGCGGGAGAACTCCGAGGAGGCGGACATGCTCAATCCGGAAGACGATCCTGTCCCACGCCGAAGCGTTGGGAAGCGACTCGATGGTTCCCCACTGGTAGAACGGGAACATCGCCATCGCGAAACCGAGGAGGTAGATGATGATTCCGCGCCGGAGAATCTGCTTGATGAGCGCCGAGTCGTCGTCGCCGCGCGCGCGGCGCGCCGACATCGAGAGGTGCGTCGTGATGCCGACGATGAACAGGAAGAACGGAAATATCAGGTCGGTGGGAGTCCAGCCATTCCATTCCGCGTGCTCGAGCGGCGGGAAGATGGCACTCCATGTCCCGGGATCGTTCACCAGCAACATGCCGGCGATGGTGAGACCGCGGAAAACGTCGAGCGAGACCAGTCTCTCCCGCGTGGACTTTATTGTTGGGGCGACAGTGGACGTCGACGCGTCGTAGCGCAGTGAAGTCGTTCGCGGAGCCGTGCTCATGCTCCCTCTGGGTGTAAAGGTGGCACCTACCGTATATATACGAGCACCCATCGGGCGGCGTTACCGAGATCGCCCGGAACCCTGATCGTCTTTGACCAGCTCGGTGATGGATGGACGCCGGATGCGCGAACCGGGGCGCGCGTCCTAGAAGTTTGGCTTGAGCGGCGGCGACCAGTCGGAGAGGCGCGCGTCGCCGGACTGCGTCAGCTGACGCAGTCTCCCGGTGCGCTCGTCGAGAACCCAGATGTTGCGCTGCTCTCCGATCGCGCCCAACCGTCGCGTGATCGACAGATGACGGCCGTCCGGCGCCCACGAAGGATCTTCGTTCTCGCCCTCATACGTGAGCTGCGTCATCACGCGGTCCTTCACGCGTATGGTCCACACCTGGAAATCGCCGGCCTGCTGCTGGAACGCGATCTCTTCCCCGGTCGGCGACCAGTCGGCTCCCGTCCTGTAGCTGCGCTTTCCGGTAATGATGGGAGTAATCCGCCTCAACCCGGTGCCGTCCACATTCATGGTGTAAAGCTGCGGCGTCAAAGGAAACGGCGACATGAACACGATCTGTTTTCCATCGGGGCTGAAACTTGGAGACGTCGTTTCGAATCCGGTTCGGCCGACATAAGGCGTCGCTACACTGTCGTCGCCATTGGCGCTCGCGAGCATCAATTCCGCCGGTGAATCGCCACCGCTCGCCCAGACGATGCTCTTTCCGTCCTTCGTGTACACGGGTGTGATGTTGAGCCCGCGGTTGGACGCCGAGAGTAGCTGCGGCTTCATCGTGCGCAGATCCACCTGCGCGATTCTGGTCCCGCCGTCGTCCGCGTCGACGTACACCAGGTAGCGGCCCGACGGATGCCACGCCGGCGAAAGAGCCGCCCCAACGGTCGGAATCGTGCGCTCGTTCGCCCCATCGCTGTCGACGATCTTGAGCTTGGTGCCCTCGATGAACGCGATCTTCGAAGCCGCCATTCCTCGCGTGCCGGTGATCCACCTCTCGAGCTCGTCGCTCACAACGTGTATGCCCATTCGGCGCTCGCGCGCGACTGAGTCGCGCACTATTGAATCCTTCAATGCAATGCGCGCATAGGCCGAGTCGGCGCGCAGAGTATCTCGCGCGATGCTCGTGCGAAGAGACACGTCCCGGCGATTAAGATCGGCGGAAATCGAATCGCGCACGGCCTGCGCGCGGCGCGCATTCGCACGGTCACGAGTCGTCTTACTGGGAACCGGTTTCGCCGCAGCGCGCGCAAGAGTATCTCTCGCCACCGAGTCAGCGATCAGGCCAGCAATCGCCGCTTGCGTTTTTCTGGCCAGGGCTTTCGCGATGGAATCGCGGACGATCGTCAATCGGTTCGCTGGAACTCTCGGCAGCCGGAAATCGCCTTCCTGCCGAAACTTGCCGCGAGCGTCGTAGACCTC
Source organism: Gemmatimonadales bacterium (assembly GCA_038316775.1). Classification (GTDB taxonomy): domain Bacteria; phylum Gemmatimonadota; class Gemmatimonadetes; order Gemmatimonadales; family Gemmatimonadaceae; genus UBA4720. Next base: position 5,651 of record JBBQAV010000003.1, on the reverse strand, counting down.
GACATGCAAGCCTGCCGGTATCGGTCTGGCACGCACGACGAAGTTCACCCGCGTTTGGGCGAGCGGGTCAAAGTTGATCTTCCTGCTCCACGGCTGCCAGATATCAGCCAGCGACGTGCTGTCGAGCATGAGCGGCTGCAGACGATCGCCGTAGTCGAAGTCGCGCTGTATGATCACGCGCGTCGAATCACCCGCGGTCGTATCGACCTGCAGCACGACCACCGCCGGAGGAACCTCGAGAGGTTTCTGCGGCTTGGGCCGGATAGATAACGGGGGATTTTGCGCGTGAGCCACCGGAGCGACGGCGAGAGACGCCATCACTCCGAGGAGAAGTTTGCGACAGTTCATGAGCGCTTCAATCTATCGGATTTCGAGTTGATACACCGCCTCCCGATTGCGGATTCAGGTTAGCCGGCAAAACAAAGCCGCGGAGGTGGTTGCCTCCGCGGCCATGCTTCGATCGGTTGCCCGTTAGTGCTTGATGTTGAATTTGAACGGCATCTGCACGAGCTGTTGAACCTTTCTACCACCGATCTGCGCCGCCGAGAACTTCATGCGGGGGAGCGCGTCCTTCACGGCGTCGGTGAACTGCGAATTGCTCGAGCTAAGGATCTTGAGCGTGCCCGAGTCGTAGCGGCCGCTCTCGTTCACTACGAACTGCGCCATCACTTCGCCTTCGACGCCTGCCTCTCTAAGCCCGACCGGGTAATCCGGGGAGGCGCCGCCGATCATTTTGACCGGCTTCTCGACCTGGAATTCCATGTACGGGCCGTGGTCCGCGGCGCCGGCGCTCTTCCCAGTGTCGCCTTCCTTCCCCGTGCCGCCCACTACGCCTTTGGACGATCCTCCAGCGACACCCTTGCCGCTGAAATCATTCTCGTTGGTGATCGCCTTGGACAGATCGACCGTCGGGATGGTCGTCGGAATGTTGAGGGCCGGCGGCAGGACCTTGAACCCCTTCGGCGGGGCCGGGGCGACGTACTTGGGAAGCTGGACTTGGACGACCTTGGGGGTCGGAGCCTTGGGCTTCGGCGTTTCTTTCTTGGGCGGCGGAGGCAGCTCCTTCTTCGGCGGAGGAGGCGGTTCCGGCTTCTTCATCTCCACGTAGCGGAGGTTCTCAGCCTTGACCTTCTCCGACTTGCGGTTGCCGGCCCGCGCCGTGGCGAAAATCGCCAGGAACACGATCACTGAGTGCAATATTATGCTAAAGATGGTCCCGCCCGCTGACCGTCCTTTCTTGCCCGATTTCTTGGATTCTAATAGTCGCATCATGGAAGGCTCCCCTTGTTGATTTCGCACCTCCCTATAGAGCAAACACCCGGCCAACTTGCCCGGTTTTAGGGTAGCCTAAAATATCTATTTTTGGAAGCTCGCCGGAAGTCTGGCCGGAGGGGCGTAAGTGCAGAAAGGGCGCGGACTTAGCCGCGCCCTCATAGTGCTGAGCCTGGAGCCCTGATCCACCCGGTTTTCAGGGCCTGATTTGGAGGCCTGCAACCCCTGGCGGGTGGCAGGCTTTCGGGGCTGGATTTCGGCTACAGCTGAGGTGTCTCCTAGCGTTTCCTTCGCGTAAGAATTCCGCACACGGATTCGAACGCTACTTTGTTCGGGCTGCCTGCCTTTGGGCGGTCCCAAACCATGTGAGCCTGGTCCCGCGGATCGACTTCGCCCTCGTCCCTGACCAGCACGTTGCTCCCCGTGTAAACCGTGCTCCGCACTCGCTTCACTCTGACCGGTGAGCAACGGACGTAAGCTCTTTCCACGAGCCGGGAGTACGATTTCTTGTTCTCGAGGATCCGCGGCCGCGTATAGTCCCACGCGGTAATGGTGGTCCACGTGCCGGGAGATTGTAGGGCGATGTTGGCGGTGTCGAAAATCACCGTGAGGTCGCGATCCTTATACACCTGGCGCCACGGGGCCTGGGCGCGCGCGAGACACGGCGCCGCCATCAGCGCGACGAGCGCAAATCGGCTTGCATTGCGAATCATGAAATCTCCTGAGTCCGTCGCACCCTTGCTCGGCCCGATGGGAATCGGTACGACAGCGCAGCGGACGAAAGTTTGTAGGGTTGGATTATATACGGGCTACACGGGGCATCGCTACTCTGTTCCTGGATTCTTTGCGGGTACTGGCTTGACCACGGCGATAGCGCGCATAGCTTCAAACGACATGGAACATCGATACGGAATGCTTATGTGTTGGCACGCTCCTCGAGATGGAGAGGAGCTGGGCATTTCGTGCGAGTACCCCGCGAGTTTGCACAGCTAAGAGCACAAAGCTCACGCAGCCAGCAGCCGGCCGCGCCTCTCCAGAGAGGCGCGGCCTTTTCTTTTTCCGCCCATACGGCGAGAGGACGAGATGCCAGCGACACCCGACGGACCGATAGCGATCTACTACGAGCACCCCGATTGGTTTCGCCCGCTCTTCGCCGAGCTGGACCGCCGGAGCGTTCCCTACGCGCGCGTGGACGCATCGGCTCACTCGTACACACCGTCAGAGCGGAAGTCGCCCTACTCGCTCATGTTCAACCGCGCGAGTCCGTCCGCGTATTTGCGCGGCCATGCGCAGGTGACGTTTCACACTCTCAGCTGGCTGCGCCATCTGGAGCGCATCGGCGTTCCCGTCGTGAACGGCGCCGCGTGCTATGAGATGGAAACTTCAAAGGCGCTCCAGCTCGACATCCTGGACGAGCTCGGTCTTCCGTATCCGAAGGCGCGCATCATCAACACCGCGGCGCTCGCGCCGGAGGCGGCGCGTGGTCTTCGGTTTCCCGTCGTCGTGAAGGCGAACATCGGCGGGAGCGGAGCAGGCATCACTCGCTTCGACACCCCAGAGAGTCTCGCGGCTGCCGTGCGCGCCGGTTCGATCGACCTCGGCGTCGACCATGTGGCACTGGTACAGGAGCTCGCTCCGCTGAAGGACGGGCATATCACCCGCGTCGAGGTTCTGGATGGAAAGTTCCTGTACGCGATCAACGTCTATCCGGCGGACGATTCGTTCAATCTCTGCCCCGCGGACATCTGCCAGACAACCGACGGTCAACAGCTTTCTCGAACGGCGTGCGCGGTCGATGCGCAGAAGAATGGGATGCGCGTCGAGCAGTTCAAGCCGCCGCGCGAGATAATCCGCGACGTCGAGCGAATTGCCGATCGCGTGGATCTCGACGTCGGTGGAATCGAGTATCTCGTCGATGATCGCGACGGCCAGCACTATTTCTACGACATCAATGCGCTCTCGAATTTCGTCGCCGATGCGCGGAACGTGATCGGATTCGATCCGTTCGAGCGTCTGGTCGATTATCTCGTAGCTCGCGTATCACGCTCGGCGCGTGCCGGATCTGAGATCGCGGCAGGAGCCGGCGCGACCGCCGCTGCAGCAGCGGGGGCCGCCTGATGCGATACGGATATTGGCTTCCGGTCTTCGGCGGGTGGCTCCGAAACGTCCCCGACGAAGGAATGAGCGCTACCTGGGATTACGTGAAGCGCCTCGCGCAGCGCAGCGAGCAAATCGGCTACGACATCACTCTCATCGCCGAGCTGTTCATGAACGACATCAAGGGAATTGATGCGGATTCTCTCGAGGCGTGGTCCACTGCCGCCGCGCTTGCAGGTGTGACCGAGAAGCTCGAGCTGATGGTTGCGGTGCGGCCGACATTTCACGAGCCGGCGATCTTCGCCAAGCAGGCCGCGAACATTGACCACATTTCAGGGGGGCGTCTCGCTCTGAACGTCGTGTCGTCGTGGTGGAAGGACGAGGCCAGGCGCTATGGCATCAACTTCGAGGAGCACGACGACCGCTACGCGCGCACCGATGAGTGGCTGCGAGTGGTGAACGGAGTCTGGAGCGAGCCGCGCTTCAGCTATGCGGGCAGTCACTACACCGTCGAGGAGACGATCCTCGAGCCAAAGCCCTTCAGGCGGCCAAGGCCGACGATCTATGCGGGCGGCGAGAGTCCGGCGGCGAAAGAGCTGATCTCGCGCGCCTGCGATGCGTACGTGATGCACGGGGATCCGCCGGAGAGGGTCGCGCCGAAGATCGCCGACATGCAGGGCCGCCGAGAAAGGCTTGGGTTGGGCCCGATGCAATATGGTGTCGCGGCGTATGCGATAGTTCGCGATAGCGAAGCGGAGGCGCAAAAGGAGCTCGCGCGAATCACCGACGTGAAGCCCGGATCACCGGGTTATGAGAACTATCAGGACTGGATCTCCCACACTGCGCTCGACCAGCAGGTGAGCCTGGAGGACTATTCCGTCTCGAACCGGGGACTCCGGGCCGGCTTAGTGGGCACGCCAGAGCAGGTCGCGGAAAGTATTCGCGGGCTGGAGTCGGTGGGCGTAGACCTGCTGCTGCTCCAGTTCAGTCCCCAGCTCGAGGAGATGGAGCGATTCTCTGAGACGGTGATGCCTCTTTTGGAGACTGCTGGTGTTGGGCGGTGACGCGAATCGCCACGCCGCCTCAACACAGAGATTTACGCGATAAGTACTTCCTGGCGGTCTTTTATAGTCTGGTAGCACTCACATGCGACCTTTTCGAGTCCCGCGCGGTCGATCACCGTGATGTTGCCGCGGCCGTGGCCGATCAGCCCTGCCCGCTCGAGAATCCCCATCGCCACGGTCACGCCCGGCCGTCTCACCCCGAGCATCTCGGCAAGAAATTCCTGGGTGAGATCGAACTTGTTGCGACCGACGCGGTCCTCCGACATGAGGAGCCAGCGGGCGCACCGCTGCTCGATGACGTGGAGCCTGTTGCAGGCGGCGGACTGCGAGACTGTCTCGAACACAAACTGGCTGTAGCGATGGAGCAGACGGTGAAACGCCGGGCAATCCCGCGTCAGCGCGGGCAAATCCTTGGACGAAATCCGGGTGGCTTCACCGCTGATCTGTCCGATCGCCTTGAGTCTCGATGAGGGTACGCAGTGGAAGACCGCGAGCCCAGTGAATCCGTCGCTTCCGACGGTCATTGCTTCGACCGCGTTTCCGTCGGCGAGCTCCGTTATGAGCGAGATCACGCAGTTCTCGGGGAAATGAACGAACCGAATCGGCTCGTTCCGCGCGAAAATGACCTCCTTCGATTCGACAGTCACAGTCTCCGAACGGCCGAGAACGATCTTCAGCTCATCCGGAGGGAGCAGGTTAAAAATCCGGTTACGCATGGGGCCCGCGGGGCCTGGTGTCGTGGCCAGGCCATCCTGAGAGACGCGCGCATCGGATTGGATCGATGTAGTCATACCGAGCCAGAAATCGCTCCGAGTGGAGACGGGTTCCATTCAAAAGCCGCGACTTTCTACGCACCGCGGCCAAACATGCACCCATGTTTGACAAATACCAAACCGAGTGACGTTACCCCTGCTTTAGGAAGCCCAGGGTGTCCCCGGACGGCCCTTCTGCCCAACCAGTCTCCCCATTTCTCAGGTGTTATCTTCGAAGGGTCGAAACAGTCATTTAGACGGCCTGCACAACCGCTGAGCAGCAGGACAGAAGTGCCCCACCGGAAGACATGACGATACCTGCTGATCCACAGCCCAACGAGCGAAAATTCCGCTTCAAGGATGAGTGGCTGGTCTCCCTGGTTGGGACCATGCCCGGTGTCACGCCGGAATTGATCAAGCGTTGGCGCTTCCAGGAGAAGCCTTACATCGCCCAGGCCCTCATCGA
>JBBQAV010000002.1:0-86176 GCA_038316775.1 Gemmatimonadales bacterium | reverse complement strand
AGTGAAAGCTAGTTTGCTCGGAAGAGCGTCTCAACCCGCAGGTGAATGTTGCCGACTCGCGAACACCCTCCCGGAACGCTACAGGGACGGGCGGTAGATACCCCAGTTTGTCGCGAGTGTCTCGGAGATCTCTCCCACCGTCGCGCGAACGCGAACCGTATCGATGATGAGCGGCATGAGATGCAGCTGGCCCGAATTGATCGCCGAGGCAGATCGCAATGCGCCGAGACTTCGCTTGACCAACGCCGAATCTCTTTTCTTGCGCAGCGCCTTCACCCGCTTGACCTGTTCCTTCTCGAGCGCGGAATAATCCGGAGCGGGCACGGACGGTGTTTCGCCCTCATCGGCGAACCGATTGACGCCAACAATCACGGTCTCTCCAGCTTCGACACGCAGCTGATGCTCGTAGGCGCTCCGAGCTATCTCCTCCTGGAAGAAACCGGCGGCGATCGCTTTCTCCGAGCCGCCAAGCTCGTCGACCTTGAGAATGAGCTCGAGCGCGCGCTCTTCGAGCTGCGTCGTGAGATGCTCCACGTAGTAGCTTCCCGCGAGCGGGTCGGCGGTGCTGGCGATCCCGGATTCATACCCGATTATTTGCTGAGTCCGGAGAGCCAGCCTGGCCGCTTCGGGGGTCGGCAGCGCCAGGGCTTCATCATATCCGTTGGTGTGAAGAGACTGTGTTCCACCCAGCGTCGCAGCCAGGGATTGCACGGCAACGCGTACGACGTTGTTGAGCGGTTGCTGAGCGGTGAGCGTGACGCCGCCAGTCTGGGTGTGAAAGCGGAGCCGAGCGCTCGACTCGGAGGCATGGAAGCGGCCGCGCATGATGCGCGCATAGAGGCGCCTCGCAGCGCGGAACTTGGCCACCTCCTCGAACAGATCGTTGTGCGCGGCGAAGAAGAACGACAGTCTCGGGGCAAACGAATCCACTGCGAGCCCGGCTTCGATCGCGCGAGTGACGTACTGGATGGTGTTCGCCAGCGTGAACGCGAGCTCCTGCACCGCCGTCGCGCCTGCTTCCCGAATGTGGTAACCGGAGATCGAGATGGGATTCCAGTTGGGAAGCTCGTCGGCGCAGAACCGGAACACCTCCGCGATGAGCGCCATGCTGGGCTCCGGCGGATAGATGTAGGTACCGCGCGCGATGTACTCCTTGAGGATGTCGTTCTGAATCGTTCCGCTCAGCTTGTCGCGCGCGATGCCCCGCTCCTCCGCCACGACGATATACATCGCGAGCAGCGTCGCGGCGGTGGCGTTTATCGTCATCGATGTCGAGACTTTCTCGAGCGGGATTCCCTCGAGCAGCGCGTGCATGTCCTCCACGCTGTCGATCGCTACACCCGCTCGTCCGACCTCTCCGAGCGCGCGCGCCGAATCGGAATCGAGCCCCATCTGCGTCGGAAGATCGAAAGCGACTGAAAGTCCGGTCTGACCGGCGTCGAGCAGCATCCTGAATCGCTCATTGGTGCCCTTCGCGTCGCCGAATCCGGCGTACTGACGCATCGTCCACAGTCGACCGCGGTACATCGACGCCTGCACGCCCCGGGTGTATGGCCAATTGCCCGGATCCCCAAGATCAGTGCCGTAGTTGAGCTCCGCATCTTCGGGGCGATAGACCGTTTTGAGTGGGATGCCCGAGGGGGAAAGTTTCTCGCCGGGTTCGTGTTTGCTCACGTGCGCCGGCCCTGGCGCCGGCCGGGCTTCACGCGCCTACCGACCCGGCCGGTGAAAGGGATTTCGCACTCTTGTGGCCGCCCAGCATCGATCGCGCGGCATCGACATCGTTCGTGCTTCCGATGAACAGCGGAGTTCTCTGATGGAGCTCTGTCGGCAGAATGTCGAGAATGCGCTCGTTGCCATCGGTGGCGGCTCCTCCCGCCTGCTCGACGATGAAAGCGAGCGGACTCGCCTCGTACAGGAGGCGCAGCTTTCCCCGCTTGTTCCGGCGGTTGGCGGGATAGGCGAAAAGTCCTCCACCGAGGAGGTTGCGGTGGAAATCGGCAACGAGTGATCCGACGTAGCGAGTGCTCATCGGCTGGCGGTTGCCGTCCTGACCCCGATAGTAGCTCATCAGACTCTGTACGTCCGGCTCCCACTGGCTGTGGTAGGAATCGTTGACTGACAGGTATCGCCCGAGGTCAGGCGTTCTGATGTTCGGGTGCGACAGCAGGAACTCGCCGAGCGATGGGTCGAGAGTAAAGCCGTGAGCGCCCTGCCCGGTGGTGTAGACCAGCATCGTGCTGGAGCCGTAGATCACGTAGCCCGCGGCGACCTGACGCCTGCCGGGTTGCAGCATGTCCTCCATCTCGCCGCGGCTGCCGCGCGTAATCTTCTTGACTACCGAGAAGATGGTGCCGACGGGAACATTGACGTCGATGTTCGACGAGCCGTCGAGCGGATCGAACAGCAGGCAGTATTTGCCGCAGCGGAAGTTCGCCGGGATGTCGATGATGCCCGGCTCCTCCTCGGAGGCGAGAGCGCACAGCCGCCCGCCGTGATCGACAGCCTTGATGATGATCTCATTCGCCAGGACGTCAAGCTTCTGCTGGGTCTCGCCCTGAACGTTTTCCAGATCGGTGGCGCCGAGTATGTCAGCGAGGCCCGCGCTGCGCACTTTGTTCGCGATCATCTTTGCGGCGAGCGCGAGATCGTAGAGCAGCCCGGAGAGCTCCCCGGTCGCTTCCGGATGAAGCTTCTCCTGCTCGATGATGAAGCGTTCGATCGTAACGACTGATGTCGCTGTGTGCTTGACCACTCAGAGATCCTTGTCGGCGGTTGTGAGGCGGTATGCGGAATACCGACGAGCGTCGACTTCGTAAGCGTTACGTGTGTAGCCGTAACGAAGAGACTGCCAAAGATAATTGACGGGAAAAGCCCTGTGTTCCAAAAATTGGTGGACGTGACGCAGCTCGTGCAAGAGCAGCTCGGCGTCGATCGACGTCGCGGGAGAGAGGAATACGGTTTTCCAGAGGGTGATGGCGGCGGCCGTGCTTGTTCCAAGCGCCCAGCCCGCAACGCGAACTGGGATGCCGCCCCGACGATATGTCGCCTGAGCGAGATCCGGAAAACGCCGAATGATCTCCTTCGGGAGATCGATCCGTTGTCCGATCAGCGCCGTGACGAGTCGCGAGCCAGCTCCCATTTCTCTCCTTTTGTCTCTATCTCAATGTGAACGCCGTCGGTGCGCACGATGATCGTTCCGGCCTCGTCCGTCCGCAGCACCTGCGCGCCCACGCGAGAAAGAGCGTGAAGTACATCGCCGCTCGGATGCCCATACATGTTGCCTGCACCGACTGAAATCACGGCTAGCGACGGATGCACCGCGTTCAGGAACGCATCACTGCTGCTGGTCGAGCTCCCGTGATGGCCGACCTTCAGAACCTCGGCGCGCAGCTCGTCGTGGTGCGCCGCGAGCAACCAATCCTCCTCCGCGCGCTCCGCATCCCCAACCAGCAGAAAACGCACCATTCCGTAGCGCACAAGCGCGATGGTGCTGGCGAGATTGGGATCCTTCAGTCCGACGGTCCACGAAGAATCGGGGGCCAGGAACGTTACGGCAACGCCATCGACCACAATGGAATCGCCCGGATGAACGCGATGCCACTCGATACCCTGCTTTTTCGCCGTGGCCAGCGAAGCGATATAGGCATCGCTTCCTCCGGCGAACGCCGCGTCCCAATATGCATGAGGTCGCATCGCGTTGAGCACGCTCGCCGCTCCGCCAACATGATCAGTATGTGGATGCGACAGCACGAATGCCTCGAGAGATCCCCCTCGTCGCAGCATGTAGGGAAGCACAGTCGTCCGGCCGGCGTCTCCTCCGCGCCACGCGGGGCCGGCATCGAGAAGCACCCAACGCCCACGATTCGTACGAAGCAGGATCGCGTCGCCCTGGCCTACATCGAGCACGTGGAGCTCCACAGAGTTCCCGTAATGAAGGGGAATCGCGGGAATTACCGACATCGCCGCGAGCGCAGCCAACGCCGTAATCGCGGGGCGCGCGGGAAAGCGGCTGGTGCATGCGATCACGAGAGCAACGGCGGCCACGGCGGCGAGGACGGCCGAGAACATCGTCGTAGTTACAGTTATCGCGGCGCCGGGTACTGAGGCGGCAGACCACGCTATCCAGTCGAATGCGAACAGCAGAGGATGCACAGCTTGTGCGACGAATCGAGCGAGCGCGCCGAGCGGCGCGAGCACCAGCGCGAGAAACAGAACGGGCTGAGCGAGCGTGACTATCGGCGCGGCGATCAGATTGGACAGCGGAGCAATGAGGCTTACTCGGCCGAAGACCCAGGCGACGAGCGGGGCCGTGACAGCACATGCGACGAGGGACGTGACGAGCTCCCTGATAATTTTTGCCTGCCAGCCTTCGATTCGGTGCGCGAGATGGCGCTTCCACAGAGCGCCGGCCGCAACGAGCGCACACATGCCTAGCACGCTCAATTGATAGCCCACGTCGATCGCTGTGCGCGGCTGTACCAGCGGTACGAAGGCGCCGATCGCCCAGGCGGCCCATGGAGACGTCGGGCGTTGAGCGAGGCGAGAGACCATCGCGACGCCGAGCATCGCCGCGGACCGAAGCGCGGGCGCCGGCGCACCGATAACCGCGACATATAAGCCGGTCGCGAGGAACGCACCCAACAGCGAGACTCGGCGCGACATCCGTGCGACCTGGAACAGGAGCTCCATCGCCGCGGCAATGACCGCTACGTGAAGCCCCGATATCGAGAGCATATGGATCAACCCAGCGGACGCATATCTGTCTCGCATCTCCGTGGGTATTTGGCGCTGATCGGCGATGAGGAGCGCGCGCGCCAATGGAGCGTCCTCTCCGAATGTGCGATCGATGGAACGGCCGGCTCGCGCTCTCACCCGTGACAACAGATCGGCCGGCGGCTGCATCCTCTCGCGAGGCGTCGGACGTTCCTCGGGCGGGCTCGAGACCGCTACGACCGCTGCCGCGGCGAAGATCATTGCAAGGGCCGCCAACTCTTGGCGTGCGCGAAGCAGCGCAAACGCGAAAACGGCGACCGCGCCTGCGATAGCGATCCAGGCGACGCCGGCAAATCCCGCTACCAGCCCACCGGTGTAAGCGAGATATGTGGCGGTGATGAGTGGCAGCTTGGCTCCTCTTGCCTACTGCCCGATCCTAGCTGGCTACACCTGCATGCGCGGAATCATTCACCAAGGCGCACAATCAAAGGAAGGGCGAAGGCGGCTGCCCGCTTCCCGCTGCCCGCGAAAAACGCTCTACACCGCGAGCGGGAGCGCTGCGCGCTGCCCGACAATTCTTCCGATGAAAGTCGAGCCGGTCGTGCCAGTGAGCTCGGCGGTGAGGTACCTGCCGATCAGCGAGGCGTCGCCGGGAACCATCACCACCTTGAAGTCGCGCGTGCGTCCCTGAAGCAGTCCACCTCGGCGCGCTGGTTTCTCGATGAGAATCTCTTTCCGTTCGCCGAGCGATCCGAGATTCCGTTCGCGGTTTCCGCTGCGCACGGTCGCGATCAGCCTGGCCAGTCTGTCGCTCGCCACTTCGTCCGGCACGGTGTCGGATTCAGGGAAACGCGTCGCGGGCGTGCCGTCCCTCAACGAGAACTTGAACGTGTAAGCGTCGTCGAATCCCACGGCCTCGACGGCGGTGAGCGTCTCATCGAAATCTTCATCGGTCTCGCCGGGGAACCCGACGATAACGTCGGTCGTGAGCGCAAGATTTGGAATCGCCGAACGGAGCTCGTCCACGCATTCCAGGTAGCGCTCTCTCGTATAGCGTCTGAGCATGCGTTTGAGCGTCCGCGTCGACCCGGATTGCATCGGCAGATGCACGTGCTCGCAGAATGCTTCGGTTTCGGCCATCGCGCGAATGACTCCGGGACTGAAATCATTCGGGTGGGGGCTGGTGAAGCGAAGCCTTTTCACACCGCGTACGGCACCAACGGCACGCAGAAGGTCCGCGAAGTCGTGCTGACCATCGAAGTACGAGTTGACAGTCTGGCCCAGGAGCACGATCTCGGAGATGCCCGACGCGACGACCGCTTCGGTCTCCCGCACGACTTCGTGCAACTGACGGCTCCTCTCCGGCCCGCGCGTCGTCGGGACAATACAGTACGTGCACTTGTAGTCGCATCCACGCTGCACGGGAATCCATGCTTTCACGCCATCGAAGCGGCGAGGCGTGAAATCCTCATAGTGCTCCTCGAGGTCGAACTCGGTTGCCGTCGCTCGCACACCTGCGCGAGCACTCTCGATTAAGGACGGAAGGTCGCGATAACCATCCGGCCCGATCACAAGGCTCACGTGCTTCAACCGATCCAGAAGCTGCGATCCGAGCCGCTGCGCCATGCAGCCGGTGACTCCCACCACCGCGCCGCTTTTCATCCTGCTCTTCATTTCTCCGAGCCGGCCGATCACGCGCTGTTCAGCATGCTCGCGGATCGCACAGGTGTTGATGAGGATGACGTCGGCGCTGTCCGGCTGTGCGACGGACTCATAACCGGATTCAACCAGTTTGCCGAGCATGAGCTCGGTATCGCTGACGTTCATCTGGCAACCGTAGGTCTCTATGTAGACCGTGGGTCGAGGACTTGGGATCATTGGCTTAAGATAAGCGCCTAGCGGATGTTCGCACCGCTCGCGACCACTACCGGTACTCCGGAGCGCGGGGTCTCAACTGTCGCAGGATCCGTCGGAAGCTCGACATAAAATGAGCTTCCCTCCCCCTCAGCGCTCTTCACCCAGATGCGGCCGCGATGTCTTTCCACCACGAGCTTGCAAAAGGTGAGACCAAGTCCAGAGCTTCGCGTGCGGGGGCTACGCGGCATCTCGACCTGGCCGAATTTGCGGAAAATGATTTCGTGGTATTCCGACGGGATTCCGGGTCCGTTGTCGCTCACGGTGAACAGGACTCCCTGCCCCGCGCGCCGCGCGCTCAGCTCGAGGCGAACGGCATGGGAGGAGTGCGTCAGCGCGTTCTGAATGAGGTTCGAGAAGACGCGCTTGATGAGGCCTTTGTCGCCCGCAAACACGGGCGCATCATCGGCGACCGAGACCGAAGCTGTGGCCTGCTCCTGCTGAAACCGGTGATCCCACTCGTGCACCAGCTCGGCGAGCAGGGCTCCCGGGGCGATCGGCGCAAGGGTGAGCGAGATGCTCGTCTCCTCGATCCTGGCAACCTCCAGGATGTCGTCGATGAGCGCGAGCAGATCCTCGGATTTCGACTCCACGTCTCCGATCGCGGCCAGCTGCGGCATGCTCACCTGGCCGAAGTCGCCGTCGGCAAGCATCTCCAGCGTCGCAAGGACGGATGTGAGCGGGGTCTTCAGGTCGTGCACGATCATCTTCATCAGGTCGTCGCGGACCTTCTCGAGCTCACGCAGCTTGCGCAGGCTGTCCTCGAGCGCATCGGTCGCGGCCTTCAGCTTGAGCAGACTCCGCACGCGCGCGCCAAGCACGAGCCGGTTGTGAGGCTTGGTGAGGAAATCGTCTCCACCCGCCTCGATGCCGCGCACACGATCGCTCGTATCGTTGAGCGCGGTCACGAAGATCACTGGAATGCGGGACGTACGAGGGTCGCGTTTGATCCGCCGGCAGACCTCGAAACCCGCCGAGCGGTCATCGACCCCGAGATCGCCAGCGGGCATCGACACATCGAGAATGCAAAGGTCGGGATGCTGCTCAAACGCCGCCGCAACCGCGGACGGTCCGTCCACTGCGGTGATCGTGTCGTAGCCGAGGCTGTTCAGCTGGTCGAGCAGGAGCTCGACGTTGGCGGGAATGTCGTCGGCGACGAGTATTACCTCGGGCCTGGCGTTGCCCGTCTCAGCCATATCAGGGGGACACCCTCAGACCAAAGCTCAGGATAAACCCGCGCTCCTTGATGTCCGAACCGGCGCTTCGGCTGGCGCGCTGAATCGCGAAGTCGAAGCTCGCGCGCTCGCGGGTGAGCGGTGCCCCGAATCCCGCCGCAAACGATGTCTCAGATACCTTCTCACCGTTCACGCCGAATGGAAGCGTGCGAAACCGAGCTCCGGCGCGCACCGTGATGATTCGCTGCATGAGCCGCGGTCCGGTAGCCTCGATTCCCACCCCGCTGTCCCAGCCATCGAAAGCCTGGATTCCCGAAAAGGAAAGCGAGCTGAGCGAGCTCCATGCGTCGTGGGCGACGCGCGCGGAAATCGTGGCTCCGGTGATTCCTTCAAAGGTCAAAGAAGCCGAGTAGTGGTCCGGAAGAGTCGCTTTCCCGATAGTCGTGTCTCCATCCTCGGCACGCAGGTCCCCACCTTTACGCCCCGAGACCGCGAACCCGATCGCGCGGGAGGGATGGTACTCCAGACCAAGAGAGCCGGCGAAACCGGCGTAGCTGATACGCGACGATTGGGCGGAGCTGATGTACTTCGAGCTGTCCGGAAATAGCCGGGAGAACGCCGTGCGGTTGCTGCCGGTAAATACGTGAGCCCCAACTCCGATCCGAAAGACCGGCGTGGCAGCCCACGCCAGCGCCAGCCTCACATCGTTTATGGCGCCCAGCACCTTGAGGCGCTCGGTGACGTTGACTGTGTCGAGAGTCCCACCGACTACTTCCCTGCGTATCAGGCTTGTCTCGGATGAACGATCCAGAAACGTCGAGGAGCTGAGTCCAAAGGTCCAAGCCTGCCCCATCGGCAGCACACCCGACACCAGAGGAAATCTGGCGGTAGTCGTCTTCGCGCTTCCCGACGATGTGGTGACCCGCCTGAATTCAGGAGAGTATTGCAGGAAGAGTGTTGACGATCCAACACCGGCGATCGAGGCCGGCGAAACAAGGCTCAGCGCATCGAAATCAGCGACCCCGCCGCCCGTCCCTTCAGCGCGGGCACTCAGCTGGCCGGGAGGAAATCCAAGACCCTGAAGGCTGAGTGCGCCCTGCGCTTCTACGCGAGAAGCGACGGAGATCATGACGAGCAGGGCTGACGCAAACCAGATTTTGCGCATCACGGGAGCCTCAGCGGAACTTGTGAAGTGTAGCTGATCCTGAGCCGCGGACGCAGGGCAGCAATGTCTTCGCTGGACGAGAACCGTAACTCGAGGGGAGAGTTCGCCTCTGAAACCGTTCGGAGAACGATCGCCCGCGGAAGCACGTCGGGCTTCTGCGTTCGCCAGAGCGAGAACGCACTGGCCAGCTCTATCTCCCTGAGACCCGCACCTCCCGGGGCAAGCCTTAGAGTGTCGACAGTGATGGCCGCGATGATTTGCGCCGCCTTAACCGGATCGGTTACGACTTTCCCGGCAAGTACCACGTGAGGCAGAAGCTGGAGGGTATCGGTCGGATCGAGCGCGGAATTTGGAAGCTGATTCAAGAGCAGCGTCGCGCGCACGACGGTCTGCGAATCGATGATGCTCGACGGTATGTCGAACCGGAGGTAGATCCTGCGCGCGGGCAACCCGCCGGTCACAAGATCGGCTGGCGAGCCGGACGGAGGAGCTTTGGCAATTACCGTATAGTCCGCGAGACTGGCCGCGACGATTGGCTCTCCAACGGGAGTCTTTGAAAAGGGCGCGACAGCCAACGGTTTAGTGTTGGTGTCCGGCGTTGCCCGGAAGAACAGCACCGGCCCGTTTCCGGTCTCCGTGGATCTGATCTGCATTTGGGACGATCCGATCCCTGTCGCGCGCAGTCCGACGCGGAGCGGCGTCCTACCCTGAATCTTGGCGAGAAGAGCGGCGTTCGAGACGAAGTACTTCACGGTATCCTTAAGCTCAGCACGCCCGAACGTCTGCGACGAGATGAAGCGATCGGGCCTGAACAGGGCGAGCACCGCCGTCGTCGACGTGTCGGCCGCGGTGGTGTCAACGTCGTACGCCTCGATCGTCACGGGCTCGGCGCCCTTTATGGAAAGCGTGTCGATGCGGAGCTGGATGTACGCGCTGTCGACACTCCTGATTGGGCGCGCGGTATCGCCCGTCGGAAGGAACGTCCCGGGCAGCGAGTCGAACCGGATGATCACGCGCGTATCGAGTGTGTCGCCCCGCTCTGCGAGCAAAAGCCCGGGCTCGCTTCCCAATCCGGAAAGTGACGGCACTGTAGTATCGACGACGACGGCATCGATGGTGACGTTTTTCACCTCGCCGCCGATTGGGGGGCACAGCACCTTGCAAACCCCCGAGCTGTCGAGATTCTCTGAACACGACGAGATTGAAATGAACAAAACCGCGACTGCCAGCACTCGCGGTAAAAATGACGAAAGCGTCACTACGTCCTTCCACGTGATTGGTGAAGCACGAAGGCGTGCGGAAGCAGCTCGTCGAGAGTCCACGTTGCTTCCTGGCCATCGCGTGTGTAGCTGGAAATCTTGATGTTCGGCGCGAATTCGTTCAGCACCTGCCTGCAGGCGCCGCACGGTGGAGTCGGCTCACTGTCTTCCGTCGCGATCGCGATCTCATCGAACTCAGTAAGTCCTTGTGAGACAGCAGAGGCCACCGCAAGGGTTTCCGCGCAGATCGCGAGCCCGTAAGCCGAGTTCTCCATGTTGCAGCCGATGACGAGCTCACCGCTCCGAGTCCGCAGCGCCGCGCCAACCCGAAAGTTCGAGTAGGGCGCGTAGGCATTATCCAGAGCGCGCAGAGCGGCCTCCCGAAGGGAGGTGTCTTGCTTCGACTTCCGGCTCATCAAACTACCAGCTCGGACAGAAACGATTTGCCACGACCCCGGAACGAGAGTCCGAACCATTCCGCAACGGTCGCGCCCAGATCCGAGAAGGTGTCGCGGTCGCCAAGGTCGCGAGGCACCACCCGCATCCCGCCAGCGAGCAACGGGACGCGCTCTCGCGTGTGGTCCGTGGATGGTGTTGTAGGGTCGTTGCCGTGGTCGGCCGTAATGAACAGCAGATCGTCCTCTTTTAGCCGCGATGTGATGGAAGGCAGTGCCGCGTCGAACTCGCGCAACGCACCATAGAACCCCGCAACGTCGTTGCGGTGCCCGTACAACTGGTCGAAATCTACTAGGTTGGCAAAGAGGAGCCCACTTTCCGCCTTGGACAGCCAATCCTTGATTCCTCTGATACCCGCCGCGTTAGATGCGGTGTGTTGCGAGGTGATGGAGCGGCCGGCGAACAGGTCGTCTACTTTGCCCACACCGGCTCGCGCAATCCCCGCCTTTGCGAGCGCATCGAGCATGGTCTCGGACGGAGGCTGGATCGAATAATCACGGCGGTTGGGGGTACGCTCGTAATTGCCAGACGTCCCCGCGAAGGGACGCGCTATCACGCGCGAAACGTCATGGGGAGGAACGAGCATTTTCCGCGCGGTCTCGCAGGCGCGATACAGCTCATCGAGAGGAATGAGTTCCTCATTCGCGGCGATCTGGAATACCGAGTCGGCGGATGTGTAGACGATCCAGCTGCCTGTCTCGCGCTGTTCGTCCCCGTATCTCGCGATCACATCTGTTCCGCTTCCGACCACATTGCCGATCACTCCGCGGCCGGTCTCGCGCGCGAACTTCTCCGTCACTTCGCGCGGAAATCCCTTGGGAAAAGTCGGGAATGGCTTGTCGAGGTGAACCCCCGCAATCTCCCAGTGGCCGCTCGTGCTATCCTTCCCCGCCGAAGCGGGACGCATCGTGCCCCACGCACCCGCCGCATCACCGCGTCGTTTGACACCCTCGAGCGCCCGAATGTTTCCGAGGCCGAAGCGCTCCAGCTTCGGAAGAACGAGACCGCCGCACGCGCGCGCGACGTTGCCGAGCGTGTCGCTCCCCGCGTCGCCGTAAGCCGCAGCATCCGGAGCCTCTCCGATTCCGACGCCGTCAAGGATGATGATCGCTGCGCGCTTCAACCCTGAACTCCGGTATAGGTGCGCTCAACCCTGGATCGAAGCCCGGTGAGAAGCTCATAGGGTGACAGCCCCGCATCGTCGGCAACTCGCTCGACGGTGAGCACGGTATCCCCAGCTCTCCCGATCAGTGTGGCGGTGTCTCCGACTTCGCAGCGCACCGTCGTGACGTCGATCATCGTCATGTCCATGGTCACCATCCCTGCCACAGGCGCCAACGTACCACCTACGAGCACTGAGCCGGCTTTGCTGAGCGACCTTGGATAACCGTCGGCGTATCCGACGGCGAGCGTGGCAATTCTCGCTGGGCGCTCGATACGAAGCGTCGCGCCGTAGCTCACGGTATCGCCGGCCTCGAGGTTTCGAATCTCGACGATCGGTGCGAGCAGATTCACCACCGGCTCCGGTTGCATCGCCGCGCTTCTTCCGCTGCCGACGCCATAGAGAAATATCCCCGGGCGGACGAGATCCCAGTCGCTTCTGCCTTTGCGCGCGATCGCGGCGCTGTTGGCGGTGTGTAGCAGACGCGGACGCGAAGGGAGCGAGGCGAGAGCATCCCTGAACCTCTTCTCCTGCGACTCGAGCGTTCCATCGTCCTGCTCGGCAGAGTGAAAGTGAGTGAACGCGCCCTCGGGCGGGAGCAGCTCTGCGAGATGCTTGATCTCGCCCACTTCGCGCCAGGGAATTCCGGCGCGGCTCATTCCCGTGTCGATGGAGAGATGCCACGCCCCACCGCCGGCACGCCGCCATGCTTCGATCTCAGCTGGGAATCCGAGAGTGGGCGTCAGCCGCGCGGAGCGGGCACGCATGAGATCCTGTTCCATCAGCGGCGTGAACACCACCACCGGGCGGACAACGCCAAGATCGCGTAGCTCCTCACCCTCTACGACCGTCGCGACTCCATATCCCCATGGCTCGAGGACATCGAGTGCTTTGAGTGCCGCGGCCGCGCCCAGGCCATAGGCGTCTGCCTTGATCATCGGCAGCAGCGGTACACCCGCGCGCCGCGCGACAGCCGCTCCATTACGCTGCAACGCGCCAAGATCGATCTCGACCCTGGCGCGAAGTAAAGAGTGCTTCATTGATGCTTAGTTTATGTTGCGAGTAGTATACGCCCGACACCGGGTGCCTTCAATAAAACATGGCGCCATCCACCTCGCAAAGAATGGACACCACACACTCCCTCGACGACACGCTCGCATTCATGCGCGATCTCCGCGCGCGATGTGAATGGGACGCCGCCCAGACGCATGAGTCGCTTCGGCCATATCTGATCGAGGAGGCGCACGAGCTGGACGACGCAATCCGATTGGAGAATGACCCGCTCCTGCGTGAAGAGCTCGGCGATGTCCTGCTGCAGGTGCTTTTTCATTCGGTGTTGGCGGAAGAGCGCGGTGCATTCTCGTTCGCGGATGTCGCGCAAGCCCTGATCACCAAGATGAGAGGCAGACATCCCCATCTCTACGGCGACTCCGCGAAGGAGCCGTGGGAGAGAATGAAATCGAAGCAGCGAAAGAGCATCGCCGACGGACTTCCACCCGCCCTTCCAGCTTTGCATCGCGCCCACCGGCTGCAGGATCGCGCAGCCGGCGTTGGATTCGATTGGCCCGATGTCGAAGGCCCGGCGCAAAAAGTGGAGGAGGAACTCGGCGAAGTCAGATCAGAGCTCGATCAATCGCCGCCGGCAAAATCCGGCGCTCCGCCGGTTCTCGACGCCCGCCATTACGCACTCGAGGCGGAGCTCGGCGATCTATTGTTCGCGGTGGTCAATCTCTGCCGCAAAGCGGGAGTTCACGCGTCGATAGCGCTCGATAAGGCAAATGCGAAGTTCGAGCGGAGGTTTCAACAAATCGAGCGGATGGCCGGGGAGCGAGGAATCGACGTTCCGCACGCGGGACTCGATGCGCTCGATGCGCTTTGGGATGAGGCGAAAAAAGAAGAGCGCGAGGAGAGTGGGTCGCACTGATCAGCCCCGCTCGGTTTAACTACAACTGAAGACTACCCGCTTCCCGCTTATTGCTTCCCGCGACCTGCTGCCCGCTTACTGCGGTTGGTCTGCTAGCTGATCCAGGTCCCCAACGCGAGTGCCCACACCGCGAGAAGTACTCCAGCAATGGGGAGGGCGCCGAGTACCGCGCTGAGGAGGCAGAGGACATCGAGGACCTTGACGACTTTCGGCAAGCGACCCGTTGCAGTGCGGGTGCGCACGCGGTCCAGGAGTCCCCAGGCGCCGTAGAAGAACAGGCACGCCACCAGGCTGGCGAAACCGAGTCGCAGCGGCAGCTCCCACCAGACAGACGCCCCGAAGGCGAGGGCTCCGGCGAGCGCATCCGCCGTCAGTCGGGTCACTGACGCCGAGCGAGCGCGATCAGTCAGGAACTCGGAGAGACTGGCGTCCGGACGGAGTGCGGAGAGAACCATCATAGGAAAGAAATTTCAACGTGGACGCGCATTGCGCCAGATGGCAAATGCAGCGTTCATCGATACTAATCGGATGCTTCTTCCTCCGCCTCTTCCCCGTGCTCAACTATGTCCCCTGTCTGGAAGAGGATCCCCTTCATGAGTTCGCGCCACTTCGGCTTCTTACGCAGGAGAAACTCGAGGTCCATCCCGAAATGCTTGAATTCCTCCTGCTGGGCGTTCCGCATGATGGCTTTCGCGTCTCGATCCTTCTCGAGCGACAGCCGCTGCTCGTACCACCCGATCGCTTCCGCCTCTTCGATGAGAGAAGTGATCATGCGCGCGAAGGTTCTGGTTTTCGCCGAGAGCTCGCTCGCCGGCTCGTGATATTGCTCGGTTCCCATCGCGCTACTCCGCGCTAGAGTTTTGGTAAATGCACGCCTGACCGAAGATCACGGCCGCAAGCGGTTCATAGTCCGCGGGAAAGCAATCGCCTCTCTGATGTGATGGATTCCGCAGATCCATCCCACGGTCCTCTCGAGTCCCAACCCAAAGCCCGAGTGGACGAACGTACCGTACTTCCTGAGATCGAGGTACCAGTTGTAGGCATCCACCGGTAGCCCCTCCTCTTTGATCCTCGCCAGCAGCTTGTCGTGGTCGTCCTCGCGCTGGGAGCCGCCGATGATCTCGCCGTAACCTTCCGGCGCCAGCAGATCATCGCACAACACCGTGCGCGGGTCGGCGGGATTCTCCTTCATGTAGAACGCCTTCGCTTCCTTTGGATAGTTGTAGACGAACACCGGCCGGTCGTGATCTTCGACCAGCAGGGATTCGTCTTCGGCCCCGAGGTCGTCGCCCCACTTCACCGAGCTTCCTTTCGCCTGGAGGATTCCTACCGCATCGCTGTAGTCGATGCGGGGAAAAGGAGCTTTGATTTTTTCGAGCTTTGAGACGTCCCGCTCGAGCTCCTTCAGCTCGGGCTGCCGGCGCTCGAGCACCCGGGCGACGAGGTACGAGACAAACTCTTCCTGTAGCCGCATGTTGTCGTCGGAGTCATTGAACGCGACCTCGGGCTCGACCATCCAGAACTCGGTGAGATGCCTGCGCGTCTTGGATTTCTCGGCGCGAAACGTGGGACCGAAGCAGTATATCTTGCCCAGCGCGGCAGCCGCCGCTTCGCCGTAAAGCTGTCCGGTTTGGGCGAGGTAGGCTGTGCCCTCGTCGAAGTATTCGGTCCCGAACAGGCCGCTCCGCTCCCCAATCGCCGCCGTAAGGATCGGAGTATCGACGAGCGTGAACTCGCGCTCGTAGAAGAAATCCCTGATCGCCTGCTCGACCTCGCTCCTGATCCTGGCGATCGCGCGCTGGCGCGGCGTCCTCAGCCAGAAATGCCGGTTGTCGAGAAGGAAGTCGATGCCGTGCTCTTTCGGCTGTATCGGATAGTCGATCGGGCTCGCGCCATATATCGAGAGCTCTTTGACGGCAAGCTCGAATCCTCCCGGCGAGCGGGCATCGGGGCGGACTTCCCCCTCGACTTCGATGGAAGTCTCCTGCGTCAGCTTGCCGAAGCGCTCCCAGGTCTCCGGCGAGACTGCGTTCTTCACGAGCACCGCCTGAAGCAGCCCCGTCCCGTCGCGCATCACGACGAACGCTACCTTGCCCGACGATCGGAGGTGCGTCACCCAGCCGCGTACTCGAGCTGACTGGCCGGAATGTGATGGTAGCTCGGAGATTCGCGAAAAAGGGGCGGTCATGGTGCGGGAGTAGGAGGAGGGCTCGGGCGGCAAGGTAGAAGCATTCAATAGGCAGTGTCAACCGCGATGCTGAGTCAGCCTTTTTCAGACGCGCAAATCGAATGAAATCTCTTGACAAGCTCTGCAGTGTAAAACATTGTAGCGGCCAATTATGAAACAGCGTTCCAATCTGCGACCGCTCTCGGGTACGCGAGCAGTAGCCCGCGCGATCAGCGTCCTCAAAACCCTGGGGCGCTCCGCCAATGCGTACGGCGTGACCGAGCTCGGGAGCAAAACCGGGCTGAGCAAGGCGACAGTTTTTCGGCTCCTCAGCGCACTCGAGACCGAAGGCATGGTGGCGCGCGACGGCGCGAGTGGGACGTACCGGCTTGGCCCGGAGGTGATTTCTCTAGGTGCATCCGCCCTCTCCACGACGGACCTTCGCGCCACAGCACACAGCGAGTTGGTGCGGCTCATGGAGGAGTCGGGAGAAACGGCGACGCTCGAGATCCTTGCCGGCGGCGAAGTGCTGGTCCTCGACGAGGTGCAGGGCCGGTTCCTCTTCGGAGCAACCCCCGAAATCGGACGGAGCTGGCCCGTTCACGCGACGTCGACCGGAAAAGTGCTGTTCGCGCTCGCACAACGGAGGCCGGCCCTTCCCCGCCTTGCGAAGCTGGCGGGGAAAACAATCACGACGCGGTCCGATCTCGAGCGCCAGCTGCAGCGTGTCAGGCGGCAGGGGTACGCGATAGCGGTCGATGAGCTCGAGCCTGGACTCGTGGCCATGGCGGCGCCAATACGGAATCATCTCGGATTCGTCGTCGCGGCCCTGAGCATCAACGGTCCCGGAACGCGTCTTGGACCAACGCGCAGGCGGACTCTGATTCCAAAGCTCTGTCGTGCCGCCAACCGAGTCTCCCGACGTCTGGGAGCATCACCATCGATGATGAGCGCGTCGGCCGACCGGAAATCGGCTGTGGTGTCGTGACGCACCGCCGTGTGATTCTTGTCCGTGCGCTCACATTCGCACCCGAGCTGGTTCGTCGCTTCGTCGAGCTCGCCGGGGGACCGGGCAAGGCACGGATCGCCATACTGCCGATGGCAACTTCCGACGCCGTCGCGACCGGCGCGGAAAAGAAAGCAGAGCTCGATAGCCTCGGCGCCCACGCATTCGTTCTGAATTTCACGCGCGCGCACGCGGACGATGACTCTTTGGTTCGCAAGCTGTCGACTGCGACGAGAATCTGGTTTCCCGGCGGAGATGAGCGATTCGATGATTACCGGCAACCAGTATTGGCCGGGATCGAGCACCGCGGTCGATTCGGGCTCTTTTTCGCGCATCGCGCGCCGGGCGATCGAGATAATTCCCGGCTTGGGCTTCATTCACAGCGCGATCGTCGATCAGCATTTATACGGCGCCAGCGTGAGAACCGATTGATCAGCGTCGTCCTGGAGCGTCCATCGCTGCTCGGCGTCGGAATCGATGAGGGTACCGCGCTCAAGGTTACGCCCGCCGGGCAATGGGTGGTGACGGGGAGGAGCGCTGTCATGACAGTGAACGCTCGAAACTCACGAATTACACCCGGCACCGCACCTTCCCTCGGTGCGGTGAATGTTCGCATCTCGGTGCTCCCGGCCGGGAGCACCTACGATCCGCGCAGCGGTGAGGCATCGCTTCCGGCTGCAAGAGACTGATCCGCAGCACATCTTATCGGCAACACCGGGCCCACCCAGGCGCCCGTGCAGTAAACCGCAATTCCAACGGAGGAGGGATGATGAAGAAGTTGAGAATTGGTTGGAGTTTGTGCTTCGTCGTTGCGCTGGCGTTTCAACCCATGAGGGCCGCAATCGCCCAGGGAACCGGAACCTTGCGCGGAACCGTGCTCGACTCCACCTCGCAGCAGCCGGTGGCTGGAGCGCAGGTTCAGCTGGTCGGAACCAACCGCGCCGTGACGACCAACACCGCGGGCGCGTATACGCTCACGGGTGTTCCCGAAGGACCAGCGACGCTGCGTATTCAGCGCATCGGGTACGCGCAGGCCACTGTCCCGGTGACTGTCGGTGGCGGGACGATAGTGACGCGAGACGTAACCCTCCGGCCGGTGATCACGACGCTTTCGCAGGTCGTAGTGGTCGGATATGGCTCGAGCAATCGATCCGAGGTCACTGGCGCACTCACGACGGTGTCGGCAGCAGACATTCGCAATTCTCCCATCGCGGGAGTCGATGCAATGCTCCAGGGCAAGGCATCGGGCGTACAGGTGACTCAGAACGCGGGCAACCCAGGAAACGGGATTTCAGTTCGGGTCAGAGGATCGTCATCCATTACCGCGAGCAATCAGCCGCTGTACGTCGTGGACGGCGCGCCCATTCAAACGGACGACTTTTCGCAGGTGGGCATGGGCGGCCAGGATATGACGGCCGTGACAAATCTCAATCCAGACGAGATCGAGACAATCACGATCCTCAAGGACGCGGCATCGGCCGGCATTTATGGCTCACGCGCGTCGAATGGTGTGGTGCTTATCACGACCAAGCGGGGCATCTCGGGTTCCAACCGCATCACGTTCAATGCTTACACGGGTTGGCAAAAGGTGGAGAAGAAGCTTCCCATGCTGACCGGCCCGCAGTACGTGGCCTATATGGCGGAAGGCATGACGAACGATGGCTACACCCCGACAGAGATTGCCGCCACGGGTTTCGAGGTTGGCGTTGCTGACCAGATCAGCACCGACTGGCAGTCGGCTGTGTTCCGCACCGCACCGGTGAGAGATGCCAACCTCGGATTTTCTGGTGGCAGCGGGCGCGTCAGGTACTTCCTCTCCGGATCCTACTTTGGCCAGGACGGGGTCGCCCTCGCTTCGGCGTACAACCGGGCGAGCGGAAGAGCAAACATCGACGTCGATGCGACCGATCGTCTTGCGCTCAAGGCCTCACTTGCTCTCTCGCGCGAGATCAACTATCGCGTAGTCGGAGACAACACCATCAGCGGAATTGTGCCAAACTCGATCGCCGAGCAGCCGAATGTTCCAATCCGCGACGCGACGGGCGCTTTCAGCACCAACGATTCCAATGGACTTCAATACACCAACCCGCTTGCCATTGCGGCGTTCGACTACAACCCAACTACGACACAGCGCGCGCTCGCGAATGTGGAAGGTCGCTACAATCTTCTGAACTGGCTCCAGTTCACTGGTAGAGTGGCCGGTGATCAGCTGGTGCTTCATGAGAGAATTTGGGGCTCGCCTCTCGTCGTTGACGAGAATGGCGGCGTCGGCGGCGATGCCTCTTCCGGCTACAATACCGGGAACAGATTCCTGGGTGAGGGCTTCTTCACGCTCACACCGTGGTCCGGGAGCAGCAGAGGCACCCTGACCGCAACGCTTGGCGCGAGCACCGAGCGCAATCGTACGGAGCTCAACTTCGTGGAAGGCACGGGCTTCAGCAGCCCCGCGCTCCACGATGTTGGCAACGCAACTACGGTAACCGTATACGATGCCCGCCGCGGGGCGAACAACCTCGTCTCTTATTTCGCCAGAGCTAATCTCAATCTGGCAGATCGATATCTGATGAGCGCGAGCTTCCGCTCCGACGGATCGTCGAAATTCGGTCCGAACAACAAGTACGGCTTTTTCCCGGCGTTATCAGTAGGATGGGTCATTACGCAGGAGCCGATGTTGAGTGGTCTTTCCCGGCTCGGCTCTATCAAGCTGCGCGGAAGTGTTGGAACGACCGGCAACCAGGGAATCGGCAACAACACCTATCGCGCAACCTACGGCTCGGCGAACTACGGCAAGGCCGCGGGAATTTCTCCCACGAACCTGGCCAATCCCGATCTGAAGTGGGAGCAGACCAAAGAGCAGGATGTCGGTTTCGATTGGACGATGTTCGATGGTCGAATCGGACTGGTCGGAGACTACTACAGCAAGAAGACCTCTAACCTGCTCGTTTCGCGGCCCGTCACCGCGACGAGCGGCTTCACCACTTTCACCGACAACGTCGGCAGCATTGAGAACAAGGGCTTCGAGTTCGAGCTCACCACCGAGAATGTCCGTGGCAACGGCAGCGGCAGCTTCTCATGGCAGAGCAATTTCAATATTTCCACCAACCGGAACAAAGTCACGGCTCTCTATGGTGGTCAGCCGATCTTCACCGGGATTGACGCCATCAATGGCGTCATAGTCGGTGAGCCCATTGGATCGTTTTACACTCTCCGCTTCACGGGAGTCGATCCAGCTACGGGCGACGCAACGTACCTCGACTTGAACGGGGACGGCGCCGTCAACTCCGACGACCGGGTTGTTGTCGGCAATCCCCAGCCGACGTACTTCGGAGGATTCGGCAACAGCATCTCATTCCGGAACCTGGACTTGCGGGCCGCTCTTCAGTTCAGCGGCGGCAACAGGATCTATAACGGCATCCGGGCATTCGCCGACGACGGCGGATTCTTCCGCGACAACAAATTCGCCGACGTGTTGAGGCGGTGGCAGCAGCCGGGGGACATCACGGACGAGCCGCGGCCAAGTTGGGATGGGAACTCGTTGGCGTACATCGGTTCATCGAGATGGATGGAGCCTGGCTCATATGCGAGACTTCAGGAGGTGACGCTCGGATTTCGAGTGCCAAGCGGCTTCAAGCGCTACACCGGAATGGACAATACGCGGCTCTATGTCACGGGCCGCAACCTTCACACCTGGACGAAGTTCAAGGGGTACAATCCCGACGTGAACAGCAACGGATCAGGGTCCAACACTTCGCTCGGCACCGAATTCTACTCTTATCCGCTGGCGCGCACCTGGATGGTGGGCGTGAGCGGCGAATGGTAGGGGATTATCTCATGCGACACACTAACCCCCGGATACTTCAAACCATGCGAATTAGATCATTGCTACTACTTACCGCGGTCGGTCTGGGTGCGTGCAGCAGCGTGCTCGATGTGCCGCCCACAAGCTCTGTCCCATCGGAGACTGCAATTGCCGACGCGGTTGGAGCTCGCGCGGCGCTGACAGGTGCGTACGCCGCGCTCCAGTCCACCCGTATGTACGGTCATCGAATGGTGGACTGGACCGAGCTGCTTTCCGACAACCTGAGGTTCGTCGGAACCTTCGACGACTACGCTGAAGCCGACGCAAACGCATTGCGAGCGGACAACTTTTCGGTGACAGCGGTCTGGAACGGATTGTACGATGCGATCAATCGTGACAATGAGATCCTTCAGAAAGTGCCCAGCGTTGCGGACCTGCCCGCGGCGGAAAAGGCCGAAATCATGGGCGAGGCACACTTTCTCAGAGCGCTCAACTACCACAATCTGGTGAGATTGTGGGGCGACGTTCCGCTACGCCTGGAGCCAGTGCAGACCGCTGCTGATGCCAGCACCATCACCCGCGCGACAGCGGCCGCGGTCTACACCCAGATCCTGGCTGACCTCACGGCGGCCAAGCAGGAGATAACGGCCGGCAGGTCCCAGACACGGCAAGCATCGCTCGCGGCGGCATCAGCCCTGGAAGCACGTGTGCGACTATACCAGGGCGATTACGCGGGTGCCGAGGCCGCGGCGGCGAGCGTCGAGGCCATGGGCTACACCCTGGCACCCAACTTCAGCGATCTGTTCGAGGCCACCGGCAGCAACACCACTGAGGATATTCTCAGGGTGCAGTTTACGCCGACACAGAGCCAGTCGCTGAGCTTCTATTATTTACCCAAAGCGCTGGGCGGAAGGTACGAAGTAGCGCCGACCACTGGCACTGCCGGAATCATTGCGGCGTTCGACCCTGCTTCGGGCGGCAACATCGCCACTTACAATCCCGTTGACAGACGAGGGATCTGGTCGATTGCCCGCGCAGGAACTCGTACATACGCTGCAAAATTCAGGAACCCTGGGGGGGACGAGGACGTCCACGTCATCCGCCTTGGTGAAGTGATTCTCATCCGTGCGGAAGCTCTCGCGCGTTTGAGCCGCCTTCCGGAGGCGGTTGCCGAGTACAATCGGCTCCGCCTACGCGCGGGTTTGACTGCCGACCCGACTACCGGTCTTACCCAGGCCGGCGTGTTGGCTGCAGTCGCGCGCGAGCGTCGTCTGGAGCTTGCGTTCGAAGGCGACAGGTGGCCTGACCTGGTCCGCACTGGAGCTGCGATTGCTCTCGGCGTGCCGGCATTCCAGACGCTGTTGCCGATACCGCAAGGCGAAATCGATACAGCGCCAAACCTGACGCAGAATCCAGGATACTGAGTAGAGTCCTGAACGGAAAAAGCGGCACGTCTCGAGTTCGTGACGTGCCGTTTTTTTGTTTGGCTATTTACTCCGCGAGGCCGGGCGGTCGGAGTGCGTCAAGCGATAGATGAGGATAGCGGCCCGCTCCGTCGCTGGCCCCAATGATCGAAGGTCCACGCGCTCGTCCGGAGTATGCGACCTCATTCCCTTCACCCCGAGTCCGTCGAGAGCATCAACGTACTCGGAGATGTAGGAGATATCACCACCGCCACGCTTGCCGGGGTCGAGCGCTTCCACGGGGCCCTGGCCAAGCGCCCGGCTTACCGAGTCCTCGACCGCGAGGACCGCGAGATTCCCTTTGGTCGGCGGCATGGCGGGATTCCCATCTTCAAACGTTATCGTCGCAACTGTCCCCGGTAGATGATCGGCGACGATCAGGCTCATTGCCTCGCGGGCCTTCAACAGCTGGTCCTGGGAGATGAAGCGGAGATCACCGCGGGCGAAAACTCGCGGCGCGATGATGTTGTCCTTGCCCGCCGCCGTGCCGGAGATTTTGGTCGAATCGTAGCTCACATCCGTGCCGCCCACGATCACAGCGGGGTTGAACGTCAGGTACTGCTCGTTCGACAGCTTCTCCCGAAAGGCATTCAGAATTCGCGCCGCCTCATAGATCGCGCCGTAACTGGACCCGGGAGAGAAAATCCCCGAAGAATGGGCCTGACGCCCGCTCACGACGAGCTGCCACCCGCTCATTCCACGTCTCGCGACGGTGCCCTTCCCCGCGTCCTCCTCGAACGCGAGAGCAACATCGCTCCGCTTCGCGGCATCGATCAGGGGCTTCCGTGACAGGAGGTGCAAAGGACCGGCATCCTCCTCGTCACCCGTGAGCGCGACGATGATCCTCGTATTGTCGAGAGCGCCTACGCTTTGGAGGGCCCTGAGCGCGTACAGGATCACTACGTCGCCGCCCTTCATGTCCGAGCTCCCCGCACCGGCCGCAAGCGTGTCGAGCCGGACGAACCGCTCGCCTTCGCCCTCGAAGACGGTGTCGAGGTGACCGATCAGAAGCAGGCGCTTGCCCTTCGTGCCCTTCCGCTCGGCGAACAGATGGCCCGCGCGGCCCACTGCGTCCGGCAGCGCGATCCAGCTCGGCTCGAAGCCGAGCGAACGGAACTCGGGCTCGAAGAGCCTGCCGACCTCGCGAACGCCGGCGAGATTGAAAGTCCCACTGCTGATGTTGACTGCCTTCTCCAGGAAAGTGATCTGTTCCACCTGGTGGGCGCGGACGTAGTCGCGAATCCGTCGTTCGAGCTGGGACAGCTGTGGCTCATTCGCCTGCGACAATGCAGCACCAGGCACGACGCAGGCGAGCACGAAGACGCCAAACAGGAGTCCGCGGGCGCAAAGCCGGCGGGTACCGGAAATCGAATTGGGTGTCATAGGACAGGAGACTATCAGCGCGTCGCGATTCCGTCTACCTGTGGCGAACGGTAATTTTATTGGCTTGCCACACTCCAAAACTCTGACATGACTCTGCGCGCCCGCCTCGGGTGGGGCCTGTTCGCGATCGCGGCCGTGCTGATCGTGCCGCTGCTGATCTCGCTCAGGTCTCTCGAGCATCTATACGAGACGAGCAGGCTGCTGCGCGACCGCGAATTTGCGGCTTCGCTGCTGCTTGGCTCCTTCCGCGAGCGCACCGACGACGCGCGACGCGCCGAGGACGCGCTGCTGTTCATTCATGATCAGAAGAGCGCGACGCGCATGCAGGGCGAGATCGACGGTCTCGTATCGCTGACGGACTCGCTCGACCGCTACCGCCTAGACCTCTCGGCCTCGCAGATACGCGCATCGCTCGACTCGCTGCGCTCCGCGGCCCGGGATGAATACGAGCAGGCCGCCGCCGGCAGGAGCACGATCGCCGAGATGATATCACAGCAGCGGACGCGTCCTGCGATCTCAGCGGTCGACAGCACGCTCGGCGCGAGCGCTACCACACTCCGAAGCAGAACACGACAGCGGGTGGCGGATGCCACGAGCGAGACGCTCAACGCCGAGCGATTGGTGGCGATCTCCTTGGTCATCGCGCTGTTGGTCGCGCTCGTGATCGGCGTGTGGCTGATGAAATCGATCAGCGGCCCCATCTACATACTCGAGCGTGGCATGCACGCGATTGCCGAGGGCGATCTGACCCACCAGCTAACACTCCCGAAGAATCAGGCTACCGAGTTCGGGCGGCTCGCGGCGAGCTACCAGCGAATGGCGCGAAAGCTCTCCGAGCTGGAACGGTTGCGGGCGGAGTTCGTGGGAGTGGCGTCTCACGAGCTCAAGACGCCCATAAACGTCATCATCGGGTACCTCGAGCTCCTCCAGGAAGGCATCTACGGGAACCTGACGCCGAGCCAGAAAGAAATACTCGAGACAATCCGGAAGCAGGCGAATGGCCTCACCAGACTCGTCAAGCGGCTGCTCGATATCAGCAGATTCGAGGCGAGCGGCGGGAAGCTCGAGGTGCGCGAGGTGGACCTTCAAAGGCTGTTGAGGACACTTGAGAGCTCGTTCTCGGTGCTCGCCGCCCAGCGCGACATCGCGTTCTCGGTCGATCACCGCCCCGGTCTCCCTGACAAGGTCTTCTGGGACGAGGACCGGATCAACGAAGTGCTCGGCAATCTGATCTCGAACGCCTTCAAGTTCACCCCGCGCGGCGGGAAGGTGGCGCTCACGGTCGCCCGCGACGGTGAGACCCTGACGATCATGGTCGCCGACTCGGGAGTCGGCATTGACCCGGTTGAGTTGCCGCACATTTTTGACAAGTTCTTCCAGGCCGGCAATCAGGCGGCGGCCGCCAGCAAAGGCACCGGCTTAGGCCTGGCGATTGCCAAAGAAATCGTCGAGGCGCATGGCGGCCACATAAGCGTGGAGAGTCGCGTGGAACTGGGAACAACGTTTGTAGTTACAATGCCAATCGAGGCGCCGGGTGCGAAATTACATCGTGAGACTCCCCAAGGGCCCGAGGTTGTAGGATGAGAAAGGGTGTTCCGCTTTTTGTTTTGTTATTGGCGCTAGCGTGCGCACACGTGCAAGCGCTCGATCCTGTTCGGCAGAGCGACTGGGACACGGCGTTGGTCCGCGCGCGCGCGAATGTGGCCGCCGGCAGCTATTTGGCGGCTGACAGGATTCTC
Organism: Gemmatimonadales bacterium; assembly: GCA_038316775.1. GTDB lineage: Bacteria > Gemmatimonadota > Gemmatimonadetes > Gemmatimonadales > Gemmatimonadaceae > UBA4720. The sequence continues at coordinate 60,848 of JBBQAV010000002.1, read as the reverse complement.
GATGAATTCGTGCGTACCCATCCGGACACGCGCGAGGCAAAGGAAGCGGCATACTGGAAAGCTGTGTATCTGATCGATCCCGCCAACGACCGCAGCTCACTGGACGCGGGAATCGTGGCGCTCGACCGTTACCTCTCCGAGAACCCGGATGGGTGGTATCGCAACGAGGCGAGTGTGCTGCGGCAGACCGCTGCAGTCGCACAGCGGATTGCGAACCGCACAAGGTTGGCGTCCGTCGATACCGCGGTGACGCCGGCTCAGGGGAAGGATACAGTAGTCGTCGTCACCAAGTCGCGCGACGAGCAGATCGCATCTCTCAAGGACCAGCTGGCGAAGAGCAAAGAAGAGCTCGCCAAAGTCAGCGCCGAGCTTGACCGGATCAAGAAGCGGCTCGCTAACCCGAGTAACTAGGATCCACTGCGGGCGTCGCTCGACGCTGACCGGCTGCTAACGACGGCCACGGGCATCAACCTACTCTGAACAAATCGAGCGCGCGCGAATAGCGCGCGCTCAGCACGTTGCGGATGCCCGCGTTCCCCTTCGCCGTCAATTCCGGATCGCGCTCGAGCAGCTCCTCCGCCGCCCTTCGTGCCTGGATGTTGAGGTCCTCATCCCGCACGGGGTCCGCCACTCTGAACGTCGCCTCACCGCTCTGTTCCTGGCCGAACAGGTTGCCCATCCCGCGAAGCCTCAAGTCGGCGCGCGCGATCTCGAAACCATCGTCGGTGTCGACGAAGATCTTGAGCCGCTCCGCCGCTTCGTCTCCCACGTTGCCAAGGAGTATGCAATAGGAAGCCTCGGCGCCTCGTCCGACGCGCCCTCTTAGCTGGTGAAGCTGCGACAAACCGAACCGCTCGGGATGCTCGACCAGCATGACCGTAGCGTTCGCCACATCGATCCCGACCTCGATGACGGTCGTTGAAACGAGCACATCGATCTTTGCGTCGCGGAACGCGCGCATGATGGTCTCTCGTTCATCGGCGGGCACGCGTCCGTGGATCAGGCCGACGACTCTGCCCGCAAAGGGACCGGCAGACAATTGCTCGTACATGGTCGTCGCCGCTTTGAGATCAGTCTTCTCGGACTCTTCGATCACCGGGTAAACCACATACGCCTGGCGGCCCTTCTCCGTCTCGCGAGCGACGAATTCGAGTACCCGATCACGCGCCGATTCAGGGCGCATCACGGTCGTGACCGGCTGTCTGCCGGCCGGACGCTCGTCCAGTGTGCTCACATCGAGGTCACCGTAAACCGTAAGAGCGAGCGAGCGAGGTATGGGTGTCGCGCTCATCAGGAGGATGTCGGGTGAATCTCCCTTGGCGGATATCGCGGCCCGCTGCTCCACCCCGAAGCGGTGCTGCTCGTCGATTGTCACGAATCCCAACCGGCCGAAGACGGCCGAGTCCTGAACCAGCGCGTGCGTTCCGACTGCGAGCACCGGCTCGGTGCCCGCAAGTTTTTCCGCGGCGAGTTTTCTTGCGCGCGCATTGAGGCTGCCCGTCACAAGGACAGGCTCGATCCCAAGCGGCTCCAGCAGCGTCGAAAAAGTTCTCATGTGCTGCTCGGCGAGCAGCTCGGTAGGGGCCATGATGGCGGCCTGATAGCCATTCTCCATTGCCAGCAGCGACGCGAAGAGGGCGACGATCGTCTTGCCGCTTCCGACATCCCCCTGGAGCAGGCGGTGCATCTTGCGGTCACTCATCATGTCGCCAACGATCTCACGCACAGCGCCGGTCTGCGCGTCCGTGAGCTTGAAAGGGAGCACTGCCTTGAGCGCGGTAGTTAGCTCACGGCGATTTTGAAAGGCGATGCCGCTTCTCTTCTGTCTCTTGAGCGCGTTCGCCCGCCTGTGCAGGATGTGAACGAACAGCAACTCCTCGAAAGCGAGCCGCGCCCTGCCCCGGGTCCCTTCGAGAATTGTCTTCGGGCGGTGTACCATTCGGATCGCATCGCGCAACGGCGGGAGACCGATGGCACGCAGCATCTCCTCGGGCAGGTATTCCTTGACGAGGGGCAGCAGGGTCTCGAGATGCGCGTCGATGATTCCGCGAATCACCTTGAACGACAGGCCTTCCGTTGCCGGATAGACGGCGAGCACTTTGCCGCCCTTTATGTCGTCATCGTCCTTGCCGAGCTGGACGTATTCTCGCGGCTGGAACTGGCGGCCGTGAAAGAACCGGACTGTCCCGGTCAGGAGCATGGTGTCGCCCTTCTCTATGGATCGATCGAGGAAGGGCTGGCCGGGCCAGGAAGCCTCGATCATGCCGCTCTCGTCCCTGAGGACCGCCTGAAAGATTCGGAGGCCTCGGCGAGTGGGAATGATCCCTTTGGAGATCACCTGCCCGATGATCGTCCCATCCATGCCCGGCTCGAGCGAGGCGATCGGGCTGATCGTGCTCGCGTCTTCGTAGCGGTGCGGGATGTGGAAGAGGAGGTCGCGCGCGGTGACAATCCCGAGGCGCCTGAGCAATTCCGCGCGGGCCGGTCCAACTCCCTTGAGGTAGTTGACCGGCATGTCGAGATAGACTTTCCCGCTGCGCGTCTCCGTTCCAGCCATTACCCTTCCAGAACCTCGTGCGCGAACGCCTTCGGGTCGAACGCCTCGAGATCCGTCGCCTTCTCGCCGGTGCCGATGAATTTCACCGGGACGTTCAACGCTTCGTGCACAGCCACCACAATGCCGCCCTTCGCGGTCCCGTCAATCTTGGTGATGACCAGGCCTGTTATCGGAATCGCTTCCGAAAAAGTCTTTGCCTGCGCGACTGCGTTCTGTCCGATGGTCCCATCGAGAACAAGGAGGGTCTCATGCGGTGCGCCTGGAAGCCGCTTGCCGATCACTCGGTTGATCTTCTTCATCTCGTCCATCAAAGACCCACTCGTGTGCAGGCGCCCGGCGGTGTCGACGAGGACGACATCCTTCGCGCGGCTGACACCCGCGTCAACGGCGTCGAAAGCAACGGACGCGGGATCAGAGCCGGCGTTGCCGCCAACGAAATCGGCTCCGGTCCGCTGTGACCACGCTCGCAGCTGGTCGATTGCGCCAGCTCGAAAGGTGTCGGCGGCTCCGACGAGCACCGACATCTTTTGAGCCTTCAGGAAGTCGGAGAGCTTCCCGATGAAGGTCGTTTTCCCGGCGCCGTTGACTCCGATGACCAGAACGATGGTCGGGCCCGATTCAGCTCGAATGATGCCGGGGTCGCTGTTGCCGGATCGGAGCGCGGTCTCGATGCCTTTTTCCAGAGCGTCGAGAAACTGGTCCTGGGTCTTGATGAATCCACGGCGCGCCTGGAGCTCGATCTCAGCCACGAGACGCATCGCAGTGGGAACGCCGAAGTCGGCTTCGAGCAGCACTTCCTCGAGCTTCTCGAGGGAGCCCTGGATCGCGCCGGCGCGGGAGATCGCAGTAACGTCGGTGAGGGCGACGTCCTTGATTTTCGTCCAGAGCGATCGGGTCGGGACGTCGCCCGATCGACGCAGAATTCTATTGGCCATTCAGTTGTTTGAGTTGATGATTTGGAACCCGGTGCAACACCGCGAGGCCATGCCAATTCAACAGAACGGGCGGGAGGCGCGAGAAGCGTAGTGGCCAGTGTTCCGGCCACCGCACACCGATTTGTCCCTGTGGGGCAGATCAAAGGCACTTGCCTGTGCTCAGACCAGCGCCAGAAGCGTCCCGGCGTCGTGAACTAAGCACTGTCACCTACGCCTCTGGCGCCTCCCGCCCGTTCATTTCCCCTCGGTCCTTTATGACCACGTCCCAAGCGAGGAACCAGCCGAAACAAAAAAACCCGGACACGAGGTCCGGGTTGAAGATAAACACTGAAAGCTTCCCGCGTCGCTACTCGGCCACGTTGGCGAGGCGCACTTCGTTGAGGCTCGCCATCGTCTGATTTCTCATCTTCTGGAAGAGCGAGCGCTCGTTGGCCGGGATCGGCTCGCCGCCTCTGCTCTGCAGCGCGACCTTCGGATTCTGCGCGACGCCGCCGACGCGAATCTCGAAATGGAGGTGCGGACCAGTCGCCCACCCCGTCATCCCGACGTACCCGATCGTCGAACCCATCGTCACGCGAGATCCCTGGCGCATCCCAGTCGCGAAATTCCGCATGTGACCGTAGCGGCTTACCATGCCGTTGCGGTGCCTGATGTCGATCACGTTGCCGTAGCCGCCCCTGCGTCCCGCGAAGACAACTACGCCATCGCCGATCGCGCGAACAGGAGTGCCCTGCGCTGCCGCGTAGTCGGTGCCGGTGTGATTGCGCCACTCGCCGAAGATCGGATGCTTGCGTGAACCGAAGATGCTGCTGATGCGGCGGAACGCGACGGGGGCACGAAGGAAGGCCGCGCGCAGTGACATTCCACTAGCGTCGTAGTACTGGCCCGTGCTGGATCCCGGCGTATCGAAATGAATCGCCTCGAGCGGGTTGTGGCCGTTCGCGAGGGCCAGCTTGGCTCCGAGGATTTTCTGGACGATGATTGCGCCGTTCGGCTTCTGCAGCCGCTCGACGAGAAGGTGGAACTTGTCGCCCTGCCGGAGGTCGCGACTCATGTCGACTTTGTACTCGAAGATGTCGGCGAGCGTCCAGGCAAGCTGATGGCGGGCTGACGGCGGAAGAACACCGACGCCGCTCTCATTAAGCGCGTTGTAGAGATTTGAAGTGATGACACCGACGATGGCGAGCGTGTCGACCAGCTCGGTGTTGGAAGCTTCGATTACGACCGGGGAGAGCATGAAATCCGTCGGTTCGAAGCCAGGCCGGCTGACCACCACCGGCTCCATCGGGAAAACCTGCTTCTTCTCCAAGGCGGGTGTGAGCCAGACGGCGACCAGTCCCAGGGCCACTACAATCGCGTATCCTACCGGTCTCACTTTGGCCCGCATCAGTCCATTTGCCTTCGAATAAATGTCGGAATTTCCATGTCACTCAGGTCCTGCTCAGGAGACGAGCGATCCCGCTCTGGAGTCACGGCCGGATTGCTGGTGGGAGTGTTCCGTCTTGGCAGCTCCGGAATCGCGTTTCTCGTGGCTCCATTGCCGCGCGGAGGACGCAGCGGAATGACGGGTGATCCCCTCACGATTGTGGACTGCGGGGCGATGACGCTCGAAGGCTGGCTCGAGCCCGTCTGATGCCGGTCAAAGCCCGTCGCGATCACGGTAACCCTGATCTCGCCCTGCATGGCCGGTTCGTGGACAGCGCCAAAGATGATTTCGGCCTCTTCCCCGACGGCGTCGTGGATGATCTCGTTGATCTGATGGACTTCGCCAAGGGTCAGATCGGCGCCGCCGGTGATGTTGACCAGAACGCCCGTCGCACCTGATACGGAGACGTTGTCGAGAAGGGGGCTGGCGATCGCCTGCTGGGCGGCTTCGATAGCCCGATTCTCACCGCGGCCGATACCGGTGCCCATAAGGGCCGATCCACCCTCTTGCATGACCGTGCGGACGTCAGCGAAATCGACGTTCACCAGTCCCGTGACGCTGATCAGCGACGAGATTCCCTGAGTCGCGTGGAGGAGGACTTCGTCCGCCTTCTTTAGCGCGTCCTGGAAAGGGATTCCTTTGCCGACGACGGCCAGAAGCCTTTCGTTCGGCACGACGATCATCGTGTCGACGTTCTTTCGCATCTCCGCGATGCCCAGCTCGGCCTGACGCATCCGCTTGCGGCCTTCGAACAGGAATGGCTTGGTGACGATCCCCACCGTGAGGGCGCCGGCTGCCCGGGCGAGCTCGCAAAGGACGGGAGCCGCGCCGGTTCCGGTACCGCCGCCCATGCCGCATGTTACGAACACGAGGTCGGCGTTGTGCATCGCGCGTGCGACCTCTTCCCTGCTTTCGTCGATGGCCTGCTTGCCGATTTCGGGACGCGCTCCAGCACCCAACCCGCGCGTTAGCTTCTTACCTATCTGGATTTTTACGTCGGACTTCGAGTTGAGAAGGGCCTGGGCATCGGTGTTGACCGAGATGAACTCAACACCTTCGAGGTGCTCCTCGATCATGCGATTGACGGCGTTTCCGCCACCCCCACCGACGCCGACGACCTTCATCCGGGCGTTCTGTGAGGTGTTCTCCTCGAATTCGAATATCATCGGGTGGGAAACTCCGGCACTGCGGTGTATGTGGAAAAAATTCTGGGGCTAACATAAGCCCGTTACTCGATTCGTACCATAGGCAAAGACGACCCGAGGTCAAAAAGAATACAACCCCCGTCAAGCGAGTTATCCACACTCGCTTTTTAGGCCGCAGTTTTATGATTTTCTCGCTCTGCGCGCGCTGTATTGTCGCTCGTCGAGTGCATCTCTGTTTGCGGTCGGCGAGAGTGTCCTCTCCGGCCGCACACTCGCTGCGGTGCCCGCAAGCGGGCGCCCCGAGCCCCTAACTGCGCTCCCTCGCTCTGCTCGGTCGCGGGTCTCCTCCTCGCGCTCGTTTGCAGCGGCCTACGACGACACCCTCACCTCCCTGGAGAGATTTGCAACTACACGCGCCTCCGAGCGCGCAATTGCTCGGCCAATCGAATGTCCCGACCGAAGCGCGGGGCGGGTAACTCGCTCTTGCTCCCCGGCCTGGTGGACGGCGCGGAGCGCCGCGCGCGCAAAGCGCGCGGGTGGTGGGCGTGAAAGTCTGCGGCCGTGGAAGTCCTCGCGAGTCGATCGCTTGCCCATCAGCTGCGAAGTGGCGCCGCTGCGGGCGCCGTTCAGAATCTCGTGGGAAGGAGGGTGGGGTGTCGTCGTAGGCCGCTCAAGCGAGCGCGAGGGAGCGTAGTTGGGGGCTTCGACCAAGCGAGTGTGCGGCCGGAGAGGACACCCAGCCCGACGTACCGGCGACACAATCAGAATGGCGTACGCGAACGAGGCGCCACTACACGCTGAGGGCTAGAAGAAATCCTCGAGCCAGGATTTGATGCGGCGAGTGAACCGGTCAACGCCGGGCCCTGCGAGCGCTCTGTGGCGCCCGCTCGGCGAGAAGCCAGCGGCGGAGCGGTGCGCGCCATACAACGCTAGACCGACGACTGTGGCGAAGCGCGGGGCATCCACGGAGTCGCTGAGCCCGCCGATGTTTTCTGAAGGCGAGCCGATCCTCACTCCGGTTCCGAAGACGTCCGCCGCGAGCTCGGCGACTCCTTCCATCGCCGCGGCGCCACCAGTGATTACCACGCCGCCATTGAGGCGCTGCGCGAATCCGGCCCGCTCGATCTCACTCAGTACGAGATTGAAGATCTCGTCCATGCGCTGGTGGATGATGTGGGCGAGTACCTCTCGTGGAATGTGCCTCTCGCCCTGCGCTACGGTGCTCGGCAGCGCGATCACATCCTGCGGGTCGACGAGCGGCTCGTACGCGCAGCCGTATCGCTCCTTCAGGCGCTCCGCGTCAGCCTGAGTGACACCGATCCCCTGCACGATGTCGCTCGTGACATTGTTGCCGCCGTAGTTGACCGTGCCGAGGTGACGAATTTTGCCCTCGTGAAACACCGCGATGTCCGTGGTGCCGGCGCCCATCTCGACGAGAGCGACTCCCAATTCCTTCTCGTCTTCGGTGAGAACGCTGAGCGAGCTCGCCAGCGGCTCGAGCACGAGCTCCTGAACGTGATAGCCCGCCCGCTCGACGGATTTCCGAAGATTCATCGCCGGTGACGCGCCAATCGTCACCAGGTACATCTCGGTTTCCAGCCGCGTGCCGATCATGCCAATCGGATCGCGAATGCCCTGGTTCTTGTCGACGGAGTATTCCTGCGGAATCGCGTGCAGCAGCTCCCGGTCCTGCGGGACGGGCTGAGCGCGCGCCACATCGTTCGCCCGATCGACATCGGCCTTCGAGATCTCGTCCCCGTTAACCGCGACGATTCCCTTGCTGATCATCGCGCGGACGTGCTCGCCGGCGATACCAGCGTAGATCGTGTCGATCTTCGTTCCCGCCATCCGCTCCGCGTCTTCGACCGCCTTCTTGATCGACCGCGTGGTTTCCTCGATATCGGAGACGACGCCGCGGCGCAGTCCGGTCGTGCGCGCCTGACCGACGCCCAGGATTTTGAGCGACGGCGCGTGCTTGCCGTTGCCCTCGCCGACAGCCTGTGCGATCAGGGCGGTCGTCTTGGAGGAACCGATATCCAGTCCAGCGATTATGCGTTCGGGGTTCATTGAAGCCTTGCGATAACCTGATCGCGATAGCGTAAATCGAGCTCACTGACTTGTACCTGTCGGCGAGCGAGATCGGTTTCAACGGGAAAGATATCGGCCAACCGCTCAACTGACAGGCCTAACGGAACACGGACGCGCAGTGTTCGGCCCTCTGGCGCCAGAGTATCGCGCCCGACAAAACCGGAGAGAGTGAGAAGAATTTCGTCTCCGCCGGCCCGTCTCACCTCCTGTATGCGCGCAAACACGCGAGGCTCCGCCGCGCGTATCGACCCAACGAGCTTAAGAAGAACGGGATCCTTACTCGCAACAATTGGCAGGTCGAGATTCGTGCGCGCCGGGTCGATCGGCAGCTGCCGTCCGAGTGAATCGAAGGGGAGAAGGCCGGCGGGAGTTTGTATCAGCGCGACTGGGAGATTCTCCCTGATGGTGACCACGATGGTGCCCGGCATTCTGCGAGTTATTTTGACATCCGAGACCTGCGGATGCCCTCGGACCCGCTGGCGATAAGGCTCGAGATCATCCCACAGCGATGCGAGCGTGTCGACGCGCAGGCGCGAGACAATCTCATTGGGTTGGATATAACGTGTGCCGCGTATTTCCACGGATCGGACGCGAAAAAAGGCCATCTGCCGCGCGCCGGAGCGAACCCCCCACGCGGCCGCCATGACTAGCGCGACGAGGAAAAGCGCGCCGAGTATCTTCCAGCCGGGTCTTCGCAGCCTTTCGGGCGAGATCATTTCCCCCGCGACTCGAGGCGCTGCTTGAGCTCTGGTCCCGTGTAGGTGATGTCGCCGGCTCCGATCGTGATCACGACATCCCCTTCGCGCACGAACTGAGTGAGAGCTTCAGCCAGATCGCTCCGGGTTCCCTGCCAGGCGACGGGATGCCCCGCTCGCTTCATCGCGGAGGCGACGAGCTCCGACGTGACGCCCTCAATTGGTTGCTCGCGTGCCGGATAGATCTCGGTCAGGAATACGCTGTCCGCGCCGCCCAGGGCAGCGCCGAAAGCTTCGGAGAAATCGCGCGTGCGCGAAAAAAGATGCGGCTGAAAAGCTGCCACGATGCGGCAACCCGGATAGGAGGCACGCGCAGCCTGGAGCGTGGCAATGATCTCCGTCGGATGGTGCGCGTAATCGTCGACGATAGTGACGCCCGCGACATCGCAAAGGCGCTGGAACCGCCGGTCTACGCCGCCAAACTGAAGGAGGCCCGCGCGCATCTCATCGAGCGAGACGCCGAGCGCGAACCCGGCGCCGAGCGCCGCCAGCGCGTTCTGCACGTTGTGGTTGCCAGGCACGCGCAGCGCGACATCGCCCAACGGTCGCCCGTCATAGCTCGCCGCAAAACGGGTGGATTGTCCGTCCGAACGCACGTTGCTCGCGACGAGCCGCGAGTCCCGCGATTTGAGTCCGTAGCGAATGACCTCCGCGGTCGGAGGAAGATCCAGACTGCTTGCGCCCGCATCATCGCCGCAGAGGACTATCGCCGCGGCATCGCGCACGTACCGCGAAAACGTCGTCCTTATGTCGTCGAGGTCCCGGTAGATGTCGAGATGATCCGCTTCGACGTTCGTCACAACCGCGACCGTCGGCGACAGCGTGAGAAACGAGCGATCGTATTCATCGGCTTCCACCACGAACAGCTCGTCACCACCGTACCGGAGATTCCCCTTCCACTCCGCCACTCGTCCCCCCGCAACGCCGGTCGGCTTGAGTCCGGCGGCATCGAGCGCGGCGGTTGTCATCACGGTCGTCGTCGTTTTGCCGTGCGTGCCGGCGATCCCGACGAGGCGGCCGCCTTCAACGGCGCGCCCCAGGGCTTCCGCTCGTCTCGTGATCGGAATGCCCAGCTCCCGGGCGCGAACGAGCTCGGGATGATTTTTCGGCATTGCCGATGTGACAATCACCTCGCGAGCGCCCACCACGTGGTCGGGGTTGTGCCCCCTCACGACTTCGATTCCGAGCGCCTTTAGATCTTCCACCGCGCCCGGGTTGGCATCGCACCCCGTCACGGTGACTCCGCGACGAGCCAGCAGCTCGGCAAGCGCACGCATTCCAGCGCCGGCAATTCCGGCGAAGTGAATCGGGCGCGGGTCGGTGCTATCGATTGGAGACATTTCTCGTCCCGGGGCGCAATTGACTCGCGTCAGCGCCGCGTCTGCTCGCGGCCGACGAGACGAAGGATTTGTGTCGCTATGTCCGCGGCCGCTGTGGGACGGGCGCGCTCGAGCGCTTTCGCGCGCAGGGTTGCGAGCTTTGCCGGAGTCGAGAGCATCGACTCGACCGCGTCCGCGAGCGTGTCGGTATTCAGGTCAGACTGGAGAATCATCTCCGCCGCGCCCGCTGCGGCAAGCGCCTTGGCATTGGCGGTCTGATGGTCCGCCGCGGCGGTCGGAAGCGGCACGACGATCACCGGAATCCCCCACGCGCACAGCTCGGCGGTCGCCATTGCCCCGGCGCGCGAGAGCGCGAAGTCCGCCGCGCGATATGCTTCGGAGATCGGAGCGATGTATGCTCTGACTTTCACTCGAGCGCTGTCATAGCGGGCAAGCTTGTCGTAATTCGCCTTGCCCGTTGCCCAGATCACGAAGAGATCGCTCGGAAGCCCGCGGTCGATCCATGCGGCGACGACGTCGTTCATCGCCTGCGAGCCCTGGCTACCGCCATAGACAAGCAGGACGCTTCCACCGGCGGATGGAAATCCCCATTTCGTGCGAGCGGTTCCCTTTTCGAAGGCATCCGCGGGCGGGGGCTCGATTGGATTGCCGGAGTCGAACACCACCGTCTTCTTCGAGGGAGCGAGGTACCGGCGAGCCTCCGGGAATCCCAGGTGGATTTGCGCGGCGAAGCGGCTGAAAAATCGTGTGGTGATACCCGGGAAGGTGTTCTGCTCCTGCAGCACGATCGGAATGTTGTGGGCGACCGCATACGCCAGTGTGAGTCCTGACGCGTATCCGCCCGTCGCGACTACGCACGCGGGAGGCTCGCTCCGCACTTCCCCTGCAATCATTCGCCACGCACTCACTGCGCCGCGAATCGTCTTCCAATTCTCCCATGGCCTCGACCGGTACAGCGGGTGAAGGTCGAGCAGCTCGAAAGGGTATCCCACCTGCGGCAGGACATCGCGCTCGATTCCGCGCCGGGCACCTACAAAAAAAGGCTCGACGCTCGGATCAGCTTGTTTCAGCGCGCGCGCGATCGCGAGTCCGGGGTAGAGGTGTCCACCCGTACCGCCTCCGGCAAACATGACCCTCATCGTGCGGGCAACGCGCGAAGAGCGAGTGGATCCGTCGCTCTGCCGCCAAATACCTTTTCGCGAGTGCTGCCGATGTTGACGAGAATGCCAGTCATGACGAGAGAGAGAACGAGGTTGGAGCGGCCATAGGAGATGAACGGAAGCGTCAAACCGGTGGTCGGAAGCAATCCGGTCGCCACACCGATATGAAGATACGCGGTCAGCACCATTGTAACCGTCAAACCTACCGCCACGAGCTGGAGGAAAGGGGTTCGCGCCTTTCGCGCGATCCTGAATCCGAGCACAGCGTAAAGCGCAAAGGCCAGCACCAGCAGAGCAAGCCCGACGAAACCCCACTCTTCGCCGATGTGTCCAGCGATGAAATCGTCGTAGCCGAACGGGAGAAAGCCGTACTGCTGCCGTCCTTTGCCGAAGCCGACTCCGAAGATCTGTCCCGAGCCAACCGCGATCAACGACTGCCGGAGCTGGTAGCTGACCTCGAGCGGCGCGGCTCCGGGATCGAAGAACGCCGTCATCCGAAGCAGCACGTAATTCAGCCGCTCGATCTTCACGTAAAGGAGCGGGATGAGCATGACTCCCAGCGCCACGAAATGGCCGACGCGCGCGCCGCCGGCAAACAGGATGATGCCCATCACCAGCGTGAACATCATCGCCGTCGAAACATCGGGCTCGAGCATGACAAGGATGTCGAGCGCGCCAATCACGACGAGGAACGGGAGGAGTCCTTTGGTGAGCCTCCTGAGCGCCGGCCCCTTTTTTATCAGAAGCATGGACGTCCAGACGACCACGGCGAGCTTGGCCAACTCCGACGGCTGCAGCGAGCCGCCGAATAGATAACGGCGGGAGCCATGAATCCGCGGCGCGATCGACGCCGTGAATGGCAGGATCACGACTACGAGCAGCATGAGCGAGAGGATCATGATTGGCCACGCCCACCGCTCCCAGATTTCCGCGTCCATCTTGGCTGCGACGGCGAAGAGAACGAGGCCGAACCCCATACCGAGCACCTGGCGCACGAGCAGGTGCGCGTGTCCGTAGCCCGCCTGCATCTCGACGATCGCACTAGCGCTGTAAACCGTCGCGAGACCGAACGACAGCAGGACGCCCGTAAGAATCACGAGCGCGCGAGCCTCGATTCCCATGGCCCACCGGTGTGCTACGTTCGCGGCTGTCTCCATTACGATTCCTTTGCCGCGAGGGCGCGGAACCGTTCGCCTCTTTCCTCGTAGTTCGAGAACATGTCGTAGCTCGAGCACGCCGGCGACAGGAGCACGGCCTCGCCCGCGCTTGCGGCGGCACGCGCGGCCTGAATCACTTCGTCGAAATCCGATCCGAGACGCACGACATCCACAACGGGACGAAGGTCCGTTGCGATCATGGTCGCCGCTTCTCCGTACGCGATAACTCTCTTCACTTTGCGCTTCACCGCCTCTGCGAGGGGCGTATACGCTTCACCCTTGTGCCTGCCCCCAAGCAATAGGACGGTCGGACGCTCCATACCGTCAATTGCCACCACGGTCGAGCTGACATTGGTCGCCTTGGAATCGTTGATCCACTGCACCCCACCGAATTCGCCGACGAGCTCGAGTCGGTGTGGGAGGGACCGAAATGTTCTGAGCGCCTGGGCGATTCCCTTTCGGGCCTTCTGCGTCTGGTGCGACCGATCGGCTGCCATCACCGCGAGAGATGCCGCCAGCGCATTCGCGACGTTGTGCTGTCCGAGCAGCGGAAGATCCGCGCGGGCAAGCAACGGCGCCCCAAAAACTACCAGCTCTCCCGTGCGCGCATCGATGGACGCTTCCGCTTTCTTCGAGAGCGAGAACGCGTACTTGTGTCCGGCGACATCTCGCACCATGCGGGTCACGGCCTTGTCGTCGCGATTGACAACCCATGCCGAGTCGCCCTGGGCTTTGGCAAAGAGGCGCGCCTTGTCGGCGTAATACTCGTCTACGGTCGAATACCGGTCGAGATGATCTGGACTGAGATTTGTGAACACTCCCACCACCGGCTTCAGGCTGGGCGTGTCGTGCAGCTGGAACGACGACATCTCGAGCGATATCCACGCGGCTTGCGGTTCGCGCGCTGCGACCTCTGAGAGTGGCGTGCCGATGTTGCCGGCTTCGACCGCTTCGATGTCGATGCCCCGCAGAAGGTGCGCGATCAGCGCCGTCGTCGTGGTCTTGCCGTTCGTCCCGGTTATCGCAATGATGCGCGGTCCTTCGAGGAAGTTCAGAGCAACCTCGACCTCGCTCGCGATTTGAATCCCCTTTTCCCTCGCAAAGGCCAGTGGCCGCGCGGAAGGAGGGACACCCGGACTCGTGACGACGAGGCTGGCGTTCGCCAAACGCCCGAGATCGTGCCGCCCGATGTCCACCGAGATCCCCTGCGCGCGCAGCTCTTCGGCGCAGCGCCCCGTGTCGGGCGACGATGCAACGTCCGACGCATAAACGTTGTAGCCGTGCTTTTTGAGGAGCATCGCCACGGCGCGTCCGCTGCGGGCGAGGCCGATCACGGCGATCTCGCTCTCGCGCGGCGCGAGCTCGCGGGGAGTCATCGCAACTTCAGCGTGCTCAGGGCGATGAAGGCGAACAGCACGCCGATGATCCAGAATCGCACGGTCACCTGCGCTTCGTCCCACCCCTTCACCTCGAAGTGGTGGTGCAGCGGCGCTCGCTTGAAAACCCGGTGCTCACGCGCGTATTCGAGCCCATACCTTCGCTTGCGGTACTTGAAGACGAAGCGCTGGATGATCACCGACATCATCTCGGCAACGAAAACAGCGCCCACGAGCACCAGCAGAAACTCCGACTTGAGGAGGATCGCCACCGCGGCCAGCGCGCCACCCAACGCGAGCGACCCTGTGTCGCCCATGAAGACTTCGGCGGGATGCGTGTTGTACCAGAGGAATCCTATACACGCACCCATCAGGGCCGCGCAAAAGACAGTCAGCTCTCCGGAGCCGCGCAGGAAATAGACGTGGAGGTACTGGCTCGCGTCGACACGTCCCACCACGTAGGCGTAGAACGCGAATGTCAGTGCGGCGATAGCGGTGAGACCGGCAGCGAGCCCGTCCACTCCGTCGGTGACGTTGACCGCGTTGCTTGTTCCCGTCATCACGAATGTCACGAACAGCACGTACAGCCAACCCATGCCGGCGGTGAGCGGAACGATCAGTATGTATTTGTAGAACGGCAGCGTCGTCGACGCGCCGGGAAGGTTCGAGAGCGGATGCTTCCACAGGTAGTACCCGACCGCGAATCCAAGGGTGATCTGGCCGGCCAGCTTGTATTTCTCGACGAGACCCGTGTTCTTCTTTCCGGCGAGCTTCTGTTTGAGCTTGAGGTAGTCGTCCCAGAACCCGATGACCCCCATCCACGCCATCGAGATCATGGCGATGAGGACATAGCGGTTGTCTAGCCGCGCCCATAGCAGCGTGCTGATCAAGGTCGCGCCGAGAATGATCAAGCCGCCCATCGTCGGAGTCCTTCCCTTCTGCTGGTGCGCGTCGGGGGTTCCTTCGCGTATCACCTGATGGAGTCGCATCCGCCGCAGCCGCCGCATGATCCCCGGCCCGACTATCCACGTCAGCAGGATCGCGCTCACTGCCGCGCCTGCCGCGCGAAATGTTATCCACTGGAACAGTCGCAGAAACCCGAAGTGCGGCAATCCTACGAATGGAACGAGCAGATAGTTCAGCACTATGTGTTAGCCCAGGTGGTAAGGTGTGGAACGAGACGCTCTAGCTCCACACCCCGTGATGCCTTGAGGAGTATGATCGCGTTGCGCTGCAATCTGGCCTCGAGCTGCGGCCAGAGATCCTCGACGTCCGGCGCTGTGATCACTCGCCCTCGCTCGTTCTGCTTCTCGAGCGCGGGAGCGAACTCGCCAATTCCAGCGACGATGTCGGCGCCAGACGCCAACGCGAGACCAGCGATATCGGCGTGACATTGCTCCGACGCCGCACCGAGCTCCCGCATCGTACCAAGGACGATTACCCTCTGCCGTCCGCTACCTGTCCCTTTCAACAGCTCGATCGCAGCCCTGGTCGAGCCTGGATTGGCGTTGTAGGCGTCGTTTATCAGCGTGACATCACCCACCTGCTCCCACGCCGAGCGCATCTTCGGCTGGGGCATGGTGGCGATTCCTGCGGCCGCGTCCTCGTAGCTCACCCCACACTCGCGAGCGACAGCCAGCGCGAGCATCGCGTTCCTGAGATTGTGTAGCCCGCGTACGGGCGGCCGCACGACCGTCCCGCCAATTTCGATCACTCCCAGCCCGTCGGGGCCCATCTCCCAGCGATCCGGCTTCACCCCGGCGTTGCCGTCGAGACCGGCGACGACGACGCGCTTCGCCTTGCCCCTCGCCGCTTCGGCAACCTCCGGCTGTGCTGATGGCGCAATTCCGACCTCGACTCCTTCGTAGACAGCCGCCTCCTCGCGCAAAACCCCCGCGAGATCGCCGAGGCCTTCCAAGTGTTCCTCGGCGATGGACGTCACCAGCGCGATATCCGGTTCCGCGATGTCCCGGAGAATCGCGATCTCACCCGGCAGGCTGGTTCCGAGCTCGATGACGGCCATGTCTGCCTCGGGCGGCATCGACAGGAGCGAGAGAGGCACTCCGATCCGGTTGTTGAGGTTCCCCGTCGTAGCGTGAATAGAGTAGGTGCGGCCCAGAGCAGCCCTCAGAAGATCTTTTGTGCTCGTCTTACCGTTGCTCCCAGCTACTCCGACGATCGTCTTCCCCCAGGCTCGGCGCCAATAGTTGGCAAGCGCGCCCAGCGCGATAAGCGTGTCCTTCACCTCGAAGATCGGAACGCCGAGGGTCGCCAGTCTGGGCGCGCGCGAAACGACGAGCGCCGCCGCCCCGTCTCGAACCGCGTCGCGCAGATAGTCGTGGCCGTCGAACCGCTCGCCGCGGAGGGCGACGAATACGTCGCCTTTGCCGATCTTGCGCGTGTCGGTCGTTATGCCGCTTACCTCAGCGCTTCCGCGCGGAAGTTTTCCAACGGCCTGAGCCTCCAATGCCGCCGCGATCCCGTCCAGCGTCCAGAATCCCGTGCTCAAGCGTGACTCCCTGTCATCTCTTTCACGATCTCTTTCTCATCGAATGGATATGAAGTCGTCCCGCGAATCTGATACGTCTCGTGCCCTTTCCCCGCGAGCAATACAATATCGCCCTCCCCGGCGAGATCGATCGCACGCCTTATCGCGCTGAGCCTGTCCGTCACCCGCTCGTGCTTCGTTCGCCGCATTCCGGCCTCGATGTCGTCAATGATGGCGTCGGGATTTTCGGTGCGCGGATTGTCGCTCGTAACAATAGCGCAATCCGAGCCACGCTCAGCTATCTCGCCCATGATCGGACGCTTCCCCTTGTCCCGATCGCCTCCGCAACCGAAGACGACGATCAACCTACCGCGTGTGAGCGCGCGAGCGGTCTTGAGGCTGCGCTCCAGCGCGTCGGGCGTGTGAGCGTAATCCCTGAGCACTGTCGGCCGCGTGGAGATGATCTCGAGGCGGCCGGATACCTGCGGAACGCTCCCGAGGCGCTCGGCGATCGCCGCCGGTGATTGTCCGAGCGCGAAGGCGCTTGCGGCGGCGGCGAGCGCATTCTCTACGTTGACGTCGCCTATCAACGGCAGTGAGACATCCGCTGAGCCGCGCGGCGTCACCAGCTTCCACTTGCTTCCTTCTGAGGTGAACCGCACATCCTGAGCTCGAACGTCGCCTGCTACGCGTACGGCAAACGTCAGCGGCCGCGAGCGCGGATTGAGCGCTTTCCACTCCTCGGCATCAGCGTTCACAACAGCGGTACCATCGGATTTCTGGTAATCGAGCAGCCGCACCTTCGCCTTCAGGTAACTATCCATGTCTCCATGATAGTCCAGATGGTCGCGCGTGAGATTTGTGAACACGACGACATCGAATTCCAGCCCGTCGACACGCCGCTGATCGAGGCTATGCGACGACACCTCCATCGCGATCGTCTTGACGCCCTTGTCCGCGAGCTGGCGGAGAATCCGCTGCAGCTCCACCGGGCCAGGCGTCGTGAGCCCGCTTCCGCCGGGAAGAACCGTACCCTCGCTGCCGACGAGTACTCCCAGCGTTCCAATCGAAGCACTCGACCCATTTCCTTCATCGAAAAGATGGCGCATGATGGAGGTCGTCGTGGTCTTTCCGTTCGTTCCAGTGACGCCGAGCAGGGTCAAGTTACGCGCCGGATCACCATAGGCCGTTGCCGAGGCTATGGCCGCGGCGCGGCGTCCTTCGCGCACTATCAGCGCGGGGAGTGTGGTTCTGGAAGGATCCTCCACAATGGCGACCGACGCGCCGCGCTCGGCAGCGCCGGCGAGAAAGTCATGGCCATCGCTGTTCCATCCTCGAACCGCGATGAACAGATCGCCGCGATTCACCTTTCGGCTATCGTCGGAGATTCCGCTCACGTCGTCCGGTATCTCACCCCTCACACCGGCCAGCAGCCCGCGCTCGGCCAGCGCGGTCCTGATTGCCTTGACACTCACGCTCATTCGAGTGGGCGGCTCAGCTGGATGATTGTGCCTGGGGCCGCGATGGTTCCGGCGGCCGGTGATGTACCAGCCGAAGATGTGGCGGTGAGTCGCACGCGGAACCCCGCAGTGTGAAGCGTTCGCACTGCTGCACGGATCGACATGCCGCTTACATTGGGAACCGCGCGCGGCGCGATGGCGACTGGACTTGGCTTGCGTACAGCCGGCAACTCGATCGTGTATGACCTGGTGCCCTCCGTCGCATCGCGTCGTGCAATGTTTCTGTTCGGATCATACGACTGGGAACGCGGTGCTTCAGGCTGCGCCGTCGCCGCAACGGCGGTTTTTTCCGAAGCAGCGAGATCTTCCCGGTTGAGCGCGGCATCGCGCGCGGCCAGCGCGGCGCGCAGCACAATCCGGGTGACCGGCGCGGCGATGTCGCCGCCCGCGTAGTGTGCGCCCCTGGGGTTGTCGAGCTTCACCAGCACCACGTACTGGGGATCTCTGCCAGGAAAGAGTCCGACAAATGAGGCGGTGTAGTTCCCCTCGACGTAACCAGCGTTCTGCGAGGTTCGCCTCGCGGTACCGCTCTTCCCCGCGACGTCGAAGTCCGCAAGATCGGCCTTCGTTGCAGTGCCCTCCTGTACGACGTCGAGAAGCATCTGCTGAACCGTACGCGCGACTTCCCCCGACATCACGCGCCGCACCGCGCGAGGCTCGGCGCGATACGTCACGTTGCCGTCGACGGAGCGGACTTCCTTGATCAGGTGCGGCTCGAGAAGCTCACCGCCATTCGCGATCGCAGAGTAGGCGGTGACAAGCTGTAGAGGCGTAACGGCGATCTCATAGCCCATTAAAACCGATGCGCTCGTCTGCTTCGACCACTGTTTTGGCTCGCGGAGAGTTCCGGTTGCCTCGGCTGGAAGCGGGACGCCGAGCGACATGCCGAATCCGAGATCCCGAAAGGTCTCGTATTTCTGGCGCGGGGTGAGCCGCTGGCCGAACTCGACGATGCCGATGTTGCTCGAATACCGGATGACGTCCGCGAGCGAGAGGGCGGGCGCCTTGTGCATGTCGGTGATGACTCGTCCGTCGAGCTCGAGCTTGCCGTTGTGCGTGTTGACGACATCGGAGGGTCGTGCACGTCTCTTCTCCAGCAGCGATGCCGCGACGAACGGCTTGAGAGTCGACCCCGGCTCGAACGGCTCGGTCACCGCGGTGTTCGAGAAGGTCGTACGTCCGACGCGGTTGCTTGCGAGCGCCAGAATCTCTCCGGTGTGAGGATTCATCACCACGATGTCTCCGCCGTCGGCGCGCAGGCTGTCGACCGCAATCGACAGCTCCCGCTCGCAGATGTCCTGCAGAGTGTTGTTGATCGTCAGCACGACTGTCGATCCGGCTTTCGGCTGATCGGTCCAGCCGTCGGGAGAATCGAGCGCGCGGCCGTCCTTGTCGCGCGCCAGTCTCACCTTGCCGGAATCGCCGCGAAGGAGTGTATCGAGCGCGAGCTCGAGGCCATCCAGAGGATTTCCACGACCGTCCAGCGTGCCGACGATCCGCTGGATGCCGCCGGATTTGGCGTAAACGCGCTGGAGTACCGGCGTCAGGTGGATTCCGTTCAGCTTGGAGATCGAAGCAACATCGGACGCGGTGTAAAGTCCGGGCAGCTCGATCCATCTCCGCCGGCGTGCGATTGCCGCATGGATCGCGTCGGCATCGACGCGCGCGCGGTGCAAGGCCCTGATGAGGAATGCGGTGTCGCGGATTTCCGGAAGCGCAACGGCGACGCGGTTCATCTCTCTGCTGGCGACGAGAGTATTGCCGCTCGCGTCCTGAATCTCTCCGCGGGGAGCTGACTGCGCGCTGGCGAAGAAGTGCTGCCGCGTTCCGCGCGCGGCCCACTGCTTCCCTTCGACTACCTGCACCTGGGCCGCGCGCCCCACGAGGGCAAGAGCGAACAGCACGAAGAAGGCGTGAACGACTACGATACGGTTAGGGGCTTTCATTCTACCGAGCCCGGGGAAGTATCACGACCTGCTTGTCGGTGGGAATGTGCATTCCAAGGCGGCGCTCGGCGGTGGTGCCGAGCGTTTGCCTCGCCGATGCATCGCGAATCTCGCTCTCGAGCCGGGCGCGCTCGCCTTCCAGCTCCACTCGCTTC
The DNA here is from genome assembly GCA_038316775.1 of Gemmatimonadales bacterium. GTDB lineage: Bacteria > Gemmatimonadota > Gemmatimonadetes > Gemmatimonadales > Gemmatimonadaceae > UBA4720. The sequence continues at coordinate 40,800 of JBBQAV010000002.1, read as the reverse complement.
ACGTCGAGCACGGCGAGATTCTCGGATTCACTGATTCCTGCGGTGCGTCTCCACACGATCGAGAGCGCGACGAGAACGAATGCGCCGAGTACCAGAGCCACGAGTGAGCGCCCGCGGAGTTTTACGCTGCTTTTCGCCACGCGCGCAGCCTCGCGCTTCGAGAGCGCGAATTGGTGGCGGTCTCGCCCTGGCTCGCCGTCGTGGCTCGCTTGGTAACCAGGGTGCCTAGCGCTTTTCCCCGGCACGTGCAATGGAGCTGCCTCGGCGGGCAAACGCAGTCGAGGCTCCATTCCCGCATCGCGTGCTTCGCGAGGCGGTCCTCGCCGGAGTGATAAGCTATCACTGCCAGGATTCCACCAGGCTCGAGACGGTCGCGAAGCAGTGGCAGTGCTCTGTCCAATGCGGCCAGCTCGTCGTTCACGGCTACGCGAACTGCCTGGAACAACCTCGCGAAATCGCCGGGTCCCGTGCGCGCGCCATAAGCGCCACGGATCGCATCGACCAGATCGTCGCTCACGTGCATGGGCTTTCGCTGGCGGCGGCGCACGATCTCACGGGCGAGGCGGTTGGCGCGCGGCTCGTCTCCGTAGTCGCGAAAAATTTTGGATAACTCGTCTTCATCGAGGGTATTGAGCAAATCGGCGGCGGTGCCAGTAGAGCGACGGTCCATCCTCATATCGAGTAACGCGCCAAGCCGAAAAGAGAAACCACGCTCATCCGCATCGATCTGGTGGGAAGACACGCCAAGGTCGGCGAGAATCGCGTCAAAGGTGCGTCCCTCGAGCTCCGGAATGCGGTCGATCTCCCCGAAATTGCCCCGTAACGCGAGAAAGCGGCCGGACGCCTCATAAGGCGCCAGCCGCTTTCTCGCTTCGCTAATGGCCGCCTCGTCGCGATCGACCGCCACCACCAAGGAGCCCGAGGCGAGGAGGGCTTCACTGTGCCCTCCTCCCCCCAACGTGCAGTCCAGAACTTCTCTGGCACCCTTGAACAGCGCCACCACCTCTTCGACCATGACCGGCGCATGGTAGGGGCTACCCCACCGGCCGGTCGCTGGGTCGGAGTCCGTCACTTACAGAATCGCTTTACCTCGCTATCGACAGCGGGCGTGAACTGCGGAATCGCCGTCAGAAGCTGAGCAGCCTCGTTCGGGTACTTCTGCCCGCCTGCCGGGAGGTTGAGTGATGCGAGGTTGAAGGCGTCGCGAGCCATCCGGGCCAGGTCGCAGCTCTTCTTGTCGTTGGCGTCATTCACTGCGCTCTGACCGAGCGAGAACGCGCTCGCGCCAAGAAGGAATTTGGCGTCCGCGGAGCTTTGTAGCTGGTCGGAGAGCTGGAGGAACTTGATGGCGCGCTGGAAATCCGCGCGGTCCTTCGACGCAGTTCCCGCCTTATAGGCATTGCTGCCCTGTTGCAGCGCAAGTTGGGAAAGGGCTGTCGCGTCCGCACCGTTGGCCTTCGCCTGATTCAGAGTGTTTGTAACGTCGTCGTATTTGTTGAGCCCGCCCTGAATAGTCGCGAGCAGATAATAGCCTTGTGGATTCTTGGGATTCGCGGCCACACACTTCTTCGCGGCGTCCAGGGCCTGCTGAAGCTGTCCAGACTTGTTGAGCGTGTTCGCGGAAATGAGGCACAACTGCGGGTCGTTCGGGAACTTCGCCGCGCCGCGGGCAGACGCTTCCGAAGCCTTCTGCGGCTGATTCAGGGCACTGTATGCTGCCGCGAGGCGCGTGTAGTAATCCGCATTTGCAAGCACCGTGTCTACCCGCACCATCTCGGCGCCGACGTCGATCGCGCCCTGATAGTCCTTCGCATTCAGATAGACCAGCCAGGCGAGGTTCAACAGCGCCGGATCGCCCGGGTTGTTCTGGAGAAGATCGCGAATCAGCGGAACTGCTTTCTCGGGGTGCCCATTCTTGGCGTACTCACTGACGACATCCTGAACGAGCCGGATGTTGGTCGGATCCGCAGCAGCCAGCGCGCCGAGGACGTCAAGCAGCTTCGCGGTGTCGTTCTTCGACCGGTAAGCCTCGGCGAGGAATCTCAGCGCGGGAGTATTGCGCGGGTCGGTCGCCCGAACCCGCTCCGCCACTGCGATGACCGAGTCAGGCATCTTGAGGGCATTGTAAGCTTCGGCCAGGCAATCACCGAGGATTGTCGCCGTCGGATATCCGGCGAGGCCGGACCGAGCAGCCGTCACAGCCTCCTGATACTTGCCTTGCGCGACGTTGTTGTGGCAGGTCTCTTCCGCCGGGAGCTGACGGCGGGCGTCCTTGATAGCCTTGGCAACCTGGCTTGCGGCGTCATCCAGCTTGGCGCCAGTCGCCGAGGGAAGCGCCTGACCCTTGGTCATGTCGCGCGAAATGATGAGGCGCGAGTCGATTTTGTACCCAGTAGGGGTCTTGGTGACCGACCCCTCCAGGTAATTGGGAGCGCGAACCAGGGTGGCCAGAGCTTTTGCGTCGCCGGCGGCGAGAGCTTCGGTCGTCGAGTACCCGGACGAAGTCAGGCTGTTATTGATGTCGGCTTTTGGAACCACGACGAGATCACGGACATTCGTCTGCTTCTGGAGCTGGCCGCGGATCGCTTCCGCGGCCGCAACTCCCAGCTCCTTGTCGGAGCTTTGAAGCGTTGGGATCATGACGCGCTCGCCCGTTTTGGTGCTTTGGGCCAGCAACGGCGACGAGGCCATCGCGGCAACTGCGGCGAGAACGAGACCTGAATTACTAAGACGTACCTTCAATGGTATAACCTCCAGAGCGGTAAACATTCTTACCCCACGTCCCAACTGTGGGTCCCTTGACTACTTAAGTGGGCGAGGAGGGACTCGAACCCCCGACATCCTGCGTGTAAGGCAGGCGCTCTAACCAACTGAGCTACTCGCCCCGGTGCAGAAACCGAGCCTGTAGCCTCACCGAAGAATGGCGAGCGGCACCAGCACGCAGTACCCGATGACAAGAAGGATCGGGGCAACGGTCTCGCCTCCCCGCGCCAGGTCGGCGAAGCCGGCGAGCAACACTACTGTGGCGATTGTCCAATATACCCAGGAGCGGCGCGGACCAGAGTCGCGCCCAACTCGCGGGCCATTGGAAAGATCAGTTTTGGCCATAAGCGAGGTAGTGTAGGTCGCATCGATTTGTCTGTCAACCCAAATGACCGTGGACCCACAGTGTGAACTAAGCCTGCGGCCCTCAAAGTAGGAATAGCGTGTTGCACCGGAGGGGCGGCGCTGCTCAACCCATCAGCGAACTCGCGATTAGGCGATCAGTGGTTACAGCGTTGAATTTACGAGACGGGCGCTTACGGTCCGTGCGAAGGCCCACGAGCGCGAAGATCGTCGAGACATTCGGAGTATGAGGAAGATAAGTGATGCCGGACTCCGACTATACTCATTTAGCCTCCATACATGAGCGTTCCCGACAACCGCGAGATTTCAAACTCCGCAGGTCAGCCAGCTAAATCGAGAACGTGGAGAGAGACTCAACTCAATCCAACTGACCTCGAGGCGCGCGTCAACGCTAAACTCCGCGCACTGGCGGACGCATTGGGCAACATAAAGTCGCAGCCCGAATCGCCCGACCGATCATTTAGGACACGCCATCGATACACCACGCGGAACACATCGGCCACCTATTTCCGGACGGTGCGCTCGCGCGTTTTGCGCTGTTTGCTAGCGATTGTCGCAAGGAATCGGTGAACGGTCTGTCGTGATCCTGATTGAAGTTCGTGCTCCCAAACTCGCGCTACCCCAACCCCTGCGCGTCGCAGACGCCTTACTACGCGGCGATCACGCTCCCGGTTTCGCTCTATCTTTGCGCGCCAGAATGCTGAGTTCCTGCGCGGCAGATGTCCACAACGTGGACACCCGTGCCAAAAACACCCATCGATAAATACGGCGATACCTAGTTCTGGAAATGCGAAGTCGGGATTACCCGGCCATCCAAATGGTCGCACACGCCATCCTCTAATCCGATTCTTCATAAGAAGCGCTCGAAAGCGCAACTCTGTCGTCCGATTGCCCTTGCCCCGTACGGCCTTCATTAGCGAAGAGTGTCGTGGCGCCACCGGAAGGAATTTTCCCCCAGGTAGATGAATGCGAAGTGCACGCTCCACTCTTAGATACCTTCGTCGTAAAATGCCGATAGAGCTGTCGCGAACCAAAACAGTTCGCTTTCACTGAAATCTTCGCGGACCCAATCTGGTAAGCTCTTCTTCGGAAATGTCATTCTCCGCAGCGCCTCTGCAAGAGCTTCAATCTTGCGGCTTATGCGGGTTTCGAGGTCAGCAGACTGAATTCCCGTCGAAAGTGCTTTGGCGAGACCGAGCAGGACTTCAAGGAAGACGAACTGCGTCTCGGCAGGAGTTACCGGGTTTCCAATGAACGCCCAAAAGTCACGACCCACGAGTCGATAGAGCCGAACACTCTTAGTGGCAGAGTCAATCAAAACGCCTGGCCGTCGAACGCGATCCTCCTCGATGAACCCGTGATCGAAGAGCTTAACTAACACCTGATTCTCTTTGTTGTTTGTTGTGCGATCTGTCCCATAAGTCAGGCCAATAACGACGTCCACGTCTCTTACGTGCGGATACGTTTGACGAGTCTGTTCAGCCCAGGTGTGATGATTCTGAATGATCGCCGTCGTCATGCCTTGGACTTGCGTATCGTTAATCGTGTTTGGTCCGCTCTTGATGCTCGTCAAGAATCGGCGCTGACCAACGACGCACGAACGATCGATTTCTCTCCATACAGATGAAGTACGCGCTCTCGCTTTCTCCTCGCGGCTCATGTCCTCTAGCGCGGCGAATTCCGCGACTTTCTCCGGCGGCTCCATCCATTTATGATCTGCGTCTTTGTTCAGAGGATACAGCCCGACAAACGCTGCTTCGATGGACTTTCCGAAGGAGGTTTCCAACCCCATGTAAAGCTTGTTGTTAAAAAGGAAGTCCGCGAACCTAGCAGGGTCATCCAAGTTCATAACCCTTGCTGACGTGAGGAGCACGTAAGGATTTGTGCGGTAATCCGCTAGGCCGTCGCGGCGCTCGATTGCAGTCGGGAGATTCTTGAGGATATAAGTGGACAATAGTCCAGCGAGATTCTTGACCCTTTCTTCGCTAACCTGGGCAAAAAGTCCGGCTATCTCCTCGGGCCGATAATGATGGTGCGTGGAGCGTAAAGCGTCGAAGAACGCGTTTCCGCCAGTTCTTCTAGCCATAATGCTTTCTCACAGTGCTCGTGATTTCCGTCGTGTTTTCGGCGCGGAGTAGGTTGGATTTGCGGATTCGTCGCCATCTCGCCAGATCAGCGTTTCCCCATCTCGGAACCATTGCCGCGTACGCACGTGCGATTGGATGTATATGACGCGATAGCCAGGCGGGGCCGAAATCGAAGTATTCCCGAGCTCTTCCACGCGCTCGATACTGCTAGCGATAACCTCTCCAGCTATACGACCGAGCCGCACCGGAACGGCATTCCCTATTTGTGCGTATCGCTGGCTCGGAGTACCGCAGACGTGCCAATCATCCGGGAACTCCTGCACGCGTGCATACTCACGCACGCTGAGCGCCCTGGTCTCAGTCGGATGGCAGAGGGCAGTACCCGAGTGGTTTGGCATTGTAACCAGCGTGGGACACGGCAAACTGAGTGTCAGTCGCCGCCACCAACCTGATCTCCCGCCCTTTGCATACCAAGCTTTTCCCATAGACTCCTTTTGAACTGCAATTGGAAGGCTTCTCCAGTTCGATCCTGGAGGAACCATCGCCAAGTAGGCCTTCTTGCGCGAACTGAAGTCCATCACCACGGGATTAGCGTCTTCAAGCCCCTCAAGTGCATCGCCCAAAGTCGCCCAAGGATGGATCGGTTTGTCAGATGACACGAAAAGCGACGGTTGCAACCCGTTCTCGTGAGTCGGACCGTGCGTCGGATTCGGGAAATCTACCTGAAGGCCGAATCGATTACCGATGAACAAAGCACGTTCGCGAAGTTGCGGAGCCCCGTAATTGACAGCATTCACTTCGAAGCAGTCCATGTGATAAGCGGCTCCGGGAATCGCCATAAGGTCGTCAGCGAAGGCGCGGACAACGGAGCCTGGCTCTTCATCGGGGCTCAACTCTGGTCCAGCTCGATTCGGTCGGTCAGCAATGGGCCGATGTCTTAGCGCAGCGGACAAAAGCCCCCTCACGTTTTCCATTGCAAAGAACCTAGGCTTCATCGCTTCGACAAACCGGAGGTACTGCCAAAGGAGAGTACCGCGGGGATCTTGAACAGTGCCCCGTCTACCAGCTGTGCTAAATGACTGGCATGGTGGCCCGCCGACAAGAAGATCCAGCTCACCAGGCCGCATCCCGAGTGCGTCCAAGACTGCGATCGGGTCCAACGCAGTAATGTCCTGTTCGAATACCATCAGGTCGGGGCTAAGTCGTCCGCCGCGGATGTTTGCTCTGATCGTTTCACAGAAAGCATGTTCTTTCTCAACGCACGCGATAACTGTGAAACGGCCTGTGCTCTTGAGCCCGAGGTCGAATCCCATCGCCCCAGAGAAGAGGGAAATGACTTTGAATTTCTTTTGGTCCATGCAGCGGAGGGGCTACGGTAGGCGTCAGTACGGAAAGTAAGGCACATCGAGCGAACTCGCGAGTGTAAGCAAGAGCCCCTGAATGAGGCGTGATGGGAAGCCCTTTGCCGGGTTCGCTGCCATCCAAGCGCTCGTTCAATCTATCGGTTCGTGTCCCGTCGGTCCGCGGGACCAGTTACATGCGGCGTCAGGTCGCGCGCCGACGCCCGTTCGAATAGTGGAGCTCGACCCAGTCGCGGTAGCTGCCGTCCATCACCGCGCGCCACCACTGCTCGTTGGCGATGAACCATTTGATTGTCTTGACCAGCCCGGTGTCGAACGACTCGGACGGGCCGTATCCGGTCTCCAGCGTCGCCTTCATCGCGTCAATCGCGTAGCGCCGGTCGTGCCCCGGGCGATCCTTGACGAAGGTGATCAGCTCCGCCGTGTCGCCCCCGAGCGCGGCTGGGCATTTTGGGAACCGCTCGCGGATTTTCTCGTCGGCACCGAAGGTCTTGTTGATTTGCGCGCATATGCCTTTCACGACATCGAGGTTTTTGCGCTCGGAGTTGCCGCCCAGATTGTAGGTCTCACCGACCCTTCCCTTTTCGAGGACGCGCTCGATTCCGCGGCAGTGGTCGCGGACATAAAGCCAATCGCGGATCTGAAGTCCATCTCCGTAAACCGGCAGAGGCTTCCCGTCCAGCGCGTTCACGATCGTGAGCGGTATCAGCTTCTCGGGAAAGTGATAGGGACCGTAGTTGTTCGAGCAGTTCGTCGTCGTGACGGGCAGGCCGTACGTGTGATGGTAGGCGCGAACGAGATGATCAGCGCCAGCCTTGCTGGCGGCGTAGGGGGAATTCGGCGCGTACGCGGTGTCCTCGGTGAAAGGTGGCGCGGTCGGGCTGAGAGTGCCGTACACCTCGTCGGTCGAGATGTGATGGAAGCGCCGCGCGCCCCCGGACCAATCTTCCGTCCAGACCGCGCGCGCCGCCTTCAGCAGCTCGTGCGTTCCCTTCACGTTCGTTTCGATGAACGGATCCGGCCCGTGGATCGACCGATCGACATGTGACTCGGCCGCGAAATGCACGATGGTGTCGATTCCCACCCGCTTGATGATGTCGCGCACCGCATCGCCGTCACGAATGTCGCCCTTGACAAAGGTGAACCGCTCATTTTTCGCGAGAGGCTCGAGGTTCGCGAGGTTGCCGGCATAGGTGAGGGCGTCGAAGCCGACGATCGTGTCGCCGGGGTGCTGCTCCGCCCAGAAGTGCACGAAGTTCGTGCCGATGAATCCGGCCGCGCCTGTGACGAGCATCCTACGCATCGTGACTGCTTCCTTCATTGTCTCGCTTGATGGTCGAAGTGTGGAATCGCCCAGCGAACGATACGCTGTGAAGATTGATCCGCCAATGTCTCATGATTTGGTAACGCATATTCCGGCGATCAGTGATGCGATCTCGTTTACGGGAGCGACGTGATCCGCGCCCGCGGCAGCGAGAGCGGCCTGTGGCATTCCGTAGATGATAGAGCTTTCGCGATCCTGCACGATCGCAGTCCCACCCGCGGCTCGAATCCGCCGCAGTCCTTCGGCGCCGTCGCGCCCCATGCCGGTAAGCACCACTCCAATCGCGGAGCTGCCGAACGTGTCGGCGACGGAAAAGAAAAGCGGGTCGGCTGCCGGCCTGACACCCCAGATTGTGGACGAAGTATCGAGCCGAATCGTCGCACTTCCGGCGTCGCCAAGAATCGTCATGTGAAATCCACCCGGCGCCACGTAAACGCGATTCTCGCAAAGAAGCTTTCCGTCGATCGCCTCGGCGACCCAGAGCGGGCTTATTGTGTCCAGCCGTTCGGCTAGCAGCCGCGTGAATTCCCGAGGCATGTGCTGGACGATCAGTATTGCCGCGCCGAGGGTATTGGGGAGGTTCGGGATGATCTCCGCCAGCGCGCGGGGGCCGCCGGTCGATGACGCGATCGCTACCACCGTGGTCGCGGCGTCTGGCGATTTCGCGGACTCGGTTTCGCCGCGAGCGTGCGCGGCAGGCGTGGGTCTTCGCACACCTCCCATGTTCATCGCCCGCGCCGCGTACAGCGCCGACATTAGCTGTTCGCGCACGTTCGACAGGTCTACGCTGACCGGCCCTGATGGTTTCTTCACGAACTCCAGCGCGCCGCGCTCCAGGGCGCGCAACGTCATCTCATTGCCCAGATCGGATCCCGCGGCGCTCAGCATCACGACCGGCCGCGGCATTTCCGCCATGATCTGCTCGAGCGCCTGCAAGCCGTTCAGCCTGGGCATCTCGATGTCGAGCGTCACGATATCCGGCTTGAGAGTCCGCACTTTCTGAAGCGCCTCGATCCCGTCGACCGCGGTGCCGATGACGCGGAACTCGCCACTCGCCTCGACGATTTCCGCGATGAGCTTGCGCATGAAGGCACTGTCATCGACGACGAGGACCGTCGCGGCCTGTTCGCTCATCTCACCCATGCGCGACTGACCTAGTTCTTACGGAAGATGCGCTCGCGCGCATTCACCGGCGTGAAGAGGTTTCTCGCTTCGCCGAGCAGTGTCTCGACCTTGCCAAGAACCAGGATGCCGCCGGGCGCGAGCGCGCTATGGAATGCCGAGAACAACGCATCCTGCGCTTCGCGCTCGAAATAGATGATGACATTGCGGCAAAGGAGAAGATGAACATCCGCAAACGGCGGCCGATCGCAGAGCAGGTCGTTGCGCTCGAACCCGACGCGCTCCCTTACTTCGGGAAGCATCGTGTGCATTCCCGCGATCCGCGGGAAATACCGTTCGCGCAGCTCGGCGGGCGTGTCGCCGAGCGCCGTCTCCGCGTAGAACGCACGCTCCGCCTCTCCGAGACAGTCCGTGTCGATGTCGGTGCCCACGATGGACACTGACTTGAGACGCGAGCGCTGGTTGGACTCGGAGGCGTGCTTGTCGATGAGAATCCCGACTGAGTACGGCTCTTCTCCCGACGAGCATCCGGCACTCCAGATGCGCAGCTCGGGCTCGTTTCGCTCCCACAAGTCAGGAATGATCTTCTGCTCGATTGCGGAATACGTGTCCCAGTTTCTGAAAAACTTCGTCACGTTTACGGTCAGCGACCGAATGAGCCGGTCGTATTCTCTGGCGTCGGTATCGAGCACGCTGGCGTACTGCTCCGGAGTCAGGGTGCCCTTTGCGCGCATGCGCACGTGGATGCGCCTCCGCAGGCAATTGTCCTTGTAGCTGGCGCAGCGGAACCCGCGATCGCGCGTGATCTTATCCATCAGCGCGCGAAAGCCGGCGTCGTCCTGGGAGACCACGACGTGCGGCGTCAGGAGCGATTCGATTGTGCCGCGCTTCGATCCTCGCGCGAGATTCCTTCCAACGCTGCTGAGAGATTTCGGCGCAGCTGTGGCAGCTCGGCTGCCACCGCGATTCCCTTCTCTGCCGCTTCGCGCGCGCTCTCATAGTCGCCCCGCTTGAGGTACGCGGCGGCGAGATTGTTGAGCAGAACCGGCGACTCCGGGTGCGTCTCGGTTGCAGCGGCAAGCAACAGCATCTCGCGGTCCGGATCATCGGTCATCGCCGCCACTTGCGCCGCGTAGTGGAACCAGACGGCCGGCGGGGCATTCGTCGTCCACAGACTGCGTGCCTCGCTGAGGCGAACTTTGGCCGACTGATGATCTCCGAGTCGCATCGCGACGACCGCCGCCTGCATCTGAATGAGCGGCTCCGTATTTCCGCCCGCGCTGAGCGCTCTCTCGATTACGAGTCTCGCCTTCTCCAGCTGCCCGAGCTGCTCGTAGGCGAGAGCGAGGTTGTGGAGAAGCGCGGTTCTGGCCGGCGCGTGGGGCGCAGCTGTCATGAACGCGTTCACCGCACCAGCCCACTCCTTTTGTCGCAGCGCTATCAGCCCGAGGTGGAATGACGCGATGGGATCGGCTGATTCCTCGACGAGCGCGCGGAATTCCCGCAGCGCTTCGTCGTGCATGCCCGCCCGGTACAACGCGCTCGCCAGCTCTCGCCGCTCGAGAGGGCTCGCGTTGCGCGGAAGAGTCGGCGTGGTCCTCTTGCGCCCTACAGGCAAGAGGAACGATGCGTTCAGCAATCCGTACAGAGCCTTGCCGACCTCGAATTCGCCGAGCCCGGAATCGCGGATCAATCCGTTGATGTCCCTGTGTCCATCGATGATTGGGAGGAGCGCCTCCTGCTCGGGGGAGAACGAATCCCGGTTCATCATCAGGCGCGGGCGATCGAGACTGAATACGACGTCGAAGCTCGGGATCTTCTTCTCGATGAGGGACCATTCGTCGACTCTGCGCGCTCCTTCCAGCAGCAGCGACTGAGGATCGACCGAGACGCGCTCGGCTCCATCTTCCGGCTCGACGCCGGGCTCGAAGTTGAACGTTCCGCTCGTCCACGTGAACAGCGTGTAAACCGAGTTTTCGGTATCGAGCGGGCGGTTCACGATTGCGGCGTGACAGATCCGGCCGCTGTCGAAGTAGATCGATCCGAAGCTGTCGTGGAAAGAGAGGCCGAGGCAGCCCGTCTTTTTCCCCATGGAGAGCAGCTGCAGCACGTCGGGGAGACTCGCCTCCTTCAGGCTACCCTTGATAGCCACTAGCGGATCTCCTCTATCATCCGGTCGGCGATTGTCGGCCACTCCAGAATGACTCCCGCGTCAAGCGGAGCCGGAGTCTTTCTCTTCTCGTTTTCTTTTGTCGCCTTCGCCTCTTTCGCCGCCGCTTTCGGACGCGCGTCGAGCGATTCCACACGCTGCGCGATTTCCTGGCTTATGTCAGCCATGAAGTCGGCGAATTCCCCGCCTTCCTCTTCGTCCGATGCCTTCTCGTTAGCCACGCTCAGGAGTCCCTGATCGAGGGAGCGCTCAGCCGGGACAGGACAAGCGTCGAAATGCTGCGGAGCGTCTCGAAGACTCCGCCGCCGGTGACCGCTGTCGCGGAGAAATGCGGCACACCGCGAAAGTTGAGCGTGTCGTCGAGCTGCTCCACCGCGCTGATCTCTCCGGCCGGCAGGTCGCGCTTGTTATACTGCATCACGAGCGGGATCGCCCGCGGATCGAGTCCCTCGTCCGCGAGATTTGCGTGGAGGTCCTGAAGGCTCTCGATGTTCTCCGCCAGCTGCCGCGACTGGCTGTCCGCGACGAATACGACTCCGTCGACGCCTTGCAGCACGAGCTTGCGGGTGGCCGCGTAGTACACCTGCCCGGGCACCGTGTACAGCTGGAACCGCGTCGCGAATCCGGAGATGGTGCCGAGATCCAGCGGAAGAAAATCGAAGAATAGCGTTCGATCGGTCTCCGTTGCGAGCGAGACCATCTTCCCCTTTCGCTCCTCGGGGAGCTTCGAATAGACGTGCTGAAGATTGGTCGTTTTCCCCGACCTGCCCGGGCCGTAGTAAACGATCTTGCACGTGATCTCGCGCGTGCCGTAGTTGACGACGGACATCCTAGCGGTTCCCTATTGGGCCGAAGAGCGCATCGAGGCTCCGATTCAGCTCGCCCTCGAAATCACCCGTGGGGCCGACGCCGGGAACCGGCTTGTCGGCGCGCAGTTTCTCCAGCGCTTTCTGGAATTCCCCGAAGTAGATCTCGACGACTCCGAGCGAGCTCTCGCGGTCGAAGACGCCGACGAACAGAAATTCCTGCGCGCCCGCCGATGCGCGAGCCATGAAGACCTGAATATCGGCACCGGCGTGGTGCATCTCGTAGAACGGCTTGCCGTCGAGCTGGCGCCCGAGCTCTCGCGCCGAGGCGTTGATCGCCGACGTGAGCGCGCAGATCGACATCACGTCCGCAGCATTCGTGAAACCGAACTGGCCGACGGCCCGCCCGCTCGGATAGAGAAGCACGCCGGATATGAGGCGCGCGTCTTCCATCAGCCGCGTGAGCGGAGCAGCGACCCAGGCTTCTGCTACCGTCGGGCCGGTCACTGATTCACTCTCGCCGCGGTCATCATGTCCAGTCTCACTCGTCCCAGGTTGGCGTCAGGCGTAACGATCGTGACGAGGACCACGTCGCCAGCGCCGACGACGCAGATGTGACCCTGCTCCGCCTCGAGCCGCATGAACGCGGGTGTGCCCAGGCGGGCCGCATCCGATGCGCGAGTCACCTTCGAATATAGATAGGCTGCCAGCGCCGCCGTATGCTTACGCGGATCGGATGCTCCCGAAACACCGCCGACGACAGGGCTCGTCTCGACGATCAAACCGTCGAACGCGCCCACCACCATCGCCGCGATCACGCCGGGCACGCGAGCAAGAGTCGCAACCGTCTGGCTCACTTCCTTCATTTGCGTCCCAGCATCCACGTGATGGCTAGCGCCACCGACCGTGTGAGAACTCGGCGAACCAGCCCCAGCGGCACCGTGAGGGCCGAGGCGAGAAGCACGACGGCATCGTCCGCGGCGGGAGCGAGAGCGATAGTGGCCGCATCGGTTTCCACGACCACCGCAGTCCAGGCGCCGATCGAGAGAAGTCTCATCGATCTCGATACTTCCCTGCTCACTCCGCTCAGCGCCGCGCCGACCTCGCCCGAGATGTCCCGCCCGTTGGCGTCGATGTAGCTGCCCGCGAGCGGCGACCCCGACGCGTCGAGCAGCAGTGCCGTCTGCTCGGCATCGCCAATCGCTGTGGCGAACAACGTCCGCGCCGCCTCAGACATTCTGGCCGTCACTGTCCGGCGGAGTGATCTCGATGAGCCCTGTGCTCAGCATTCCGTAGATGATCTTTGCCACCTCGAATTCCGGCAGCACGAGCCGTTTGCCGATCTCGTGCAGATTTCTTTCGCTGTCGATGATCGAGAGGACTTCCCACTCGCGCGGAAGGAGATCGATGAAGGACTCCGGTCCGTCGTCGAGTGGCGCCAGCCTCGGAATCACGCGCGCATCGGGGATCTTGTCGGCCATGCGCGACCACTCGTCGATCCGTCGCGCGCCTTCCATGAGCAGCGATTCGGTGCTGACGCGGACGGCGATATCCTTTCGTATGGGCCGCGGGGGCTCTTCGGTGAAAGAGAAGAATCCCTCCGACCATGACATTAGATCGAACACCACCGTCTCGATCTGCTGTCGCATGAAGCGGTCGATGTCCCTCGGCGTAACGATGCCGTGCGCGACAAGAATCTCGCCGACTCTCCGCTTGTCGCCGGCACGCTGCATTGCGGTCGCGCGGGCGAGATCGGCGGGAGTTGCCTTCCCCGATCTCTCGAGAATCGTTCCAAGAAGGTGGGGATTGCTCTTCATCGTCGCGGCCACGATGGTGCCCGCGTCGAAATAGACGCTCCCTTCGTTGTTTCTTTCGGGTGATGTAATGCGCAGAGTTCCGGTCTTCCGGCTCAGGTCGAGAAGCTGAAAGACATCGTGGATGCCAAGCTCGCGCAGCGGTCCTTCGATGGCCATCAGCTACGCCCTCTCAGCAGAAGCCTGTGATAGCGCAGCGCCTCGGAGTGATTGGGATCGAACCGGAGGACGCGCTCGAACGCCGTCATCGCGTCGCGCTCGCGAGCGAGATCGATGAGGATCTCACCAAGCGCAATCAGCGCGGCAAAGTGATAGACGTCCCGGCGGATGAGCGCCACGATTCGCGGCAGCGCGCTTCGCGACCGCCCGGTGCGGCGGTAAGGCCCGACGAGCTCGACCACGGCTGCATCGTGATTCGGCGCCGCGACGAGCACCGTCTCCAGCTCTCTGATCGCGCCCGTATCGTCCCCAGCCCGGGCCAGCAGCCGCCCCAGCGATATGCGCGTTTCCGCCTGCCGCTCGTCGATGCCAAGGCTGGCGCGGTATGCGGTGATCGCCTCGTGTGAATCGCCGAGCGCTGCGTAGAGGTCGCCTACGCGCTTCAGCACATTCGCATTGCGCCCCTCGCCCTTCTGCAGCGCGAGCAGTATCTCGCGTGCTCCTCCCTTGTCGAGCGAGGCGACGCGTGCCTCTGCGGCGAGCAGGAGCAGGTTTACATCCGTGCTTCCCGCCTCCACGAGCGCTTCAGCGTAGGGACGCGCCTGCTCCGCGCGTCCGAGCGCGAGAAGGGAGCGCGCCGTGCCCTGACGCGCGTAGGTGTTCGTCTCCTCCATGTCGAGCGCGCGGCGGTAGCGCTCCAGCGCCTCACCGTGCAGTCCCTGCGCCGCGAATCCGTCACCAGCCAGCACGAGTCCGAGAACCTTGTCTCCGCCTCTGGCGAGGACACGCGCGATCTCGGCCTGCGCCCGGTCGTATAGACCCTTCGTGATCAGATCGCGGGCGAGTGAAAAGCCCGCCAGCGGATCCTGCGCGGTCGCGTGCGCTCGCACCGGCTTCTCGGCGAACAGCTCTTCGATGATCGCGGGGTCGAAGTGGAAATCGTCGACATGATCGACGGTCTCGTCGGACTCAGTGATCGGCGGAGCGACGGTGAGTCTGATCTCTTCGTGCGGAAGCTCGATGGCCAGCTCGAGCTTCTGCGGCGTGTACATCGGGTCGAGCGCGAGCGCGCGCTTCGTCTCGCGGAGCGCTGACGCGAAATCTCCGAGATTGGAGAGCGTGAAGCTGATGTTGTAATGCGCTTCGGCAAATTCGGGGTTTGCCTGGATCGAGCGGGCAAAAGCGTTCCGCGCATCGGCGTACTTCTCGAGGTCGACGAGAATCAGTCCAATGCCGTTCCAGGCGACGGGATGCTCAGGAGCTGTGCTCAACACCTGACGGTACGCCTCGAGCGCGAGCTCCGTGTGCTTTCTCCGGAACAGTCCGAGTGCCAGGTTGAGACGTGCTTCGACCGGAGGGTTCGGCGCCTGCAACGCGCGCCTGAAGGAATTGATCGCGCCCTTGGTGTCGCCCTTATGCCAGAGCAGAACACCCAGATTGTTGTGCGCGAACGGGTAGCTGGAATCGATCTCCACGGCCTTCTTGTAGCTTTCCTCGGCCTCGGCGTGCCTTCCCTCGAGCTGAAGCGCGACGCCGCGCCCATTCCACGTTTTCGCAGTCGGCGAGAACTCACGCGCAAACCGGTCGGCCGTCGCGATTGCAGCTCCGGTGTCGCGCTGCAACAGGTAGAGCTCCAGCATCGCCTGCAACACTTCGGCATTGGCCTCGCCGCCTTCGATTGCCTTCTCGTACTCGCGCAGGGCTTCCTGGAAATAGCCCTTTTGCCTGAGGGCGCGGCCCAGTGTGATGTGCGCGCCGGCCGGCGTCTTCTGCTGGTGGCTCGGCGTCACGTCGTGCCGATAGGTCTCGAGCGACAGATTCGCCTGCGCCCGCACCAGCGTCGGATTCAGCATCACCGCGCGCCTGTTGGCTTCCGCCGCTTCGTCGCTGCGGCCCAGATCGCCAAGTATGAAGCCGATGAGGTAGAGCGCGTCCGGATTCTCCGGATTCAGCTCGATCGAGCGCCGGACGGACCGCATCGCATCTTCGTGCAATCCGCGGTTGTAGAGCGCTTCGGCGAGCAGGAAGTGGAGAACGGAGCTGTGCGTGTCCAACTCGATGGCGCGCTGGAAGAGAGCGTGCGCGCGGTCCAGACGCCCGGCCGTCTTCTCGGCGATGCCGCTCTGGACGAGGGCCTCGAGATCTTCGGGATTGGCGCGGAGGCGCTCCTCGAGCTCGTGCAAGCGTCGCTCGATGATGCCACTCTCGCCGTACGCGATCTCCAGATTTCTGCGCGCGACGCCCATCCGCTCGTCGAGCGCCAGGGCGCGCGAAAACGCGACGATAGCCTCGTCGGTCAGTCCCTTCCTGAAATAAAGGACCCCGAGGTTGTTGTATGCGCCCGCATCCGAAGGATCGATTCGTCGTGCGAACGATCGCAGAATGTCGATCTCACCGCCGTTCGCGGCTGCCGATGGGCGGGCAGTGGCCGCTGCGCTCATGACCTACTCTACGCGCACCGCGCGGAAGATGGCGTCGAATGCCTTGGCGTCGGGGACAAGCAGGAAGAATCCGTGCAGGCTCTCGGACGGCTCCTCGAGAAAGAATTCCGTCTCCACGCAAAGTATCGGCGAGTCCACGCGCGGAGCGTGATCGCCAAGCGAGCTGAGCGCCTCGGAGTTCGTCCCGGTGGTGAGGGACGGAGGCGACAGCATGAGTCGCATGTCGAGAAACTCGCTGAGCGCGGTGAGATACGCTCCGGCGAGAATGTTTCCGGCTTCGTTGAGCGCCGACTGCTCGAGCTGGCCAAGGCTAGGCGACGTGCCGCGCCTGCGCCGCAGCATCCGCTCGGCGAGCCTCAAGCCCGCCGGAATCGCGAGCAGGAAAACCGTCTGCCCACTGATGTCGCCGCTCATCGCCATTTTGATCGCCACGATCTCAGCGCCCGGCGCGATCTCGGGGACAAAGTCGCCGGGCGGGACGATATTGACCATCGGCACGCTGATCATGATGCGCGTCCCCGTCAGCGTAGAGAGCGCGGTCGCGGCGTGACCCGCACCGATGTTCGCGACCTCGCGGAGTGCATCGAGTCGTGCAGTGCTGAGGAGCGTGGTTCCGCCCTCGCCCGGGGGTGTGTTGCGGGGAATGGTCATTTTCAGAGGAGACTGGAGGCGTCGACGATGAGTGCGGGCGATCCATCGCCAAGGATGGTCGCGCCGCTGAAGAGGATCCTGCTTGCGCTCACGCCGTCGAACTGCTTGACGACGATTTCCTGCTGTCCGACGAACTCGTCGACGATGAGCGCGGCCCGGCGCTCGGCCAGCTCGACGAGAACAACCTGCCCACTGCTTTCGCTCGCTGCCGGCGGCAGACCGACACGCTCCCGAAGCCAGATCGCGGGAAAAAGGTCGTCGCGAATGGCAACTACCTTTCTGCCCTTCGATTCCATCAGCATCGGCTGTGAGAGACTGAAGGTCTCGAGGACGTGAGTGAGCGGGATGGCGTAGGTCTCCTTGTCGACCCTCGCCAGCAGCGCCCGTGAGATTGCCAGCGTCAGCGGCAGCCGCATGCTTACGCTCGTTCCGAGACCCGCATCGGTGTGCACTTCCAGGGCGCCGCCGAGCGTACGAACGCGGGTGGCGACAATGTCGAATCCGACGCCGCGCCCGGAGATCTCAGTCACTTTGTCAGCCGTGGAGAATCCAGGCCGCGAGATAATCGAGACGAGCTCCTGCTCGGACAGCTGCGTCGTATCCTTGTCGATGAGACCCAGCTTCTTCGCGCGCGGCAGCACCCGCGACTGATCTATCCCGCGCCCGTCGTCAGTCACCCGAATGAGCACGGTGGCGCGATCCCGCTCGGCCGTCAGCGTGAGCGTCGCCACCCGGGGCTTTCCGGCCTTCTCGCGAACGTCCGGCTTCTCGATGCCGTGGTCGAGCGAGTTTCGCAGCAGGTGTAGCACCGGCTCGCCCATCTCGTCGAGCATCGACCGGTCGAGCTCGATTTCCCGGCCCTCGATCTTGAACTCCACCTCTTTCCCAAGCGCTTTTGCCGTGTCGCGCACGAGGCGCGGAAAGCGCTCGAAGATCTGAGCGACGGGTACCATGCGCGTCGTCATGATCTCATTCTGAAGATTGGCGAGAATCTGCGAGGCCCGAAGCGTCGCTTCGAGCAGCGCCTCGTCACCGAGCTGTTCCGCGATCTTGGCGATGCGGTCGCGCGCGATTACGAGCTCGCCGACGACGTTCATGAGCGTGTCGAGCTTCTTCGAGTCGATGCGGATATGGCGCGGCGCCTTCTGGGCCGCGACGGGGATGGAGGCACCGGGGGTGTCCGCCTTCCCGCCCTTGTCGGCCCCCACCACTGCGAACTCGGACGTGAACGTCTGCTGTGGAGTCTCTTCGCTCGCTGACTGCCGCACCCGCGCGATGACGTCCTTCACGTCGAGCTCCTGCGAAGACGATGCGGTCGCAAGGTCCACCGCCTGCTCGAGCGCGTCCGCGCCCGCGAAAAGCGTGTCGATGATGGAGCGCGTAGCGACCAGCGCGCCGTTTCTGACCTTGTCGAGCAGCGACTCGAGCTCATGCGACAGCTCGCTCACCGCGGTGTATCCCATGGCCGCGCCCATGCCCTTCATGGTGTGAACCGCGCGGAACAGCCTTTGTATGGCCGTGTCGCTGCCGCCGCGCTCCAGATCGAGGAGCGCGCTGTTTATCTCGGCGAGGTTTTCACGGCTCTCCGAGAGAAACAGCTTGGCGTAGCGGCCAGTATCCACTTAAGCGAGAACCCGCTGAACCGCTTCGAGCACCCTGCTCGGCTGAAACGGCTTGACGACGAAGTCGCGCGCGCCTGCCTGCAGCGCCTCCTGCACCAGCGCCTGTTGCCCCATCGCGCTGCACATGAGAATCCGGGCGCCCGGGTCCAGCTGCGTTATCTGCTTCACCGCTTCGATGCCGCCCATCTCCGGCATGATGATGTCCATCGTCACCAGATCCGGTTTGAGCTGCTGGTACTTCTCCACCGCCTGCTTGCCGTTTTCAGCCTCTCCAACGACGGTGAATCCCGCCTGTGAAAGAATGTCGCTGACCATGGTCCGCATGAATACGGCGTCGTCACAAACGAGAACAGTGCTGCTCACCCTACCTCCCGTGTCCGATGACTTGCTGAACTACCGATTTGATGTCGAGCACGAGGACGCGCCGTCCCTCGATCTCGACCACTCCAGTTACTGCCGCTGCCACACGACTCTCCGTTTCATTCGCACTCGCGAATTGATCTATCGGCACATCCTGAATGTCTCGGACATCGTCGACGCCGATTCCTGCCCAGCGCTCGAGATAGTCAATAAGCAGAATCAATCCTTCCGCGCGCTTGCACGGTGGCTTGCCGAGCACAACTCCACCGTCGATGACCGTGACTATCGTCCCGCGCAGGTTGATGAGGCCGCACACAGTCTCGGGAGCACCGGGCAGCCTCGTCAGGTCCTGAGCTGGAACGATCTCTCGAAAAGAATCCATGTCGCAGGCAAACGCGCTGCCCCCCACCTCGAACACCAGCAGGCGCCTGGTGGGAACAGGAGGTTCTTCCTCGACTACCTCCTCGGGAGGCACTGCCACGGCATCACTCATAGAATCGCAGTGCCGTCAGCGGATCGAGATCCTCCGGCACCGCGTGCTCGCCGGCGACAACCGACAGCGCGCGGCGCAGATCCTCGGGGAGAGGCGAGCGAAAATCGAGGGGCTTGCCGGTCACGGGGTGGTTGAATGCGAGCCACGCCGCGTGGAGGAAATGCCGCTTGGGAGGAAGTCCGGCCACACGACGTCCTCCGCCCCCGCCATACACGTCATCGCCCATGACAGGATGGCCGATAGACGCGAGATGAACGCGGATCTGGTGAGTCCGTCCGGAATGTAGATGGGCACGAAGAAGTTCCCCCGCATCGAACCGAGCAAGGCGTAAGAGGTCGGTCTTGGCCGGCCGACCCTTATTGACGATTGCCATGCGCTTCCGGTCTCGGGGATCTCGGGCTATCGGCTTGTCGATCGTGAGAGTGTCGGAGGAGAGGTGACCCCAGGTCATCACTGCATACCGCCTGACCACCCGCCTGGCGGCGATGGCCGCGCTCAGAAGCCGGTGCGACCGGTCGGTCTTGGCCACGATCAGCAGGCCCGAAGTCTCCTTGTCGAGGCGGTGCACCATTCCGGCCCTGTCAGGGTCTCCCTCCTTCGAGAGGGCCTCGCCGCGGCCCAGGAGGGCGTTGACCAGGGTCCCGCTCCAGTTCCCGGGCGCGGGGTGGACGACCATCCCGGCCGGCTTGTTCACCACCAGCATAACGTCGTCCTCGTAGATGATGCTGATGGGTATGTCTTCACCCGAAATTGTCCTTTTCTCTACCTTCGGAATCTCGATTCGTACGCGCTCTCCGAGCTCCGGCTTGTAGCTGGCCTTCTCGTTCCGGCCATCGACCCGCACGTGCCCCTGCGCGATCAGCGTGGCGGCCTGTGTCCGTGAAAGCTCGGCGCGCCGGGCAATAAAGAGATCGAGGCGGACATCACTGTCCGCCTCGACGGGATACTCTTTGATTTCGCTCAGGGGTTAGCTCTCCGCCGGCGTATCCGACACGGGTGTTGTGGCAACCACCGCGGCGGATCGCTCTTCTCCCCATAGGACCCAGGCGAGCAGGAAGGCTCCCACGCTCACGGCCATGTCCGCGACATTGAAGGTCGGCCAACGCACGTCGCCTACGCCGACGTCGATGAAGTCCACGACGCCCGTCGCCGAGCGTACGCGGTCGATCAGATTGCCGACCGCTCCGCCGCAGACGAGACCCAGCGCGAGCGTGCGGAGCAAGTCGCCCTGGCGCGTCGCCTGGTAGAGGCGCCCAAGAATGATGAGCGCGCCCGCCGTGAGCGCCATGAATATCCACCGCGAGTAGATGCCGAGGTTCAGCCCGAACGCGGCGCCCGGATTATAAACGAGCGTCAGCCGCAGGTGATTCCCGAGGATTTCATGCGGAATGTGCTGCGGCGACAAGGCCGACGCGGCGATGATCTTGGTCACGAGATCGATCGCGACCACCGTAAACAGAGTGCCCCAGAAGAGGGGCGGGTTAGGCCTGGCGCTTTCCATCTTCTTCGCGCTGCTTGCACTCGATGCAATAACGGGCGTGCGGCAGCGCGTCGAGACGCTCGAAGCTGATCTCCCGTCCGCAGTTGTGGCACTTGCCGAACTGCTCGGGGTTGCGATAGAGCCTGCGCAAGGCTTCGTCGATGTGCCAGAGGAAGCGTCCCTCCTGGCTCGCGAAGAGAAACGCCTTTTCGCGCTCCATCGCGTCGGTGCCCTGATCGGCCATATGGAAGGAATACGCGCTGAGATTGCCGTCGGCGCCCTGCGGGGTCGAGCCGAATGTCTCGTCGTAATGCCCGAGCTCCTTGAGGACGCGCTTCCGCTCTTCAAGCAGGCGCTTCTCAAAATGCTGGAGGTTCTTTTTCGGCATCGCCTTCGGCTTCTTGTTGCTGGCTGCTGGTGCCATTTCTAAGCTACCCTCTCCAAGGCGACTGCGACGCTCTGCCCATCAAGGTCGAACGTATGAGTCGCGTGTTTGTCGTCGATTGATTCGCCCAACGTCACCGTCCGGGCGAGTACTTCATCGGCAATCCACTTCTGGAAAGCCTTTCCTGCTTCCTGAATCTCCGCATCGCCGGCAATGAATACCGTGATGCGATCGCTCACTGCGAAACCCAATTCCTTCCTGAGCCTTTGAATGCGGCTCACCATCTCACGGGCGAGACCTTCCAGCCTCAGCTCGCGAGTCACCACGACATCGAGGGCGGCAAAATAGCCACCTTCTTCCTTCACCACCATATCACCCGAAGCCGTCCGCACGACGACCAGGTCGTCCGCGCTCAGCTCATGTGAGTCATTGCCGACCGCAACGTAGAGAGGCTTCCCAGCTTCGAACTGTCTCAGCGCATCGCTGCTCAGGGCCTGGACGGCCTCGGCCGCCAGCGGCGTGTTCTTACCGAACTTCTTACCCAGAGATCTGAAATTCGGTCGAGCCTTTAAAGTTACTAGGTCGTCAGCGCTGGAGATAAACTCGACAACTTTAATGTTGAGTTCGGCCGCCAACAGCGGGGTCAGCTCCTGGAGCATGCGGCCAGCACCTGCTTCGCCGCCGGATGCGACCCCACGCATAGGCACGACGCATACCATGCGGGACAGGGGCTGCCGGACCTTGGCGCCAGCCTCTTCCCGGGCAGCCCGGGCGAGTGTGGCGAGGGTCCTGACGTGATGCATGGCGCGCTCGAGATCGACGTCGATCGCTCCGGCTACACCTCGTGTGAAAGGCGCCAGGTGCACGGACCCGCCCGTGAGCTCGCGATGAACCCAATCGGTGATGAAGGGAGCGAAGGGCGCCAGCAGACGGCACGTGACCAGGAGGATCTCGTGCAGTGTGGCGAACGCCGCCCTGTTATCGTCGGCGTCGACATCGTAGAACCGATGGCGGCTCTGGCGCACGTACCACTTCGAGACGTCCTCGTCGAAGAAGAGCATCACGGCCTTGGCTGCGTTGGTCGCCTCGTAGCGCTTGAGCATCTCATCGGCCTCGCGCTCGACCGTGGCCAGGCGTGACAGAATCCATCGGTCCAGAAGCGGGCGATTCTCGGGCGCCGGATCCTTGTCCGAGGGCGACCAACCGAAGTTCGCATATTCCGCGAAGATGCCGGTGTAGACGTTCTTGAACGTCAGCAGGAAGCGTCCGGCCGTGTCACGAATTCCGGCTTCGTCAAAACGGCGCGGCGTCCAGAGCTGGCTCGACGTAGTGAGGAAAAGGCGAACGGCGTCGGCCCCGTAACGGGGGATCACGGATTCCGGATCGATGATGTTCCCGAGCCGCTTGGACATTTTCTGTCCTTCGGCGTCGAGAACGAGATCGTTGACGACGACCGCGCGGTAGGGAGCGGTGTCTCCCACCGACGGCGAATGAGTCTCGTGCGCGAGCAGGTTGTTCGGCAGCGCGTCGCCCAGACCCGTGGCGATCGCAAGCAGCGAATAGAACCAGCCGCGCGTCTGGTCGATTCCCTCGGCGATGAAATCAGCGGGATAGTAGCGCTCGAACTTCTCGCGATTCTCGAATGGGAAGTGCCATTGGGCAAACGGCATCGATCCCGAGTCGAACCACGCATCGATGACCTCGGGAGTGCGCGTCATGGTCCCGCCGCATTTGCACTTCCAGCTGTAGCTATCGATGAACGGCTTGTGGGGATCGAACTTCTCGCCTAGCGCGACGCCCGAACGCTCGGACAACTCGGCGTATCCGCCCACGGCTTCCGCATGGGATTCATCGCGATCGCATACCCAGATGGGCAACGGTGTTCCCCAGTAGCGGTCGCGCGAGACGGCCCAGTCGATGTTGTTGGTCAGCCACTCGCCAAATCGGCCAGTCCCCGTTTCCGGCGGGTGCCAATCGACACGCGAGTTGCGCACGAGCATCGCGTCCTTGAACTCCGTGGTCCGAATGAACCATGACGTGCGCGCATAGTACAGCAGCGGCGTTTCGCAGCGCCAGCAATGCGGGTAAGCGTGTTCGTGCAACGTGGATTTCCAGAGAACGCCGCGGCGCTTCAGCTCTTCGAGAATGACGGCGTCCGCATCCTTCACGAACATTCCGCCCACGAGCGGCATCTCCGGAGGAAACTCGCCGCGGAGATTCACGGGCTGGAGAAACGCAAGTCCGTTGCGCTGCCCCGCCGCGTAGTCGTCGGCACCGAAGGCAGGCGCCATGTGCACGACTCCCGTTCCCTCTTCGGCCGAGACGAAATCCTCGCCGATGATTATCTCGTGCTTGCCTTCTTTGTACTGGATCCAGTCGAGCGGCCGCTTGTAGCTCTTGCCGACCAGCTCACTGCCGCGGAATGTCCGGACCGTCTCCCACCGCCCCGCGTAGTCGTCGCCGAGAACGCCGGCGACTCGCGAGAGAGCGAGGATGACCGTCTCGTCATTGTCCGATTTTTTCTTGCGCAGCTCGGCGTATTCGAGCGCGGGCTTGACGGCGAGAGCGACGTTGGAGACGAGCGTCCACGGCGTTGTCGTCCACACCAGGATCCGCCGGCGAGTGCCCGACGGTTTGTCCTCGACGAGATCGAGCGCCACATAGGCACTGGGATCCTTCACATCCTTGTAGCCCTGAGCGACTTCGTGGCTGGAGAGCGTCGTTCCGCAGCGCGAGCAATACGGAAGCACCTTGTGCCCGCGATAGAGGCGACCTTTACGGAACATCGTCGCGAGCGCCCACCACACACTCTCGATGTAGTTGTTCGAGTAGGTGACGTAGGGATCGCTGTAGTCCAGCCAGTACGCGATGCGCTCGCTCAGCTGCTCCCAATCGGCGCGGTACTTCCACACGCTCTCGCGGCACATTTCGTTGAACCGCTCGACGCCGATCTTTTCGATCTGCTGCTTGGCCGTGCGGATTCCGAAGTCTGTTTCGATTCTCTTCTCGACTTCGATCTCGACGGGAAGGCCGTGCGTATCCCAGCCCGCTTTGCGCGCGACGTGATTGCCGCTCATCGCGCGGTAGCGGCAGAAGAGATCCTTCACCGTGCGGGAGAAGACGTGATGGATTCCGGGACGTCCATTCGCGGTGGGTGGTCCCTCGAAGAAGACGAACTCGGGCTTCCCTTCAGCCTGCTTCAGCGTCTGCTGGAAGAGATTTTCCTCTTTCCAGCGGGCGAGCATCTCCTTTTCGAGGTCGTCGGGCGAGCGATCGGTGGGAAGAAGTCGGAAGCGTCCGCCCTTCTCGTCTCCTGCTCCCCCCGCCGCGGCCGGCACGGGGCGGACTGCGGTCATTCGCGATTCTGTCCGGAGGAGTTCGAGCCGGCGCCCCTCAGCGTGCTCGCCACAACCTGCGAATCCGAAGCCTCGACCTCGGACAGCTGGCGGGCAATCAGCGTTCGCATTTGAGCCAGGTACGTACGCCTCGAGCGGTCGAGATTGTCGAGCTCACTCTCCATTCTTCGCACGTCGGCCTTCGCGCCTTCGATGATCCGCTCTCCTTCAGCCTGCGCCTCGCGCAAAATGAGCTGCGCCTCGCGCTCGGCCTGGTCGCGGACTTCGCCGCGGAGCTGCTGAGCGGCGATGAGCGCATCGTTCAGCGCTTTGTCGCGCTCGCGAAATGCGCGGAGCTGCTCGTGAAAGCTCCTCGCCTTGGAATCGAGATCCTGATTGATGCGCGTGAGCCGCTCCATCTCTTCGGCGACCTGATCCCTGAACTGATCGACACGCGCGGGATTGTAGCCGCGCAGCGCCCGGCCGAAGTCGTAGCGCCGCACGTCGAGTGGTGTAAGATGAAATGATTCGTCGATCATTAAGCCCTCGCTCCGAAGAGGGTGGTTCCAAGCCTCACCATCGTCGCGCCTTCTTCCGCGGCGATCTCATAGTCGTTCGACATTCCCATCGACAGCTCCCGCGCCGGGTGGCCGGCCCCTTCCAACACCGCGCGCGCCTCGCGGGCTTCCGCGAAAGTGCGATGAAGCTGCGACTCCGTCGCGGTAAAGCTAGCCATTGTCATCACTCCGCGGACTCTGATGCCAGAGAGCGCAACGAGCCGTTCAGCCTCCGGCAGCAGCTCCGACAGCGTGTATCCGCCCTTCGACGCCTCTCCAGAGAGATTCAGCTCAACCAGCACGTCGACGGCTCGGCCCCGCGCGATGCCGAATCCGCACACCTCATCGGCGAGCCGCGGGCTGTCGAGCGAGTGGAGCAACACGAACTGCTCCAATGCCTTCACCTTGTTCCGCTGAAGATGCCCGATGAGATGCCAGCGCACCGGGACGTCGACCGCGGCCATCTTTCTCACAGCTTCCTGAACCTTGTTCTCGCCGACGTCGTGGAGTCCCGCTTCGTACGCCGCGCGCGCGGCTTCGGGCCCGTGAGTCTTCGTGACCGCGACGATCGTCACCTGCTGTCCGTGGCCGCCCCGCACTACAGCTGCGTCAATTCTGGCCCGCACGTCAGACACGCGCTCTGCCAGGTCCGGAAAAGCCATAGCTGTTCAATTTAGCCGCGTGGGCCGCCCCGTTCAATTCATGATTGAACGGGCGTGCGAATTACAACTCTTCAGTCCCCAATCCGAGATTTCGTTTGAGGCGCGCGAACATCGCCTCGTCCGGTCCCTTTACGTGGATCTCGACGTTGGCGGCATACGCGGTCCCAGTGATTCGCACCTTTCTGTCACCCATCGTAGGGCTGGTGTTCACGCGCCCATGATATTTCAAGGCGAAGGATCCGAGCAGAGTATCGCCATCGACCTCTACCGAGAGGTCGGGCGGGATCGTGATCTCGATGTTCCCCAGCACCGCGACCGCTTCGATCACTGAAACGCCGAGTCCGATCACGGCCTCGCGCAAATCGAGCTCGACGTTTCCCATTACGGAGAGCGCGCGAAGATGCCGGGGGAGAACCCACTTGCCCTCCCGCTCGCTGTTGCTGAGAAACGACACCACTCCGGCCGTCTGCGGAATTTCAGGCGCGAGCCCGTAGGAAGATTCCGGCGCGAGCGGGTAAGAAAGCGGACCGCGCTGCGCTTCGGTCTGCTTCGTCAGTCGATAGTCTGAGGCTTTGAAGTCGGACATCTGAAGGTTCCCGTGAGCCGGTCCCGCTCTAATACGGACGAGCGGTCGAATTGGTTTAGGCAGAGCCGAAGAGCCGCCCGAGCAGCCGGACGATGTTTCCCATGTTTCGACTGATGTCGTTGAACATTACCGTAACGAAGAGCAGCCCGATGATCAACAGACCGCCCTTGAGTATGCGCTCGCGGGTCTGGGTGCTGAACGCGCTGCCCTTTATCGTCTCCGCGATGTTGAGCACGATCTGCCCTCCATCCAGAATCGGAATCGGAAGCAGGTTGAACACCGCAACGTTGATGCTGATGAGGGCGACGAGCAGAAGGAGTGTCTCTATTCCGCCGCGCGCAGCCTGAACCGAAACCTGGGCTATCGCAATCGGTCCGCCCAGATCCTTGACGCCAACTCCGTGAGCGAGCGCGCCGAGAGCTGAAAAGATCCGGCTGCCGTTGTCGACGGTGATGTTCCACGCCTCGCCGAACGCGCGTGGCACGGAGACCGGCGTGAAGCCTTCGCTTGCCATCATCCCGATTCTGCCGAGCGTTCGTTTCTCCCCGCTACGCGGATCCGTCACCGATTCAGGAGCAGGCGTCACTGTCACCTGCACGGGTTGTCCGTGCCGGACAATGCCCAGCTCCATCGGGCGCCCCGCGGAAGCGCTGATGGTATCGAGCAGAGTCTCCCACTTTACAAGTGGATGCCCGTTGAGCGTCGCAATGCTGTCCCCGGCCTGAACTCCGGCCAGCGCCGCCGGCTTCCCGGGGGTCACGACGGACGCGACGGGGATTGGCGTCGGAATTCCCGAATGAAGCAGAAGGCCGACATAAATCGCGTACGCAAGGAGCGCGTTCATCGTCACGCCCGCGAGCATGATGAAAAGCCGCGCGACGAGAGGCTTGGACTCGAACCAGCGTGCTTCGGGAATCGGATTGGGCCCGAACGGGATCATCGCGTTCGGATCGTATCCGTCCTCGGGATTGGCGGCCTTGACCGCGGAATTCTCGCTTCCGCCCTCGAGAAATGCCGTCGCCTCGTCCTCGCGCGACGCCATCCGCACGTAACCGCCAAGCGGCAGCGCGGCCAGAACATACTCGGTCTCACCGAATCGCTTCTTGAGAAGCGCTGGGCCGAACCCGATGGAAAAACGTGGCGCGTAGACGCCGGTGAGCTTCGCGGCGATGAAGTGCCCCAGCTCGTGGACGAACACGACGAGCCCGAAAACGATAATCGGTGCGAGCCAGCTCAGCACTTGAACATCTCCTGTACGTGACGACGCGCGGCCGCATCGGCCGAGAGCAGCTGCTCGCGCGTGCCAGCTGGCATCCCGCTCAGTTTGTCGAGAGCTGAAGAGATTCCACGCGCGATGTCCGGAAACCGGATCTTCCCGTCGAGGAACGCAGCGACGGCGCACTCGTTCGCAGCGTTGAAGACTGCCGGCGCGGCTCCGCCGGCCACTCCAGCGGAAATGCCGAGACGGAGAGTTGGGAAACGCTGGTGATTCACGGGCTCGTAGGTCATGGGAGAAAGTTTAACAGGGTCGAAGGCTGGTACCCCATCATCGGCCACCCGTTCAGGATGCGTCAGCGCGTACAGAACCGGAAGCTCCATCGTTGGGACGCTCATTTGCGCCACGACGCTGCCATCGATGAACTCGACGAACGAGTGAACCACGCTCTGCGGATGAACCACCACGTCGATTCGGTCGAATGGAAGGCCAAACAGAAAGTGCGCTTCGATGACTTCGAGCGCCTTGTTGGCGAGCGTCGCGCTGTCGATAGTGATCTTGCGGCCCATCTGCCACGTAGGGTGTCGAAGCGCATCCGCGACCGTCGCTGACGCGAGTCTCTCTTCGCTCCAGTCCCGGAATGGTCCACCCGAGGCGGTGAGCACCACTCGCCGCACTTCCGCGGTCGGATGTCCGGTGATGCATTGGAGGATCGCGCTGTGCTCGCTATCGACGGGCACGACTTCGCCCGCACCCGACGCGCACGCCCGCCGCACCAGGTCGCCGGCGATGACGAGCGTTTCCTTGTTGGCGAGAGCGACGCGCTTTCCCGCTTCGAGAGCCGCAAGGGTGGCGTCGAGCCCGGCCGCGCCCACGATCGCATTCAAAACGATCTGGACGTCATCGCGCGTGGCGGCGGCGATGAGAGCATCGGTCCCGCTCTTCCACGCATCGTCGGCGTCGGCTTGCGTTTCCACCATGCCGACGAAGGCGGGCGAGAATTGCCGCGCCTGCTCGCGCAGCAGCGATGCGTTGCTGTTTGCCGTGAGAGCTGTGACCCGGAACCGATCGCGATGTCTCTCGAGCACGCGCAGCGCGGTAGTACCGATCGAGCCCGTCGAGCCCAGCACCGCTACCCCTTTGGGCGCGGCGGCCGGCATCACTGGGGAATGGGCAGCAGCAGGCGGCCCAGCATGAGGAACGCGATCGGCATAACGAACAACAGGCCATCGAACCGATCGAGGATTCCACCATGTCCCGGAAGGATGAGCGAGCTGTCCTTCACGCCCGCTTCCCGTTTGAGCAGGGACTCAGCGAGGTCTCCCGTCTGAGCGGCGACGCTCACCACGATCGCGAAGAGAATAGCGCCCTGAATCGTGAGCCCGAGCTGGGCATACGGCATCAATATGAACCGCACGTAGAGCAGACAGATCACGATCGCCAGGCCAAGGCCGCCGACGGCGCCTTCGACTGTTTTTCCTGGGCTGACGGAGGAAATCAGTTTCTTCCTGCCGAAGATACGGCCGAACGCGTAGGCGCCGACGTCGGTCGTCCACGTCAGAAAAATCGGGAGAAAAACCAGGGCAGTGCCCGCACCAGCCCCCACCGCATAGTCATGATAGCGAAGCGTGTAGATGTAGCAGAAGAGTCCCGCATACGTCACGCCGAACACCGTGATCGCGACAGATGAAAGTGGCTTCCCCGCCGGTCCGCGCAGCCAGATAGTGCTCGCGAACAGAACCAGGATCATCGCGACGATCGCCGTGAGCGAGAGACTGTAGACACCGAGGCGTTGCGCGTGAACGGCGATCGGCAGCAGTGCGGCGATGGCGATACCGGCCGGCTCGATGGGCAGCGCGCCAGTTTGGCGCGCCATCCGAAAGAGCTCCCACGCCGCCAGAGCGGCGAGGACGGAGAGAGCGATCGTCAGCACCCAGTCGCCGAAGTAGACGAGTGCTACGCTTGCGGGCGCGGCAATGACCGCGAAGATGATGCGCCGTGTCAGCTCGGACACGGTCTAGACTTCCATGATTTCTGCTTCTTTTCCCTTCAACAACTCATCGATTCTCGTGATGTAGTCGTCGTGGAGTTTCTGAAGCTCCTTTTCGGCTCTCTTCTGCTCGTCTTCCGAAGTCTTCTCGAGCTTCTTCACCTGATCGCGCGCGGCGGTTCTCGCGTGGCGGATGCCGATTCGCGCCTCTTCGGCAAGCTTATGGACGACTTTCACGAGCTCTTTTCTCCGCTGCTCGTTGAGCGACGGAAGCGGAACGCGGATGACACCCGACTGAGTCTGCGGGTTGAGCCCGAGGTCCGACTCGCGCAGCGCCTTCTCGATGGCTGTTACGAGTCCTTTGTCCCACGGTGTCACTGTGAGCAGACGCGGCTCCGGGGCCGACACTCCCGCTACCTGATTGAGCGGCATCTGCTGCCCGTACGCATCCACGCGCACCGTGTCCAGCAGGCTCGCCGTCGCCTTTCCGGTGCGGATAGAAGCAAGCTCGCGCTTCGAGGACTCGAACGATTTCTCCATCGCGGTCCGGCAGTCCTTCGTGATCTGAGGAATTGTCGTCATTGTACGATCGTTCCGACGCGCTCGCCCAGCAGCGCCTTCGCGACCTCTCCGTGACGGTGAATGTTCAGTACGATGATTGGAAGCCTGTTTTCCTTGCACAGTGTAATAGCTGTCTGATCCATCACACTCAACTCGTTGATCATGACATCGCGGTAGCTGATCGACTCGTACTTCTTTGCCTCCGGATCCAGCTTTGGGTCCGCGCTGTAGACGCCGTCCACGCTCGTCGCCTTGATGATCACGTCGGCGTGGATCTGGATGGCGCGCAGCGCCGCCGCGGTGTCGGTCGAGAAATATGGATTGCCCGTGCCCGCGGCAAAAATCACGATGCGGCCTTTCTCGAAGTGGCGCATCGCGCGGCGTCTGATAAATGGCTCCGCGATCGATTCCATCGGGATCGCCGTCATGACACGGGTCTGGAGGTTCGCCTTCTCCAGAACGTCCTGGAGCGCGAGCGCGTTGATGACGGTGCCCAGCATCCCCATGTAGTCTGCGCCGGCCCGCTCCATTCCCATCTTTGACAGCTGCGCGCCGCGCACAATGTTGCCGCCGCCGATGACGAGACCGATGCTGGCTCCAATCTTCGCGATATCGGTGATCTCAGTCGCAAGCCGCTTCAGAATGTCGAAGTCGAAGCCAATGCCCTTCTGTCCGGCGAGAGCCTCGCCGGACAGCTTGAGCAGAACCCGCTTGTACTTGAGATCAGCCAAAAGCTGGTCCCTACTCCTCGCCCATCTGATAGCGGACGAAGCGGCGGACCTGGATGTTCTCGCCCACCTTGGCCGAGGCTTCCTTGATCAGATCGCCGATGGTCTTCTTGGGCTCGCGGACCCACGCCTGGTGCACCAGCGCGACGTCCTTGTAATACGCCTCAACCTTTCCCTCGACGATCTTCGCGATCAGATGATCGGGCTTGCCGCTCTCCTTCACCTGTTCGGTGAAGATGCGGCGCTCCCTCTCGACCTTGTCGGCCGGAACCTGATCCTTGTCCACCGCGACAGGCGCGGCGGCGGCAATGTGCTCGGCGATGTACTTGACGAGCTGCTTGAAGTCGTCGGTGCGGGCGACGAAGTCCGTCTCGCAGTTCACTTCCACCATCACGCCAACTTTGCCGTTGTGGTGGATGTAGCTCCCGATCATCCCCTCGCTCGTCTGCTTGCCTGCGCGCTTCTCGGCCTTGGCGATGCCCTTGGTGCGAAGGTACTCGACGGCCTTCTCCATGTCGCCGTTGTTCTCCTCGAGCGCTTTCTTCGATTCCATCATCCCGGCGCCGGTGCGCTGGCGCAGAGCCTGAACGTCTTTGGCTGTGAATTTCTCTTTTGTCATTGTCATAATTTCTCTCGTTAAAACGCCGCCGGACTTCTCCGGCGGCGTGAAAGTTAACCTTCCTGCTCTGGCTCGGTGGCCTCTTCCGTTCCGCCACCTTCGTCGCCGCCTGTCTTGAGTCGCGCGGCAATCGCCTCTGGCTTGGCTCGCCGCCTGCGCGGCCGTCTCTTTCGCTTTTTCTCGCCTTCGCCTTCCGGCTCCGCGCCGCGGTCGGAGCTGTACGTGTACGACTCCGCCTCTTCGACATCCTCGCGCGCCGGTGCTTCGCGGCGGGCTTCGACGATCGCATCGGCGATCGACTTGGCCATCAGCTCCACCGAGCGGATCGCATCGTCGTTGCCAGCGATCGGCACGGTGATGAGATCCGGATCCGCGTTGGTATCGACCAGCGCGATGAGCGGGATTTTCAGCTTGTTGGCTTCATTGACCGCGATCCGCTCCTTCTTGGAGTCGATCACGAACATGAGACCGGGAAGACGCGTAAGGTTCTTGATGCCGGCAAGGTTCTTCGAAAGCTTGTCGCGCTGACGACTCATCATCAGCTGCTCTTTCTTGGTGTAGTTCTCGAAGTCACCACCGGCCTCGCTGCCGGCTTCCAGCTCTTTCAGGCGGCGGACCTGCTTCTTCACCGTCTGGAAGTTGGTGAGCAACCCGCCCAGCCATCTCTCGGTCACGTACATCGCACCGCAACGCTCGGCTTCGCTCTTCACGATGTTGACGAGCTGCCGCTTGGTGCAGACGAAGAGGACGTTGTCGCCGCGCAGGATCACTTCTCTCGCGAGCTTCTGCGCCAGCTCCAGCTGCCGCAGCGTCTTCTGCAGATCGATGATGTGGATACCGTTTCTCTCCGCGAAGATGAAACGACGCATCTTCGGGTTCCAACGACGGGTCTGGTGTCCGAAGTGGACACCGGCTTCGAGTAGCTGCTCCAGGTTTGGCTGAGCCATTAAATAGTGATTCCTTCGGGGTTAACGCTTCGAGAACTGGAACTTCTTGCGTGCCTTGGGGCGGCCGGGCTTCTTGCGCTCGACTGCTCTCGCGTCACGGGTCAACAGGCGCAGGTCGCGGAGCTTCCTGCGGTGCGATTCATCCATCTTTACGAGCGCGCGGGCAACCGCCAGGCGCAGCGCGCCGGCCTGTCCGGTGAGCCCACCGCCTTCGACCTTCGCCTTCACATCGTAGCGGCCGAGCGTATCGGTAATCGTGAACGGCTGCTGAATGGCGGAGACGTGCGCGGGGCGCGGAAAATAGTCTCCGAGCGTGCGTCCGTTCACCGACCACTTGCCGGAGCCGGCTTTGATGTACAGGCGGCAGACGGCTTCCTTCCGCCGTCCGATCGTATGCGTGGTATCGGACATTACTTCTCGCTCTTCTTGTTGAGTTCGAGCACTTTTGGCTGTTGGGCAGCGTGAGTGTGCTTGTCGTCGGCGAACACGCGGAGCTTGTTGCGAAGCTTCTGGCGTCCGAGTGCAGTCTTGGGCAGCATGCCGTAGACGGCCTTCTCGATCACGCGCTCAGGATGCTTCTCGAGCATCATCGCGAACGGTGTGAACCGCTCGTGACCCATGTAGCCGGTGTGCCGGAAATACTGCTTCTGTTCCGCCTTCTTGCCGGTGACGCGGACCTTCGCGGCGTTGATGACGATGACATTGTCGCCCGTGTCCATGTGGGGCGTGTACATCGGCTTATGCTTGCCACGGATGATCTTCGCAACCTCGGTCGCCAAACGGCCGAGAACTACGCCCTCGGCGTCGACGATGTACCAGTGGTGCTCGATATCCCGCGGAGTCGCGGAGTATGTCTTCATGTCAGGCGAAACGTATGTAAGTGCCGGCCCCCCTTTCGTTCGAGTTGGGTTCCGAGCGGTTGATTGCTACTAAGTGGTTTTGCGACAGCCTTTTAAGGTATCGGGGGCAGGAAAGCATGTCAACCGCAAAGGCCCGGAATTGGAATGGTTGGCTCGAGCCGTTATCCAGCTGGCGAAAGATACGTGCGGACGGCGAAAGAACTGCTATTACGAACTGCGAACTAACTGCGGATTGCGGACCCACTGCGAACTGCGGACTCTACTCGGCGGTAAGTCGCCCAAGTCGCTTGGAAAGCGGTATTGGGTTCGCAATTCGCAATTAGTCCGCAGCTCGCAATTAGTCCGCAGTCCGCATCTCCTGGCCCCCTTGGCGTCTACTCGAGCGCAACGAGCAGCGCTCCTTTCTCCACCGCCGTGCCCGGAGAAACCTCAACGCTTCGCACAGTACCCGCCGCCGTGGCGCGGAGCTCGTTCTCCATCTTCATCGCCTCCATCACGACGACGCCCTGCCCCGCCTCAACAGTATCGCCGGCCCTGACGTTCACTCTCACGATCATGCCCGGCATCGGCGCGAGGATCGGCGCGGGGCCCGTCGGACCCGCACTCTTCGCCGACAGATCGCGGATCGAGCGGGTTCGCTCGTCCAGCGCCTCAGTCTCGAAGCGATAGCCGTCTACCCACAGCGTGTAGTTGCCGCGACCCTGCTTTTTCCGGGCAACAACGCGGTAGACGTAGGTCCCGATCCTGATCACCCGCACGGGACTGTCCTCTATGTCGGAGAGCTCGGCGCGCACGGGCGGCGCGTTCTCGAAGCTCACGCCATCCGGCTCGATCGCCACGACCTTTCGCTGACCGTTCAGCTCGACGACGTACCTCATGACGTTTGAGTCTCGCGCGCGGGACGCAGCTCGCATACCGTCTCGACGTGCGCGGTCTGCGGGAACATGTCGAATGCGTGCAACGACTCTACTCTGTAGCCGGGCAGTCTCGATAGATCGCGGGCGAGCGTCGCCGGGTTACAGCTCACGTATATCACGGCGCGCACATGATCGGACTCTACCTCGAGCGTTGCGGTCACGCGCGCGTCAACGCCGGCACGCGGCGGATTTAGGATCACGAGATCGGCGGGAAGAACGCCTGGAAGCGCGTCCTCGACTCTGGCTGTAACCGCACGCGATGGCTCCTTGAGCCTGGACGCTGTCCACTCCGATGCTTCGGCGTCGAGCTCGATTGCCGTGACCTTGATCCCCGCTTCGCTCATGGCGACAGCGGTGCGGCCCGCGCCGGCGTAGGCGTCGATCACCGATCGCGGCTCGTAAGACATCGCGCGCTCGAGAACGTAAGTGTGTAGTATCTCCGCCATCTCCGCGTTGACCTGCGCGAACGATGCGCTCGGCGAGCGATCCTGACGCCTGTCGTACAGAAGCCGGCGAGGTGCGTCGTCGGCAGGTTCCCACCATACGGCAGATACTGACGGCACGGCAGCCGCAAACTGGTTGCGCGCAGACCAGCTCTGTCCGCCCATCATCACGAAGGTCGGCCCGCCGCCCGTGATGCGCACGCTCCCGCGCAGCTCCTCCGCATCGGGGAAATACGCGTCGGCCTCCATCACTTCGCGCCATGCCGCCACTACGCGGCGGTCGGTGATGGGGCAATCGCTTAGTGGAAATACGCGGCCAGGAGCGTCGTATGGATGGAGTCCCGCGATCCAGCGCGAGCCGCGGCGGCGCATCGCGAGCGTGAGCTTGGTTCTGTAGCGCCAATCCTTGGGACTGCGCTCGATGGGCGCCAGGTCGACGCGGCGCTTGCCGATGCGCTCGATCGCATCGCGGATGATGAGCTGCTTCGCGGCGAGCTGCGAATCGTACGCCATGTGCTGAAGCTGGCAGCCGCCACAGTTGTCCTTCGTGTAGTGCGGACACGGTGGGTCGATGCGAACCGGTGACGGAGTCACGATGCTGCGCATAGATCCGCGCGCGAAATGTCCCTTGCCCGAAATCTGCGCGGTCACGGTGTCACCAGGCGCCGTGCGTGGAACGAACACGACCAGGCCATTGCTCCTGCCCACGCCATCCCCACCGGCGGCGATCGATTCGATCGAGACGCTTACGACCGGCATCAGCTGCGCAGCCCCTCGATGCGAGCCGCCTGCTTCCACGAATCGCGAATGGGATCGCTGGTGCTCGCGGCAGGAGTTCCGGCACCGGTACCGGGAGAGGCAGCGCGCGCAGCTCTGTCCCGCTCTGCCAATAGCGCGGCCGCGATCGCCGCGACCCGAACCGACTCTTCGCGGGGCGCCTTGCCGAGTATCGAGGTGAGCCGCCGCTCGAGCCACTGTATGTCGATGTCGCCGCGGCGGAACTCGTCGTCATCCATCACGCGGATGTGAAAGTCGCGCGACGTCTCGACGCCCTGAATGATCAGATCGACCAGCGCGCGCCGCATTCGCGTGATTGCCTGCTCGCGGTCGGCGCCCCAGACGATCAGCTTGGCGAGCATTGGATCGTAGTAAAGTCCGACCTCGCTTCCCGATTCGATTCCTCCGTCCCAGCGCACGCCGGGACCGCTGGGCAGATGAAGATGCTGGATGCGACCGGTCGATGGCAGAAAGTTGTTCGACGCATCTTCGCTCGTGATCCGGCACTCCATCGACCAGCCGCGAGGGGAAATATCCTCCTGTTTGAAGGGAAGCTTTTCGCCCGCCGCAACGCGAAGCTGCCATTGTACCAGGTCGATTCCCGTAACCAGCTCAGTGACCGGGTGCTCCACCTGGATGCGAGTGTTCATTTCCAGGAAATAGAACTCGCCGCTTTTGTCCAGAAGAAACTCGCACGTGCCGGCGTTGACGTACCCGGCCGCGCGCGCCACCCGGACAGCGCTCTCGCCCATCGCCTTGCGCAGCTTGGGCGTAACGGCGACGCTCGGAGCCTCTTCGATCATCTTCTGATGACGCCGCTGCACGGAGCATTCGCGCTCTCCAAGGGAGAGAACGTTGCCGTGCGAATCGGCGAGAATCTGAATCTCGACATGGCGGGGCTGCGCGACGAACTTCTCCAGGTAAACGGTATCATCGCCGAACGCGCTCTTCGCTTCCCTGCGGGCGGCATCCAGCGCGCCCGCCAGGTCCTTCGCGGCCGACACGACGCGCATTCCCTTCCCGCCACCGCCCGCGGCGGCCTTGAGCAGCACCGGGTAGCCGAACTTCTTCGCCAGCTTCTCCGCTTCCTTCGCGTTCTCGAGTGGCTCAGTCGTTCCGGGAACGACCGGAACTTTGTTCGCAATGGCGAGCGTGCGAGCGGCCGTCTTGCTGCCCATCGCCGCGATTGCCTCCGCCGGCGGACCGATCCAGATCAATCCCGCCTCGCGAACTGCACGCGCGAACCACTCCCGCTCGGCGAGAAAACCGTAGCCAGGATGAATCGCATCGGACCCGGTCAGCTTCGCGGCCTCGATGAGCTTGTCGCCCCGCAGATAACTCTCGGCAGACGGTGGGGGCCCGATGAGAACGGCTTCGTCCGCCTCGCGCACGTGGGGCGCACGCACATCCGCCTCGCTATAGACCGCGACTGTCTTTATCCCAAGCTCGTTGCAGGCGCGAATGACCCGAAGAGCAATCTCGCCCCTATTGGCAATGAGAACTTTTTTAAGCAAGCTCTGCCCCGCTAAATCGGGATGTTTCCGTGCTTCTTCGGCGGATTCTTGTCGCGCTTGGTCTGCAGCGATTCCAGAGCGTCGATGAGTGCGGGTCTGGTATCGCGGGGATCGATAATGTCATCGAGGTAGCCGCGGCCGGCCGCGATGTACGGGTGCGCGAACTTCTCCCGGTATTCCTCGATCCTGGCGTCGGTTGCGGCAGCCTCATCGTCGCTCTCCGAGATCTCCTTGCGGAAAAGGATCTCGACCGCACCCTTTGGACCCATCACTGCGATTTCGGCCGTCGGCCACGCGACGTTGAAATCGCCGCGGATATGCTTGGAGCTCATGACGTCGTAAGCCCCGCCGTACGCCTTCCGAGTGATCACGGTGAGCTTGGGTACCGTCGCCTCGCAATACGCGTACAGCAGCTTGGCCCCGTGCTTGATGATTCCGCCGTGCTCCTGCGCCACGCCGGGCAGGAAGCCGGGTACGTCCTCGAATGTCACCAGCGGAATGTTGAACGCATCGCAGAAGCGGATGAATCGCGCTGCCTTGAGAGACGCGTTGATGTCGAGCACGCCCGCGAGAAAAGCGGGCTGGTTGGCCACCATGCCAACGCTGAATCCCCCGATGTGCGCGAACCCGCAGATGATGTTCTGCGCGTACTCACGCTGCACTTCGTAGAATTCGCCGTCATCGACGACGCGCTTGATGACTTCGTGCATGTCGTACGGCTTGTTCGCATTGTCGGGAACGATGTCGAGCAGCGACTCATCGCGGCGATTGCGCGGATCGGTGCCCGGTCCCCGCGGCGGATCGGAAAGATTGTTCGAGGGGATGAAGCGGAAGAGGTCGCGAATCTGCTGGAGGCATTCCGTCTCGGAGTCACACGCGAAATGCGCGACTCCCGATTTGCTGGCGTGAGCGTCTGCGCCTCCGAGCTCCTCCATCGTGACGTCCTCGTGCGTCACAGTCTTCACGACGTTGGGCCCGGTCACGAACATGTAGGACGTGCCGCGCACCATGTACGTGAAGTCCGTGATCGCCGGCGAATAGACCGCGCCGCCCGCGCACGGCCCAAGGATCGCCGAGATCTGCGGCACGACGCCGGACGCGAGTGTGTTGCGGAGAAAAATCTCGGCATAGCCGCCGAGGGAGACGACCCCTTCCTGGATGCGAGCGCCGCCGGAGTCGTTGAGACCAATCACGGGAGCGCCGTTCCGCATCGCCAGATCCATGATCTTGACGATCTTTTCGGCGAACGACTCGGACAGCGACCCGCCGAAGACCGTAAAATCCTGCGAGAAGACGTAGACGAGTCGTCCGTCGATCTTTCCGTGGCCCGTGATGACGCCGTCACCATAGAACTTCTGGGCCTCGAGACCAAAATCGGTTGACCGGTGCACCACAAAGCGGTCGAGCTCGACGAACGTCCCTTCGTCCAGAAGAAGATCGAGCCGCTCGCGGGCGGAGAGCTTGCCCTTTTCGTGCTGCGCCTTGAGCCGCGCCTCTCCTCCGCCCAGCTCGGACTCGGCGCGGCGGCGTTCCAGCAGATCGAGCTTATCTCGCATCGTCATTG
Organism: Gemmatimonadales bacterium; assembly: GCA_038316775.1. GTDB lineage: Bacteria > Gemmatimonadota > Gemmatimonadetes > Gemmatimonadales > Gemmatimonadaceae > UBA4720. The sequence goes on along the minus strand of JBBQAV010000002.1, from coordinate 2,123 downwards.
GAGCGAAAAGCTAACTCGGAGCGGAATAGGCATCTAGCGCCGCGAACGAAAGCGCACATTATGTTGGTATCTTGCGGCGGTACCGTTGGCACCCTGTTCTCCCGTCCGAATTGACCCAACCACGCAAAAGAGCACGAAAAAAAGCTAAGCGAGGCGGCCGGCGTCCGGCCCAACAACACACATCACTGCCGACTAGCCGTAACGCGTACATGGAAACGCGCCAATGGCTGCTCAATCGGCACGGACCTGTGTGCGCCTATTGTGAGCGCCGGGTGAGTGCGGCGACGATCACAATGGATCACGTGACGCCGCGGAAGGGCAAGACCGCCTATGATCGACGCGACAATCTCGTGCTCGCGTGCCCGGCGTGTAACGCGCTCAAGGCCGATCAGCCATTTCTGGCCTTTCTGCTGGGACGCCGTACGCGTGCTGCGAGTCTGGTGCGCTATGGCGGGCATCTGAGCCCAATGTTGCTGGACCTGGCAAAGGAGATCGCGGGTCCCGAAGCGTCGGCCCGCGCCGAGCGGCTGGCGGACCCGGACTACCCCTACCTGGACTAGGAGCCGGCCGGCTCCAGCTGTTCGCGCGGCGCGGGTAAAAGCTCCTCTTCGTTCTGCGATGGCGCGGGAAAATCGTTTTCAGCCGCCTTTTTTGCGCGCGCATCGACAGAGCGGCGCGTGTGGGGCTTGAGCCTCGCCCTGATGAACGCAAGCACATCCGTTTCGTGCTGACGCAGCGTCGGTCCCTTTGATTTGCGCTTGCTCCACTTGCGATCTGGCATCGGCGGCAGGACAGACCCTTCCAGATATGCCTCGATCAACACCGGGTGGATGTAGTACTTCCGGCAGACGCTGCGCGTGTTGCCCAGCCTCTTCGCAGTCACGTCTACGGCGGCGATGATGTTCTTTTCCGCCTCACGCTTGGTCTTGGCAGGTCCCATGTTCCGCAAGGCATCAGCCACGAGCATGGTGCCCGCCCAGGTACGGAAATCTTTCGCAGTAATATCACGCCCACTGACGTTCTCGAGATATTCGTTCACATCTTCCGCCTCGACTACCTGGCGCTTCCCCTCGTCGTCCTCGTACTTGAACAGCTCCTCTCCCCGCAGCTCCTGGCAGCGCTGGATTATTCGCGCGATGCGTTTGTCGGTGACGGACACCGCGTGCTGAATCCCGCTCTTTCCGCGGAACTCGAAGCGCATTTCATGTCCGACGACCGCCACGTGGCGGCGTCGGAGTGTCGTAAGACCAAAGGATTTGTTGGCTTTCCGGTATTCGTCGGATCCGATGCGAATGAGAGTCGTTTCCAGCAGCCACACCACCGTCGCCATGATCTTGTCACGCGCGAGGCCGGGCTTGGCAATGTCGGACTCGACCCGCTCACGGACCTTCCATAGAACATCGCTCAGCTCGAACATGCGCTCGAACTTCGTCCCGTCGCGGTGCTGGCGAAAATGGGGATGGTAGCGGTACTGCTTGCGGCCGCGTGCATCTCGCGCGGTCACCTGTAGATGGCCGTCCTCGCGCGGACATATCCATACGTCCGTCCACGCCGGCGGAATGACGAGCGACGCGAATCGCTTGAGCAATTCGCGCGACCGGATCACTTCGCCGTCGGCCCCGATGTACGTGAAACCGCGCCCGTGGCGGTGCCGGCGAATTCCCGGCATCGCATCGGTGACGTATCTCAGCCCCGCGGCGGCCGCGGAACCTTCGTATTCATGAGTGACGGACTGACCCACTTTTTCCCCCCGAACGCTGACGCTAGGTGGACACGCTTCCCCTAGGGTGGGAGGCGGGGCGTCGGATATGGACGAGAGGCGAGCGCGGCGGCAACCTGGGGAATCCCCGGAGATGGCTCGAATGCGCCTATAGGCACCCCGCGCGTGCCGCCAGCCCCAGCCAGGGAGCGGCGCGCCTTATTGTCAGGCGCTCTTCTCCGTCGCGCTCGGCAGAGTAAAATAGAACGTGCTGCCGAGTCCGACGTCGCTTTCGACCCAGATCCGGCCGTCGTGGGCTTCGACGATTCCCTTGGCAATCGCGAGCCCGAGCCCGATCCCGCGACGGTCAGATGTCCTCGCCTGCCAGAAGCGCCCGAAAATGTGCGGAAGTTGCTCCGCGGGG
>JBBQAV010000001.1:0-133708 GCA_038316775.1 Gemmatimonadales bacterium | reverse complement strand
CAGCTCCGGTTGCGCGACGTCGGCGGCATTATCGTCTGCGACTTCATCGACATGGAGACGAAGGCGAATCGCGACCGCGTGCTTCAGGAGCTGAGGCAGCATCTCTCCCGTGACCGCGCCCGCACCAAAGCATTCGCGGTGAGCGACCTTGGGCTGATCGAGATGACACGCCAGCGTGTGCGGCAGAGTCACTACCAATCGTCGACCGAGGCTTGTCCGACGTGCAACGGAACCGGCCGGGTATTGACGCCGGAGACGATCGTCCGGCGGATGGAGCGGTCAGTGAAGCGGATGGCGGTAGAAGGCCGGCGTGACAACCTCCTGGTCAAGCTGCACCCCGACGTCGCGATGTACCTGCTCGAGCAGGAGCGCGATCTGGCGCAGAAGCTTCAGAAAGCGGCGAACTTCTCGCTTGAGTTCCGCGACGATCCATTGCTTAAGCCGGATGAGTTCAAGCTTGTGGTCAAGGCGCAGGGACGGGACGTCACGCAGCAGTACGCCATAGCCTGAGCTGTCCCGCCGGCCTAGCTATCCATACAACTGCAACTGAACGAGTCGTGAGCTGATAGCAGAAGGCTTTATAGCCGTTAGCTGCAAACGTCGGGACGTTCCTAATGGCGTGCGTGCCAAAGGCAGTTGCTTGTATCGTGACCTCCGGTAGTGACGTCCCGACGTCGTGAGGCTAATGGCTATCCAGCCTTCCAGCTAATTGCTCACGACTCGTTCAGTTGCAGATCCCGCCCCCGTTGACCTGCACGTATTGTGGTACTAAGTTTCAAGGCTGCACAATACTATCTAACAGCATTACATCACATGACTTACGCGATTATCCGAACCGGTGGGAAGCAGTTCCGCGCCGAGTCGGGAAAAACAATCAGAATTCCGACCCTCGCGGGCGACGCGGGATCCAAGGTGACGTTCGACGACGTCCTCCTCGGCTCCGATGGCGACAAGACGCACGTCGGCGCTCCTGGCGTGAAGGGCGCGCACGTGACGGCCGAGATCGTCAAGCACGGACTGGGCGACAAGATCGTCGTCTTCAAGGCCAAGCGCCGTAAAAACTACGCCAAAAAGCAGGGCCACCGGCAGGGCTTCACCGAGGTCCGCATCAAGGATATCGCCTTCGGCAAGAAGAGCGGGGGAGAGAAGTAATGGCTCACAAGAAAGGCGTAGGCTCATCGAGAAACGGACGCGATAGCAATCCTCAGTACCGTGGAGTCAAGAAGTTCGGCGGCGAGAAGGTCGTCGCCGGAAACATCATCGTCCGCCAGTGCGGCACGAAGTGGCATCCCGGACGCAACGTTGGTCTGGGAACCGACTTCACGATCTACTCGCTGATCGACGGCGTCGTGAAGTTCGAGCACAAGAGCCGGACGCGCTACAAAGTCAGTGTCTATCCCGACGTCAAGACGAGCGCCGCGTAAAGCTTGCGACGAAATAGAAAAGGCCCCGAGAGGGGCCTTTTTTGTTGCCATAAGCCGCGCAATCCGCCATACTGAAATGAAACGTCCGCTGCCGGATCTGCGTAGGATTAGTGAGCACGCCCACCATTACGCGAGACTACGATGGCACTACTCGACAGACTGAAACAGGAGCTCGACCGCGCCGGAAAAGTGGCGCAGGACGCCTTTGACGACGGCAAGACGCGGCTCGAAGCGTTCCGCACGCGCCAGCTGGCCGACAAAGCCGCGCAAGCGCTCGGCTACGCCTATTTTCGCGCTAAGAAGAGTGGCGGCGAGCTCGACGCGGCGACGTACGACCGGCTCAAGGGGACGCTCGAGACTCACGACACGGACGCGGCGCGACTCGAAGCCGAGATCGAGCTGAAGCGGCAGCAATCAACGGCCGCCAGCAGTGCTTCCAGTACATCGTCCGGCGGGAGCGCTTCGAGCGACAGCTACACAGGCTCGCCAAGCTGACTATCTGACTCCGATGTGAAAAGGGCTCCCGCTTACGCGAGAGCCCTTTTGTTGTTGCTCGTGGCATGGAGGCCGTCCAATAGCGATCGTCAAGCAACAATGCGCAATCGCGTAGATGAAACGGCACTGCAACAGAACAAGTCGTGAGCCGATAGCTGTAGAGCTATTTAGCACTTAGCTGCAAACGTCGGGACGTTCTTAGTGGCGTGAGAGCAAAGGCAGTTGCTCGTGTCCTGATCCGATTTAGTAACGTCCCGACGTCGTATGGCTTCTGGCTAGCAAGCCTCAAGCTAGCGGCTCACGACTTGTTCAGTTGCAGTTGCCGACCGCGTCCTATGGCCGCGGAGTGTTGTGCGTGCTCGGCAGGCTCTTGTAACGCTCTATCAGAAGATCCTGCCGCGTCTTCTCGTTGTACTCGCGGCCGCGCACGAAAACGTGCTCCGCGCGAGTCGTGAACTCGAATGGATCGCCACTCCAGACGACGACGTTGCCTTCCCGTCCGGGCTGCAGCGATCCAATGCGATCAGCGACGCCAAAGAATTCGGCTGGCGCGAGAGTCACTGCGCGCAGCGCGTCATCCCAGATCATTCCATATGACACAGCATTGCCGCCTTCCTGCCTGAGGTTGCGGACGTTAAACGCCTCTTCGTCGCCGCCTCCAGCGTTTCCTATCAGCGCCACCGCGACGCCGGCCTTCCTCAGGAGGCCAGCGTTTTCTTGCCTCTGGCCGAGGGCGGCGAAACCGCCCGGAATGTTGTTCATCGCTCCGGTGAGCACCGGAATGCGTGACGCGGCAAGCCGGTCCGCCACCATCCATGCTTCGGCTCCGCTGGAGATCATCAGCTTGACGTTGTATTCGCGAGCCAGCCGCATCGCCGCGTCGATATCGGAAGCGCGGTCCACTGTAACGAGGAGTGGAAGCCTGCCTTCGATCACGGGAATCATAGCCTGCAAGTCGAGCCTGCTGGCGGCGAAGGGACGTGTCTGCGCGCGATCGAACGCATCTCGATGCGTCCGAAAGAACTTCGTATCGTCGAGCAGCTCTCGCAGCTTCACGATCAGCTCTCCGCGCGAGCCGACTCCCGCCTGCTGCGGATCGCCAATTTCCGCTACCATCGCGACTGGAGCCCTGATGATCATGTCGGTGGTCGTCCCGGGGACGACATCTACCAATGCTGCCTGTCCCGCCACCAGGCCACCCGTGGGAATGACGACGAAGCTGGTGATGCCTTCCTTGCGCGCGGGAGCGAGCATCACGGAATTCGGATTGAGTCCCTCCCACACCGTGAACGCCGCGGCGATGTTGTCTTTGCCGCGCGCGCTCATGTCGCGCGTGTCGTTCACAGCCGAGACTTCCTGCACTCCGAGCTGGGTGGAGGAATTAACGAAACCCGGCGTCACAGTCTTTCCTGTAGCGTCGATGCGCTGGGCGCCTGCGGGAATTGGGACATTGACGCCAACTGCGGTGATCTTTCCGTTAGTAATTACTACCGTGCCGTTTTCAATCGGCGGTCCGCTCACCGGATAAACCTTGCCGCCGGTGATCGCGATAGTCTGAGCCGCGGCCTGGACGCCGAGCATTGCCACGAACGCGAGCGCGAGACGAGAAATGAGTTTGTATGAGATCATCGGTTAATTCCGGTTGAACGGCACGAAGCCGAGCTCGAAGTCCGTGCGCCACTGCTCTGACGGATCCTGACGGTCATACAGAAGAGCGCCGTCGATCCACACCTTCTCGGGCTTCGAGTAAACGCTGAACGGGTCGCCGGTCCAAAGGACGACGTCGGCATTCTTTCCAGCTTCGAGCGAGCCGATCTTGTCATCGAGACCCAGTGCCCATGCGGGGTTGATCGTCATCCACTTGATCGCCTGATCCTCGCTGACGGCGATTCCAATCTCGGCGCCCGCTTCCATTGCCTTCGCCGCTTCCTGATTGAGACGCTGTGACCCGGACGGATCATCGGAGTGCACGATCGCGCGCGCACCCGCGTGATCCACCAGCACGAGATTCGGCTTGACCGCATCGATCGCTTCCATCTTGAACGCGCCCCAATCGGCCCACAAAGACCCGGAGATTCCTTCCTTCGCGAGAAGGTCGGCGATCTTGTACGCTTCGACGCCGTGATGGAATGAGCGGATCTTGTAACCGAACTCGTGCGAGATGTCTATCATCTGCGCCATCTCGTCCGCGCGGTAGCAGTGGTTGTGAACGAAAATGTTTCCACGCAGGACTTCAGCGAGGGTCTCGTTGCCGAGGTCGCGAGCCGGTGGATCTCCCTTGTGATCGCTGTTCCATTTGTCCCATTTGCGGCGGTATTCCTGGGCCTTGATCCACGCCGCGCGATATCCGGCGACATTTCCCATCCGCGTCTGCGGCCCGCCGCGCTGTCCGTAGACCCGCTTCGGGTTCTCACCGCACGCCATCTTGAGTCCATACTTCGCGCCGGGGAACTTCATCGCCTGCACGGTGCGTCCGGGCACGACCTTCAGGACGACGCTTCGGCCGCCGATGAGATTCGCTGAGCCTGGAAGGACCTGCAGCGTCGTCACGCCGCCGGCGAGATTCCTCGGGAACTGCGGATCCTGCGGCCAAACTGAATGCTCGGCCCAAACCTGCGGAGTTGTCGGGCCCGTCGCTTCATTTCCATCGCTCAAGGCGTTTCCGCCGGGCGCCGCGTAGACTCCGAGGTGCGAGTGGTCGTCGATCAGGCCGGGGGTGACGTACTTCCCGGCGCCGTCGATCACCAACGCATCCGCGGGCGCGTCAACGCTCGCTCCAACGGCGGCGATCTTTCCATTCTGCAGGAGAATCGCGCCGTTTCGTATCAGCGGTCCGGCGGCCGTCAGGATGTTGACGTTGCGAATGACCGTGGTGCGCGCGGGAAACGGAACGTAGGTACTGGGAAATGGATCGGCATTGGGCGTCGAGGTGCCGCCCCGCCCGATGTCGGCCACCGTCGAGTCGCGGGCTGGGGTATTCGATGTTGTCGTCTGAGATGGAGCGGACGCACAGGCTGCCGCTCCTACAAGCAGGACACACAGAAAAGCGCGCATGTGAAAGATCTTCCTCAGGGGGGGGGCTATGGGTCGCAATAAACTAGCGCAGTTACCAGCGGAATGTCGCGAGCTCGGCGATGCGATTCGTGCAGATCCCATCTACGCCGATGCTTCGCAGGATTCTCCAATAGTCCGCATCGTCGGCGGTCCACGCGATGACTTTCGCGCCGGCCGCGTGTGCCCGCTCGACCAGCTCCTCGTCGATGAACGAAACTTCCTGCCAGAGATCCCGCGCTCCGGCCGCCACGAGAGCCGCCACGGGATCGATGTGGCGGCTGGCGACCAGGACTCCAGTTCGCAGGGCGGGGAAGATGCTCTTCACCGTTTTGACGACACGATGGTCGAAAGCGTGGACCGCGCAGTTCGCTCCGGATTCCCGGATGCACCGGACAACGAGAGGCTCGATGTTCTCCGCCTTGATCTCGACGTATACCATAGCTCGATCGCCAACGGCATCGAGAACCGCGTCCAGGGTGGGGATATCGATTCCCTGCGCCAGCGGAAAGCCTCCAAGGTCGGCTGCTGAGAGCTCGGCGATGGGCGTCGTCCGCGCGCCAGGCGCGTTTATGACCGGATCGTGGTGGACAACGACGGTACCATCCTTTGTGCCGTGGACGTCCAGCTCGATCGCGTCAGCGCCCAGGTCGATCGCGCGAAGGAACGCCGGAATCGAGTTCTCGGGAAGCGTCTGGTGTGCTCCCCGGTGCGAGATCCGCTCCGGCGTATGCTGCCTGCCCGCCGGCGTCAGGCGTTCCTCAGGGTAGTAACTTTGGGCACGATGAGCGCGAAGCTACGTATACGGCCGGGCGGGGTCAATTGACCTTAACGACAGGGCTTTGGGAGCGTCTACTGGATGAGGCTCCATGAGTCCAAGCCCCGAAGGAAGGCCAGAAGAGACCGATATGGAGCTGATCAACCGCTGGAAGTCCGGTGACGGCCGGGCGGCCACGAAGCTGGTTGGCAGGCACTCCCAGGCGCTCGCGCGATTTGCCGCCAGCGCGGGGGAGCGGGAAGGGATCGAAGAGCTCGTGCAGGACACGTTCGTCAGAGCTTTCGCCTCACTCGATTCCTTTCGGGGCGAAAGCACCCTCCGAACCTGGCTCTTCACGATCGAGCGAAGATTGATGCTGGACCGGAGAAGGACGGAGCGGAGAAGCAAGGAAACTGTTCCGGTGGAAGAGTCGGATCACGTGAGCGAATATGGAGCCCTCGATGGGCTGATAGCTGAAGAGGCGCAGGAGCGGGTGAGGAAATCGCTCGATGCGCTCTCTCCCACGCAGCGGGAAGTTTTCACGCTGAGGGTTCAACAGGGGTTGTCGTACAAGGAGATCGCAGTAGTGGTTGGAAGTACGGAAGGCGCGGCGCGCGTTCATTACCACAACGCGATCCAGACGGTAAAGGAGTTTCTAAAAGATGAGTAAGTGCATTGATAACGAGATCCAGGAAATGCTGCCCGACGTGCTGCATGGCGCGCTCGTCAGCGACGCGCGAGCGCGCGTCGAAGCGCACGTGGCGTCGTGTGAGAGCTGCAGAGAGGATCTGGATGTCCTCCGCGCCGTAAAAAGCGCGGCGATATTCGCTCCATCGATCGATGTCGATCACGTGGTGCGCCAGATCCCGCCCTACACCCCGATAGTTCCTGCCGTGGAGCGGCCAGCCCGGACGCGCGTCGTATCATGGCTCGTCGCGGCGAGCCTCGCGCTCGCCGTCGCGGGCGGAGGCTCGGCGCTGGTCATCAGGCAGTGGGGCGGCACCAGTGCAACGAACGTGGCGAGCGGTGTTCCGAGCGCGCCGCGCCAGTCGACTCAGACTCCGGCCGCTGCAACCCGTGAGCCTGGCATTCCGGACGTGAAACCGGCTCCAGTTGAACCGTCGCGTGCGCGTGGGCTCGCTCTCGCATCCGACGTCGACGCGCTTAGCGATGGCAATCTCGTCCAGTTGATGAATGAGATGGACAAATTCGATGCCCTTCCGGGCTCGGAGCCTGAGCCTGTGATCTCGGTGGACAGCGGGGATAGTCTTTGAACATGATTAGCCGAATGAAGCGGTCACTGCGCCTGGCGGCACTGGCAATCGTCGTGAGCGGCTCGGCGTCACACGCTCAGGGTGTTCGCGAGCCTCTCGCAAAGGCGAACCGACCCAAGCTCGAGCAGCAGTTCCGGGAGCGCGTGGCGAAGCTCGCTCAACAGCGCATGGGGCTCACCGATCCGCAGATGGTACAGCTGCAGCAGTCCAACGCGCGATTCGGGCCGCAGTTGAACCAGGTCGCGATGCAGGAGCGGGAGATTCGCCAACAGCTCCGACAGGAGATGACGGCGAGTCAGCCCAACCAGCGGCACGTGAGCGACCTGCTCGACAATGCTTTGCGCCTTCAAAGGCAGCGCATCACGATCATCGAGGCTGAGCAGAAGGATCTCGCGCGATTCATGACGCCGGTTCAGCGCGCGCGGTACATCGCGCTGCAGCAGCAATTCCGGAAGCGCGCCCAGGAACTTGCCGGACAAAACAGCGGGCAGAGAGGCGGCCTCGGCGCGCAGCGCGGCAGAGGCGGATTAAGAAAGATCCGCTAGCGCTTTCTCCGTGATATTGCAGCGCCCTCGATTGAACACGGTCGAGGGCGCTTTTTTTTGCCGTCGCCCTAGCTCTATTCATCATTTAAATTGTGTGTGCGCCCGGGTGGCGGAATCGGTAGACGCACGGGACTCAAAATCCCGCGGCCTTTGGCCTTACGAGTTCGAGTCTCGTCCCGGGTATCCCTCTCCAATCACATCGTCGAAGGCTCAACTTCCGCGCGCTCCGCGCGGAAGCCGGCGATTTCACTTCCTCCCATAGGTAGCCTCGATCACCGCAGGTTTGCCGGTGTCGTCGATGATGTCCGACCGGCCCACGAATTCGTCGGGGCCTCGTCGAATGAACTTCGTGATGCGCGGCTGCGTCGACATCACCGCCTTGTCATACGGTGTTGCATTCTCGAAGACATCCGTGGTGGCGGAATGCGACGACAGCCGCATCGACTGCTTGAACGGCGACTCATACGCCTCCAGGCTCGTAGAGAAATGTCGGAAGCGCATCTCAGTTCCGGTGGGTGCGTCCACGATCGTGAGCAGCTCGACGACAAGGACCTTGTCGTTATCCACGAGCCGCATAACCCCCGTTACAGTTCCAGCCTTCGGCTTGGTGAACGTGATGTCGACGACACCCGGGCGACCGACCATGTGACCTTCCCAGCTTCCCGCGAGCCACGCGAAATCGGCTGTAGTGGCTGGCGGAATGGGCGTGCTTTGGGCAAAGCCGTTAGCGGTTAGTAGAACCAGGGCTGCTGCCGATAAAGTCGGAATCCGCGTCACCGGGTACCTCCAGCGATCGCGCCGCCGATTGCTCCCGTCACCGCGGAGCTGAGTGTGCCAAGGGCGAGTATGCTGGCCGGAACATCTCCCAGCGCAAAGCTCACCGCGATGCCAATGAGGGCGCAGAGGCCACCGACGAGCGCACCTTGCAGCGCGGATTGCTTGCGGTCTGCCCGCGCTGCGCGAGCGTAAAGGACGCCGGCGATGGCGGAGATCAGCATTCCTCCTATCGCAAAGACGTTCAGCTTGATGAACTCGATCCAGTGCCCGCTCAACACCATCGCGAGCTGCAGCAGCGTTCCGACTATCGCCGCGTTTCTGAACGCTGCTGGGGATGGTCCGATGCCAACACGAGCGGTTGAAGCACTGCTGCCGGGCGTTGTCACTTGCGGCTCCTTGATGATTTGGTGGAGGGTTTGCGCGCGGATTTCACGCGCCGAGAGGCGGGGGATTCGAGTCGCGTGATATAGTCGCGGAGGAGATTGACCGCCGCGTCGAAGGTGGCGATGGTGCGGTGCGTGCGGGATTGCATCACCCCGCCTTCCATGACGGTGAGAACGAACGAAGAGAGCTCTTTTTTGTCGACGTCCTTGGGGATTCTCGAGCCCGCATCGTCGAGACACTTCTCGATCGCGCGAGTCCAGCCGTCGAAGTTGGCCGCGAGGAGGGATCTCACCGGCGGATCCGGCTCGTGCAGCTCGAGCGCGAGGGAGCCAATAGGACACCCGTAAAAGCAATCGGTGGAGAGCAGCGCCTGACGGTAGCGCGCGAGCAGCGCGAAGATGCGCTCGATCGGATCATCGACACCCTTCCAGGCGGGGTCGAGCAGCATCGGATGGATGCCGTCGCGATACCGCTCGAGAGCGGTGAGGAGGAGGTCCTGCTTGGTGGGGAAGAAGTGATAGAGGCTGCCGGCATGGACATCTGCCTCTCGGAGAATGTCCTGGATCGAAGTCGCGCCGTAGCCCCTCTCCCAGAAGAGCTTCATCGCGACGGTTACCAGCCTGTCCCTGGTGTCAGCCCCATCCGGCATTCCCCGGCTCCTTGGTTGGACGCTCAACCCAATATGCGGCCGAAAGAATCCGCGTCAAGGTCACACCGCCTCTGACGCCTTCTCAAAAAAAACCCTTACGAGTTCGAGTCTCGTCCCGGATATCGATTACTACAACAAAAAACGGCAGCGGAAGGTTCGATTCCGATGCCGTTTCAGGAACGGCGATTCCAGCCGATACTAATACGCTGGTCGCCTAGAGCTTCTGCGCACGAAAGTTCAGATCGCCTGAGTAATTCGTGGTTGTCAGTTGAACCGACCACGTCCCGGCTTGCCCGACTATCGTGGGTTCGTTCAAGCTGGGGCTGAGAGCCTTGCTGTAGACCGTCGCCCCCGCTCCGTCCTTGATCACCAGGAGCGTCGTACCGGCCGACGTAACGGTCGAGTGGTTGATCGTCGCCCGCGTCCCCGAGTTGGCCCACGGATAGATGACCGTTGTGGTCACGTTTGAGACGTTCGTGGCTTGCAGCTGGAAGTTGTCCGCGGCGTTGCTGATCTGCGGCTGGAACGGTCCAAGTGGGTCGCTGCCACAAGCGGAGAGCGTGCCGAAAGCGAGCAGCAACACCGCAAGCTGGATCCGCCGCGGCGTGCGAGGAGCGCGAAACATGATGACCTCTATGATGAGAAAGGGCGTGAGCTGAATCTTAATGTGTTTGCTCTAAGATTCACTGTAATGACGAACTTTTTAACGCGCTCGTAACCGCACATTAACGCTCCGCCGAAATCAAAGCCCTTGCGCTTGCTGGCCACGGCCTTTCGGGGTGACGTCAGGTATTCCCTCACGTCGCTGAGAGCGAGCGAGGGTCGTTCCCCCGCCGTTGGCCTTACGAGTTCGAGTCTCGTCCCGGGTAGTGTTTGAACAGGCTGCAAATCACCGCTCGTTCTCCGCGACGCGGGCCCTCACCAGCTTCCGTACCAATTCTTCGGGCAAGGGATCGTCTGCCTGAAAGCGGATGGTCCCCTTGCTGGCGTCATAGCCCTTGAGCTCTTTGCTGAAACCCTGCAGCGTTTCGCCGCTCCAGAGATAAAACGCGCAGTGGTTCGCGGTTGCGCCAAAGCCCACCAACATCTTGTTCTGGCGGAATCCAGGAAGCCCGTAACCAATGCACTCGACTGCCTTGGGCGCGGAAGCCCTGATATTCTCGCGAAGCCCCTGGAGCGCCGCTCGCTTGTCGTCGGGAACAGTCGCGAGATACTCGTCGATGGTCTTGGGCTTGTCGGGCATCCGTCTTCAGCCTCGCGTCAGCGGCGTTCTCACCGTTCGCTCGCGGCAAGCGACGGCCGCCGACGCGCGCGAACTCTCGCGATCGCTTTTCTTGTGAAGCCGCGCACTTTGTCCGGCAGCTCGTCGAAGTAGGTGTAGAACACCGGCGTCACGTACAGCGTCACCATCTGCGAGAACGCCAATCCTCCCACCACCACGATTCCGAGCGGACGACGTGACTCCGCGCCGGCGCCCCTGCCCAACGCGATCGGCAACGTCGCCATCAGCGCGGCCATCGTCGTCATCATGATCGGCCGGAACCGGACGATCGCTGCCTGAACGATTGCCTTCTCGGGGGTCAGGTGCTCGGTTCGCTCCGCTTCCAGCGCGAAGTCGATCATCATGATGGCGTTCTTCTTCACGATTCCGACTAACAATATCAACCCGACGAATCCGTAGACGTCGAGCGGCATTCTGAAAATCAGCAGCGCCAAGAGCGCGCCGAAAGCCGCGAACGGCAGTCCGGTGAGAATCGTCGCCGGGTGGATGAAGCTCTCGTACAGAATGCCGAGCACCATGTAGATGACGAAGATCGCGAGAATCAGGAGCGCGAGAAGCCCTTGCTGGCTCGCCTGAAACGCCTGTGCCGTTCCCGAGAAGCTCGTGGTGATTGCCGAAGGAACAGTCGTGGCCGCGGCCGCCTCGACGGCAGCCGTCGCTTCTCCCAGTGCCACTCCGGGTTTCGTGTTGAAGGAGATGGTCACCGAGGGAAGCTGTCCAGAATGCGTGATTGACAGCGGACCCACGTTTTGCGTGAGAGTGGCGACTGCGCTGAGCGGTACGAGATCGCCTTTCGCCGAGCGCACATAGAGCATCCGCAGCGCGTTGATGTCGCGCTGGAACTGTGGCAGCAGCTCCATGACCACGACGTACTGGTTGTTCGGGGTAAAGATCGTCGAAACCTGGCGCGACCCATACGCATCGTATAGAGCACTCTCGATCTGCTCCGCGGTTACGCCAAGCGACCCGGCCCGATCGCGATCGATGTCCACGATCACCTGCGGATTGGCGATCTGCAGGTCGCTCGTCACGTCCTGGATCTGAGAAATCGTCCGCATTCTCGCTTCCATCCGCTTCGCGGCGGAATCGAGGGCCTCGATGTCGGGACTCTGGAGCGTGTACTGGTACTGGCTCTTGGAGTTGCGCGCGCCGATCTGGATCGCCGGCGGGACCTGCATGTACACGTTCATCCCGGGAATGCCGGACAGCTTTGGCCGCAGCTCGGCCACGATCTCGTCCGCAGTCAGTCTCTCCTTCCGCGGCTTGAGCCCCATGATGATTCGCCCCTGATTGCCGCTGCCGCCGCCTCCTCCTCCGCCGACAGAGGACATGAAACCCGCGATGTTCGGATCCTCTGCTACAATTGCCGCAACCTGCTGCTGGTGCCTCACCATCTCGGGGAACGATGTGCCTTGAGCGGCTTCCGTCGTCGCGACGATCTGTCCTGTGTCCTGCGTCGGAATGAAGCCGGTGGGAACGATCTTGAACAGCAGCACGGTGCCGACCAATACGGCCAGGGAGAACATGAGCGCGCCAAAACGATGCACCATCACCCAGGCCAGACTCGATTCGTACCGGCCCAGGATCCGCTCGTACACACGTTCGGATGCGTTGAACAACTTCCCGTGCTGGTGCGACGGCGGCTTCAGGAACCGGCTTGCGAGCATGGGGGTGAGCGTCAGCGAAACGAATCCGGACACCAGGATCGCCGTGCCGATGGTAACCGCGAATTCGTGAAAGAGGCGCCCGAGGATACCGCCCATGAACAGCAGCGGAATGAACACAGCTGTGAGCGAAACAGTCATCGCCAGAATGGTAAACGCGACTTCCGCTGATCCCTCGTACGATGCCTTCAGCGGATCTTTTCCCATCTCCATGTGCCGCACGATGTTCTCGAGCATCACGATGGCGTCATCGACAACGAAGCCGACGGCCAGCGTCAACGCCATGAGCGACAGGTTGTCGAGCGAGTACCCGAAGATGTACATCACCGCGAAAGTGCCGACCAGCGACATCGGCAGCGCAAGGCTCGGGATGATCGTGGCCGACACGTTCCGAAGGAACACGAAGATGACCATGATCACGAGGAACAGCGTCAGCGTGAGCGTGAACTTGACGTCGTTGACGGACTCCTCGATCGGCAGCGACCGGTCGTACAACGTATTAATCGCCACGCTCGGCGGAATCTGAATGCGGAGCTGATCAAGCAGCGTCTTCACGCCATCTGCTACGGCGACAGTGTTCGTTCCGGGTTGGCGCTGTATCGCGAGCACGACAGCGCGGTCGCCGTTGTACCAGCTGGCGACCTTGTTGTTCTCGACATCGTCGAGCACCTGACCCAGCTCGTCGAGGTGAACGGGGGCGCCGTTCCGGTAGGCTACGACCATCTGGCGGAATTCCGCGGCGTTCTGCAGCTGGCCGGTCGCGCGGATAGTCGAGGCCCGGTTCGGCCCCCAAAGCGTGCCGGTCGGCATGCTGACGTTCTGCGCATCGATGGCTGTGGCCACTTCGTCGATGCCGATGCCGCGGTTGGCGAGAGAGGTCGGGTCGAGCTGGACCCTCACCGCGTATTTCTGCCCACCGTACACCTGCACCTGTGCGATGCCGGGGACCATGGAGATGCGCTGTGCCAGGAACGTCTCACCGTACTCATTCAGCTGCGAGAGCGGCATCGTCTTCGAGGTGAGCGCGAAATAGAGAATCGGCTGATCGGCCGGATTCACCTTTCGGTACGACGGCGGCAGAATTCCCTGGGGAAGGCTGCGGAGCGTCTGTGAGATCGCCGCCTGAACGTCCTGCGCGGCCGCATCGATGCTGCGGTCGAGTGAGAACTGGATCGTGATCGATGTCGATCCCAGCTGGCTCGACGACGTCATGTTGTCGATGCCGGCGATGGTGGAGAATTGTTTCTCGAGCGGCGTCGCGACGGCGGCCGCCATCGTCTCCGGGCTAGCGCCGGGAAGATTTGCGTTCACCTGAACAGTCGGGAAATCGACCGACGGGAGATCACTCACCGGCAGCCGCCGGTAGGCGGCGCCGCCAAAGAACAAGATGCCAATCATGACGAGCGCCGTCATCACAGGCCGGCGTATGAAGAGTGCTGTCATCGGAGTGCTCCCTTGATCGTAACCTTGGACCCGGGGATGAGACGTGATTGCCCGTCAACGACCACGCGCTCGCCTTCCTTGAGTCCGCTGGCGATGACCGCGACGGAATCGACCGTTCGAGAGATCTGGACCGGCCGCTGTACCGCGGTCATCGCGGTATCGATCGTGTAGACGTACGTGCCCTGCTGGCCGGTCATTACCGCCGGCGCCGGGAGGGTAAGCGCATCAGGATCTACATACAACTGAAGCGAGACATTCATGTACTGTCCCGGCCAGATCGTCCCCTCGGGATTGCTGAATCTCGCCTTGAGCAGAACCGTCCCCGTCGTCGAATCGACGTTGTTGTCGACGAACGCGAGCGTCCCGTTGAGCGGCACTCCGGATCCTTCCGATGGTGTCGCCCTAACGAGAAGGGCGTTCCCACTTCTGTAATATCTCAGGATGTCCGGGAACTGGCTCTGCGGAACGGAGAACCGAACGAGAATCGGCTGAATCTGGTTGATCACGACGAGCGGCGGTTGCGTGTTCGCCTTCACCAGATTTCCCTGGCGTACGAGCAGACTTCCAGTGCGGCCGGAAATGGGCGCGCGAATAGTGGAATTGGCAACGTCGAGCGCCGCTCTCTGAACCGCGGCGCGATCGGCAGCCACTGTCGCGGCGGCTGACGCCGCGTTCGCCTCTGCCTGATCCGCCTGGGAGGTGGTCACGTAACCTTCCCTGATCAGCGCGGCGTACCGCGTCGCCTCGCGGCGCGCATTGGCGGCCATCACTTCATCCCGCGCGAGCTGCGCACGAGCCTGATCCAGAACCGCGATGTACGGGCGTGAGTCGAGCTGAAACAGCACCTGGCCCGCCTGGACTTCCTGACCTTCGGCGAAAGTGACGCGATTGAGGATTCCGTTCACCTGCGCTTCAACAGCAACCGTCTGCATCGGCTCGGCGACCCCGTTGGCGGTGATTGCGAACGGAACCGTTGCCCGCTTCACCGTCGTGACACTGACCGGGACTTGAGGCTGTCGCGGAGGATCTTTCTTGGAGCAGGCGGAGATCGCAATCAGCGCGACAGCCGCGATGCACGCGAAATGGGTGCGCGTGCTCATCGAGTTACCGGGTTGGGAATTGGAGGGGAAGCCGTCGAGTCAGCAGAAAAAGCGAATGGAGTGTCGCCGCGTACGCCCAACACACCGGCGTCGCGTGCGAGTTGCGCGAGGGATGTGTACCACTGCCACCGCGACTGTACCTGTTGAGATCTTGCGTTGGCGAGAGCCGTCTGCGCCGTCAGCAGATCGATGATGCTCCCAACTCCTTCGCGATAGCGCCCGGCTGCGACCTGGACCGACTGTTGAGCGCTCGTAAGGAGGTCATCCGCGGTGGCGACGCGTTGCGCCGCCGTCTGCAGCGCATAATAGGAGACGAAAACCTGTGTCACGACTTGCTGGCGCGTCTGATCGGCGAGCGCAGAGATGGCGTTGGCCTGAGCCCGCGCCGCCGATACGTCGTATTGGTGGGACAATCCGTTGAAGATGGGAATCGAGAGCCCCAAAGAGACGGTGTATGACGGGCCCGCGAACGTGGCGGGGCTCGAGTAGGTGCGCGCCGCGTTTCCACCGAGCGAAAGAGAAGGGAGCTCCGCTGCTCGCGCGACGCGAACCTGTGAGGCCGCGGCAGCAGCCTGCGCGCGAGCGGCTGCCAGATCCGGCCGGTTGCGGAGCGCCGAGTTGATGACGCTGTCCACGTTTTCAGTAAGAGCTCTCACTGGAATAGCGCCAGACAGCGGCTCGAGCTCGAACGGCAGGTTGGCCGGAAGCCCCAGCGCGGAGGCGAGCGATCCTCGGGCCGCCTGAAGATTTCCCTGGGTAGTCTCGAGATTGAGCTGCTCCTGGGAGAGTGCGGTACGCGCTTGCAGCACGTCGGCTATAGTCGCGAGGCCGACCCTGTTTCGCTGCTGTGCAGCGTTGAGGTTTGCCTGAGCTTCGGCGATGGCTGATCGCTCGGCGGCGAGCAAGGACGCGGTTGCCATGTAGTTGAAGAACGCAATCTGTGCCTGGAGCACGGTGTTCTGGATCGTCGCGTTGTGCGAGAGATTGGCCGCGAAGAGGCTCTGGCGCGCTATTTCGATCGAGCCGGAGCGCCCCCCGAAGTCGAGCAGCAGATAGTTGAGGGATATCGAAGGTCCGTACTCGGTTCGCTCTCCGGCAGGGCGCGTCGCCGTTGCGGGAGATCGAATCCGCGACACCGTGCCGGCGCCGTTCAGCGTGGGGTACAAGTCTCCACGCGCGGAGCCGTAGAGATCGGCCGCTGCTCGTGCCTGAAACCAGGAAGCGCGCGTCGCGGGATTGTTTCGGAGCGCGAGATCGACGACGTCAGCGAGAGTGAGCTGCCGGATGCGGTCCTTGAGATCGGCTGGCACCACGTCGATGAGGGCTGTCGTGACGAGCGGCTCAGGCTTCACAACGCCTGCCGGCGGCGTCCACGGAACGCTCGGAGACGGCGATGCGCCCGCTACGCCGTTGACCTTTGGCGGACCTCCGCAAGCCGCAACAAGCGGAAACAAGACGATGGAAATGGCTTGGAGAATTCTGGAAGTGTGCGACATTATTCCCAATACGCGGTGCTAGGACGTTCTGCTGGCATGCGGCGCGAAGGTTTTGTAGGGCGCCCCGTTGCACTACATTTGGCGATTCGCATCGATACTCAGGAGCCAATGACGAAGTATAAGTTCGCGAAAGTCCCGGCGGGTGGTGAAGGGATCGTGTTCAGCAACGGCACGCTCACCGTTCCAGACCACCCGATCATCCCCTTTGTTGAAGGTGATGGCACGGGACCCGACATCTGGCGTGCATCGGTTCGAGTGTTCGACGCGGCTGTCGAGCGCGCGTACAAGGGCAAGCGAAAGATCGCGTGGATGGAGGTTTTCGCCGGCGAGAAATCCTTCAAACAGTTCCAGGACTGGCTGCCCCAGGAAACGATCGATGCGATGAGGGAATATCGCGTCTCCATCAAGGGACCTCTGACGACACCCGTGGGCGGAGGCATCCGGTCGCTGAACGTCACGCTTCGCCAGGTCCTGGATCTCTACGCCTGCATTCGCCCGGTGCGGTACTTCGAGGGAGTGGGCGCTCCGGTCAAAGAGCCCCAGAAGGTCAACATCGTGATCTTCCGCGAGAACACCGAAGACGTGTACGCGGGAATCGAGTGGAAAGCGGGATCTCCCGAAGCCGAGAAGATCGCGGCCTATCTTCGCAAGGAATTCAAGGCGGATATCCGCGAGAAGTCCGCGCTCGGCCTCAAGCCGATGTCGGAGTTCGGCTCCAAGCGCCTCGTCGAGATGGCGATCAAATACGCGATCGCGAAGTGCAAAGAGTCGGTGACGCTCGTCCACAAGGGGAACATCATGAAGTTCACCGAGGGAGCCTTCCGCGACTGGGGCTACGAAGTCGCGAGAGAGAAGTTTCCCCAAGACACCACCACCGAGGCCGAGCTGACGAAGGGCGGGCCGACGGCGCGCGCGGATGCGGTGGTGATTCGCGATCGGATTGCGGATTCGATGTTCCAGCAGATGCTGCTCAGGCCTGCAGAATATTCGGTGATCGCGACCCCAAACCTGAACGGAGACTATCTCTCTGACGCGGCCGCCGCGCAGGTAGGCGGACTCGGTATTGCGCCAGGCGGCAACGTCGGCGACGGAGTGGCCGTATTCGAAGCAACGCACGGGACAGCTCCCAAATACGCGAATCTCGACAAGATCAACCCGGGAAGCGTCATTCTGTCGGGCGTGATGATGTTCGAGTACATGGGGTGGAACGAGGCAGCGGCGCTCATCGTGAAAGGAATGGAGAACGCCATCAAGTCGAAGCGTGTCACGTACGATCTGGCGCGGCAGATGCCCGGCGCCACGGAAATCTCGACTTCGGCTTTTGGCGATCAGGTGATCGCCGGGATGAAGAGCTAAGATCGTGCTTGCCGTCGGCATCAATTCCGGGAGTCCGGCTGAAGTCGGAACCGCTCTCCTCGTCGTAGCACTCCCGGAAAATCCCACGCTCTCGGGAATCGCGGGACTCGACAGCGCTACCCAGGGCGCACTCTCGCGAACGCTCGAGATGAAGGATTTCCGTGGCTCCCGAGACGAGATGCTTCATCTCACCGGTGTCACGAAAGGTCCGCGGCGCCTGTTATTGATCGGGATGGGCACGGTAACGGACCGGCGTGTCTCGCTCCGGCGAGCGGCCGCTCTCGCCGCCCGCAACGCGCAGAGACTTGGCGTCGGTGAGATGGTGTGGTATTCAGGACAGATCACCCCCGAGGAGACCGAGGCGATAACGATTGGTCTGATCGCCGGCGCATGGGAGTACGCGGATCTCAAATCCCCCGCGCCCGAAGCGGAACGCAGAAAGCCGCTCGAAAAGGCGACGATTCTGACCAGCAACACCGACGACAGCCGCAAGGGACTGGCGAGCGGACAGGCGATCGGCTCCGGTCACAGTCTCGCCCGACGGCTCGCGATGATGCCGGGAAATATCTGTACGCCGGAATTTCTCGCGCAGACCGCAGCGGACATTGCCAAGCGCTACAGCATGGGCATCACCGTCCTCGGCCGCAAGGAAATGGAAGCCGAGAAGATGGGATCGTTCCTCGCGGTGGCGCAGGGCACGCCGCAGGATCCGAAGCTCATCACGCTTGAGTACAAGGGGGGCAAGCCGAACGCGAAACCGATAGTCCTCGTCGGAAAGGGCCTGTGTTTCGATAGCGGCGGAATCTCCATCAAACCCGCGCAGGGCATGGAGTTCATGAAGTTCGACATGTGCGGAGCTGCAGGCGTACTCGGCACAATGGAGGCGATCGGACAGCTCGAGCCCGACGTGAACATCATCGGAATAATCGGCGCGACGACGAACATGCCATCGGGCACCGCGATGAATCCCGGCGACGTCGTGAAGGCGCACAACGGCAAATCGATTGAGATCATCAACACGGACGCCGAGGGACGTCTCGTCCTCGCCGACTGCCTGTCGTACGCAAAGCGCTTCGATCCGGACGTAGTGATTGATGCGGCTACTCTCACCGGCGCCTGCGTCATCGCGCTTGGCCACACCGCGAGCGGAGTGTTCTCGACCGACGACGCGCTGATCGCCGAGATTCTTGCGGCGGGGAATCGAGCAGGAGAGCCCGGCTGGTCGCTTCCCCTGTGGGATGAGTACAAGGATCTGATCAAGTCCGATGTCGCCGACGTCAAGAATTCGGGCGGGCGTCCCGCGGGCGCGGTGACAGCGGCGTTGTTCCTCAAGGAATTCGCCGAGGGATACCGCTGGGCTCACATCGACATCGCCGGGACCGCCTATTCGGAATCCGATCTGGTTACGATTCCAAAGGGACCGACCGGGGTGCCGACGGGTACGTTCATCGAGTTCATTCGCGGGAGAGCTCCCTGAGCAAGATTTCCGGGCCTTTGCGCAGCCCAGCCCGCCTCGGCCTCGTGGCCGGGGCGCTTTTGTACGCGGTTGTCTGTCCCGCGAGAGCACAGGTGGTCCCGCCGCCGCCGAGCGTAGTCCCCATCCCCGTCAAACCCAGGACCGATTCAGGGCCGGACAGCGCGCGCGTCAAGGCGGACACAATCAAGCCCCCCATCGGGCGATTCGCGGACCCCGCGCTGTATGAGATTGGACCGCAGTACGAGTGGAATCGCGAACAACTTTTCGCGACCGGGGCGCTGAATCTGGGCGATCTTCTCGACCGTATCCCGGGCGTGGCAACTTTCCGGTCGGGATGGCTCGCTACGCCGCAGACGGCGACCTACAACGCTGATTTCCGCCGCGTGCGCGTGGTCTACGATGGCGTCGAGATCGACAACCTGGACAACGCGAGCGGCGGAGTGCTCGACCTTTCGTCCGTCCAGCTCTGGTCGTTGGAACATCTCAGTATCGAGCGAAGCGCTGGCGAGCTGCGGATATACATGCGCAGCTGGCGTGTCGACAACACCGATCCATATACGCGAGCCGATATCGCAACCGGTAACGAAGACACGAATCTCTACCGGGGCTTTTACGGAAAGCGATTCGAGAACGGCGGGGTGCTCCAATTTGGCGGCCAGCAATACGGAGTGCGGAGCTCACGCTTCTCCGGTGCTGGCGACGCTCTCTCGCTTTTGAGCAGGGTGGGGATCGCCAAAAAGAGCTGGAGCTTCGACGGCTTCGTCATTCGGCACCATCCGTCGCGGGACATCCAGCGACCCGCAGCGGGCTCGGGACGGCCGCCGGTTTTGTCTCTCGACGCCACATTCACTGATGCATATCTCCGCGCCGCCGTGGGCCGCTCGAATGGTGGTCCGTGGGCGCAGGTCACCGTTGCATCACTTGGTTTCAAAGGAACGACGGGCCCCGATAGGAGTGTTGCCGCGACGAGCCAGCCGGATACGCTCGAGCGAAGAGTGTCGGAGACGCAGTACAACGTGAGCGCCGGGTACACCATGGGCGCTCTGCGCGTGGAGCTGCAGGATCGCCTTCGCGCGATTGGCGGCTCGACATATAACGGTGCCACCGGCCGCCTCGATCTCGTGACGCCGATTGGAGTCGTCAGCGGATTCGTGGAGCACGACGGCTACCGCAAAACGAACAACGCCGACGCGGGTATTCGCGCGCAGCCGCTCCCGTTCATCGCGATTTCGGGATCGATCGCGCAATCGGTTCCCACCACTTCCGGAGTCTCGACGCAAGCGACGACCACGTCCGCGAGAGGCGAAGTCGCGCTCAAATTGTTCGGACCCTGGTTCGCCGCTGGAATGATCTCGAGTGACAGGAATGGGGGATTGTCCCCGCTCGTGTACGACACTCTGCTTCTGGCAACTGGGCCGGGGAAGACAACAGCACGAACGGCATCCATTCGAGGCCCGATTGTGGCCGGATTCGGCATCGACGCCTGGCTCGTCCAGTGGGATCAGAGCCGGCCCTATCAGCCCGAATACCAGAGCCGTGCCGAGATCAACTACGCCAACAACTTCGCACGGCGTTTTCCGAGAGGAGATTTCGAGGTACGCGTGGCCGGGATCTACGAATACAGGAGTCACACGACCTTTCCTCTGAGCGTCGGCGACGTTCGAACCGAGGTGGCGAAAACACTTTCTGCGCAGCTCGAGATCCGCCTCCTGCGCGCCGTGTTGACCTACCAACAGCGCAACATCCTCGGCTACCAATACCAGGTCATCCCGGGTTTTGAGATGCCCAGAGTTCTCGCGATCTACGGCGTGAGATGGGAGTTCTGGAATTGACAAACCCATTGTCGCACCGTAAGATAGCCCATCTCACATGATATCCAGCATGACGGGCTTCGGCGCTGCGGAAGGAAACGTTGGCGACGCGCGCGCGAGCGTAGAGATCAGGACCGTCAACCATCGGTTCTTCAGCCCCAACCTGAAGCTCCCCTCAGCGTTCGCGAGATGGGAAGGTGAGATCAGGGAGATCCTCCGGCAAAAGATCGCGCGTGGTCATGTCACACTGACGGCGCGCCTCGATCGCTCCGTGGGAACAGGACCCGTCATCGATGAGGCTCGGCTTGCCGAGTACGCGAACACGCTGAGAGAATTGCAGAGGAAGCATTCGCTGGGCGGCGAAGTTGACCTCGCAACGATCCTTCGTCTGCCCGATGTCGTCGGAGCTCCGAGCGAGGAGATGGATTCATCCGCCGGCGAAGCGCTCGCGGCGATAGTGCATAAGGCTGCCGACAATCTCATCTCGATGCGCCGTGCCGAAGGCGCGCAGCTGGCGGCGTTCCTCGTCGATCGTGTCAATGCGGTAGAAGCGAGGTTGGCGCGAGTCGAGATGAGGGCGCCGATTCGCCTCAAGGAGCACCACGAACGGGTCAAACGCGCGGTCTCCGAGCTGATCGGCGCCGCCGGTGCTGACCCTCAGCGGATCGCGCAGGAAATCGCAATTCTCGCCGACAAGCTCGACGTCGCGGAGGAGCTGGATCGGTTCCGCTCCCACCTGGCAGCGTTTCGGGAGACCGCGCAGGCGAAGACGGCCGATCCCGTGGGCAAGAGACTTGGGTTCATCCTGCAGGAGATGGTGCGCGAGGCAAACACCATCGGCAGCAAGGCGAGCGACGCGCAGATCCAGGAAGATGTGATAGCCATCAAGGAAGAGCTCGAGCGCGTCCGCGAGCAGGTCGAGAATCTCGAGTAATGGCCTTCCCAGTCATCCTCTCCTCGCCTTCCGGGGGCGGAAAGACGACCATCGCCCACAAGCTCCTCGCCTCGAGAAACGACGTGGGATATTCAGTGTCCTGCACGACAAGGCCACCGCGCGAAGGAGAGGTGGACGGGCGGGACTACCACTTCATATCGCCAGAAGCCTTCAAACGCGGACAGAAGGCCGACGAGTTCGCAGAATCGGCGGTGGTGCACGGCCACCTTTACGGAACGTTGATGGCGGAGGTCCATAAGGTTCTGGCAGGCGGAAAGCACGTCATAATGGACATCGACGTTCAGGGTGCCAAGCAGTTCGCGCGGGCGTTTCCGGGCTCAGTTCTGATTTTCATCCTCCCGCCATCATCGGACGCGATGGTAAAGCGCCTCGAGGGGCGGGGAACGGAAGACCCGAAATCGCTGATTCGACGATTCAAGAGTGCCAAAGACGAGCTAAAGGCGGTACATTTGTACCAGTACGTGATCGTCAATGACGACATCGATCACGCTGTTGCGGCGGTGTCGAGCATCATTGATGCGGAAGAACTGAAACCGTCCCGTGATAGCGCCCTCGACGAACGTATCAACGAGCTTATGAAAGGGATCCAACGCGCCATCGATCAATCTTCAGCGAGGAAGTAAATGCAGGTTTTCATTCCGACCGAAGTCGCGAAGCACGCGACGAACAAATACCTGGGAGTCCTTGTTGCCGCCAAGTACGCGCGCGTCCTCAACGAATTCCCACGCGACCGCTCGGCGCCGGGCGAGAAAAAGCTGACGACTCGAGCACTCGAAGAGCTCACCGATGGTGACGTCGAGTACCGCGTGGTTCCGCGCCGCCGCACGGAGTAGTTACCGCGCGTCCTTTCGCGGGCAGCCGCATCCTCCTCGGTGTCACCGGGGGCATCGCCAGCTACAAGTCAGTGTGGCTGGCGCGTTTGCTTACACAGGCAGGCGCTGAAGTGGACGTCGTGATGACCCGCGGCGCGCGCGAATTCGTGGGCGCAATCACATTCGAGGCAGTCACCGGTCGTCCCGTCCATACCGAGATCTTCGGCCCTGGTCACGCTCTCGATCATATTCGGCTCGCGCGAGAGGCGAACATCATCGTCGTCGCGCCGGCAACCGCTGACTTCATCGGACGCGCTGCACACGGATTGGCCGACGATCTGCTCACCGCGTGCCTTCTGGCCGCGCAATCAAAGGTACTCCTGGTCCCGGCAATGAACGACCGTATGTGGTCACACGCGCAGACAAAGAGAAACGTCGCGCATGCGCGGACGTTGGGCTACGGGGTCCTCGAGCCCGCGGACGGGCCGCTGGCAATCGGTGAAGGTAGCGGACCGGGGCGGATGCCCGAGCCCGACGAGATCATGAGCCACATTGGGAGGCTGCTCGAGGGAGAGTCTCCGCTCAAGGGCAAGAAGATCATCGTCACCGCCGGCGCCACGCGAGAGCCGATCGATCCGGTGCGCTTTATCTCGAACCACAGCACTGGGAAGATGGGCATCGCAATCGCACGCGCAGCATGGAGACGCGGGGCAGATGTTACGTTGATCGCGGGGCACGTCGATGTTCCGCTCCCGAGCGAGATATTAACGTTGAAGACCGAGACCGTGCAGGAGATGTCGCATTCGGTAGCAGAAATCCTTCCGACTGCCGACGTGCTGATCATGGCCGCGGCACCGGCTGACTTCCGTCCCTCTCTGGAAGCTCCGGAAAAGATCAAGAAGGGGCGGTCCGCGCCGAAAATCGACCTCGAGCCAACCGAAGACATTTTGAAATCGACGATTGCAAAGCGAAAGAAGAAGAGCGTGATCGTTGGCTTCGCACTGGAGACCACTGACGGAATCAGCAACGCGCGCGAGAAGCTCAAGTCCAAGGATCTCGACCTGGTCGTCCTGAACGACGCGAGGGAGCCCGGCGCTGGCTTCGGTGTCGATACGAATCGCGTAACGGTGATAACGCGCGGCGGCAAGCAGGAAGAGCTTGCCCTCATGTCAAAAACCGATCTGGCCGAGATTCTTCTCGACCGTATCGAGGAGGAGATGCGTGGACGCTAGAGTATTGCTGAAGCGCTATCTGGAGCAGCGCCGCGAGATGGGGGAATCCGAGCTCGTGCTCGACAGCCTGAACGTCGACGACGTCATGCGGCTGCTCGGTGCCGCCGGCAGTCGTCCCGCGAAAGCCGGACAGGATCAAAGCCCGCGCGAGATCGTCGCGGGAATTGCAGGCGAAGGCGCGCAGGACTGGCGGTCGTCGCTCCGCGAGGCTGGCGTAAATGTTGACGTTGCGCCGCCAGCTCTTGAAATCGCACCTCCCGCTGCGACTGTCGCTGCGATCACTCCCGCCGACACGCCAACCGAAATGCCTTTCAAGAAAGGAATCGTCGTCGCATCCGATGAAGCGGAGTTGATTCGGAGCGCGACACAAAAACTCGATTCGCTCGACGAGATCGCGAAGGCAGTTGCGAAGTGCAAGCGCTGTCCGCTCTACGAGACCGCGACGAGCCCCGTTCCGGGCGAGGGAGATCCCAGCGCCGAGCTTGTTTGCGTTGGCGAAGCGCCCGGAGCAAAGGAGGACGAGACGGGCCGCCCGTTTGTGGGGCAGGCGGGACAACTGCTTACCAAGATTCTCGCGGCGATCGATCTGACGAGGGAACAGGTTTTCATCTGCAACGTGCTCAAGCACAGGCCGCCCGGAAATCGAAATCCTCTTCCGGAAGAGGTCCAGGCATGCAGTCCGTACCTGATCAGGCAGCTCGAATTGATCAAACCGAAAGTAATTGTCGCTTTCGGAACTTTTGCTGCGCAAACACTATTGCAAACCAAGACCCCATTGGGACAACTTCGTGGGCTCGTCCACCGGTATCATGGAGTACCGCTGATCGTCACCTATCACCCCGCCGCGCTGCTGCGCAATCCGGCCTGGAAACGACCGACCTGGGAAGATGTCAAGCTCGCCCGTAGAATTCTCGATAGCAGCTCCCGTTCGTGACCCCTACAAGGATCGCCGGCCGCCATACTCCGAAGACGCGGAGCAGGCGGTCTTGTCGGCGATGCTCATGGATCCGGACGCCATTCTGCGCGCGACGGAATTCCTCGACGACACGATGTTCTATCGCGAGGGACATCGACGGATTTTCCGCGCGATGCTCGCGCTCTCGGAGCGTGGTGATGTAGTTGATCCGCTCACTCTCTCGGAGGAGCTTGGCAGGTCGGGCTCTCTCGAGTCGAGCGGCGGCAAGGATTACATCGGATTTCTCGTCGACGCCGTGCCGACGTCGGCGAACATCGAGTATCACGCCAAGATCGTCCGCGAGAAGGCGCTGCGGCGGCGGCTGATAGAGGTATCAACCGCCATCGTAGCGGAAGCGTTTGAGTCGGGCTCTCCCGCCACCGAGCTGCTGGACGAAGCCGAGCACAAGATCTTCGAGGTCAATCAGAGCCGCGGCTCCGAAGGCTTCATGCGGATCAAGGAGCTCCTCTGGCCGACGATGGAGCGGATCGAAGAGATCCAGCGCGGCGGCGGATCGATTACGGGAGTGGCGAGCGGATTCAAGGATCTGGATGAGCTGACGGCAGGTTTCCAACCCTCCGACCTCATCATCGTCGCCGCCCGTCCCTCAATGGGAAAGACCGCTTTCGTGCTAAACATCGCGCAGAACGCAGCGCTCGACAACAACGTCCCGGTGGCGTTCTTTTCTCTGGAGATGAGCAAGGAGCAGCTGGTGCAGCGACTCCTTACTTCCGAGGGTCGCGTCGACGCCCAGAGACTGCGAAAAGGCAAGCTCCACGACGAGGAGTTCGTGCGCCTCGGACGCGCGGCCGGAATTCTGAGTCACGCGCCGATCTGGATCGATGACACTCCCGCCATGACGTTGCTCGAGATGCGCTCCAAGGCGCGTCGGCTCAAGATGGAGAACAACATCGGCATGGTGGTCGTCGACTACCTCCAGCTGATGCAGGGGCCGACCAACACCGAGAGCAGGCAACAGGAGATCAGCTACATCTCCCGCTCTCTCAAGGCGCTCGCGCGTGAGCTTCGGATTCCTGTCGTCGCGCTGTCGCAGCTTTCCCGGGCTCCCGAACAGCGAACTGGCGAGAATAAGCGCCCGCAGCTTTCCGACCTGCGCGAATCCGGCGCGATCGAGCAGGACGCCGATCTGGTCATGTTCATCTACCGGCAGGAGATGTACGACGGACCAACGGACAAGGACGGCAACGCTCTCGAAGGGCGCGCCGAGATCATAGTTGGGAAGCAGCGCAATGGACCGACCGGATTCGTGAACCTCTACTTCAACAAGACCTACACGCGCTTCGAGAATCTGTCTCCCCGTCTCGAGAAGTGAGTCCCAAGGCAAAAACCGTTTATCGCTGCACCAACTGCGGCGCTGACCATCCCAAGTGGGCGGGTCGCTGCGATGTCTGCGGTGAATGGAATTCGCTCGTCGAGGAGATGGCTGCATCCTCTTCCGCCGCATCAGCGTCGAGCCGCCGCATCCGGGGCCAGCAGTCCATGTCCGAAGGCGGGAGCGTCGCGCCCACGCCGCGACTGCGCGATGTAAAGAGCTCCGCGGGCCGCCGCCTCAAGACCGGAATCAAGGAGCTCGATTTCGTGCTCGGCGGGGGGATCGTGCCGGGCTCGATGGTGCTCGTTGGCGGAGAGCCGGGCATCGGAAAATCGACGCTGCTGCTTCAGGTCGTCGGGCGGCTCCAGGAACTCGGTCACTCGACACTCTACGTGTCCGGTGAAGAGTCGGCACTGCAGGTAAAGCTGCGTGCCGAACGCCTGCATGGATCGGCCGAGGATGTCGCGCTCCTGAACGAGACGCTGCTCGAGACGATCCTTGCCACAGCCGGCGCCCAGAAGTTCGACGCCATCGTCATCGATTCGATTCAGACGATTTTCACGGGCGACCTCGAAGGGGCGCCCGGCAACGTCGGTCAGGTACGAGAATGCGCAGCGCGTTTGATGCGCTTCGCAAAGGAGACCGAAACCACGGTGTTCGTGGTGGGACACGTCACCAAGGGCGGCGGCATCGCGGGCCCGAAGACGCTCGAGCACATCGTCGATACCGTTCTCTACTTCGAGGGCGAAGGGATGCTGGAGCACCGCATCCTCCGCGCGACGAAGAACAGGTTTGGGAGCGTTGACGAGATCGGTGTTTTCAGAATGACAGAGGAAGGACTGATCGCCGTCGAGAATCCGTCCGAGCTCTTCCTGGGCGACCGTCTCAACAATTCCTCCGGAAGCGCCGTCACCGCGCTGCTCGAAGGTTCGCGGCCAGTGCTCATCGAGATCCAGGGACTCGCTGCCAAAGCCGGTTACGGAACTCCGCAGCGAGTCAGCACGGGATTCGACGGCCGGCGCCTCGCGCTCCTTCTTGCCGTGCTCGACAAACGAGCCGGTCTATCTTTCTCCCAATTGGATGTGTTTCTCAACGTCGTGGGCGGAGTGAGAATGCAGGAGCCCGCTGGGGACCTCGCAGTCGCGAGTGCTCTCGCGTCGAGCGTATACGACCGGCCCGTCGCCAATTCGGCGATTTTTCTCGGTGAGGTCGGACTCGGCGGTGAGATCAGGCCAGTTTCGCAGGCAGAGCGTCGCCTCGGCGAGGCTTCCAAGATGGGCATGACGACGGCTTACATGGCGGAGCGGGGAATTCCAAAGCGTGGGACACGCGGCATCGAGATCGTCGGCGTTCGAACAATCAATGATCTATTTCGACAACTCTTCCACGCCTAGATGAAACGCGATGTCGGTGTAATCATCGTCGCAGCAGGCAGCGGGTCGCGCACCGGATCCAAGGAGCTTAAACAGTTCCGATGGGTGGCCGGCAAGCCGATGCTCCTGCACAGCATCCAGACATTTCAGGCGCGCGCCGACGTGGCGATGGTTGTTTGCGTTCTTCCGCGCGAGTTCCTTGGAGATCCGCCGCCGTGGATATTCCAGAGCGACGCCGAGCGGCTTCTGCTGTCCGTGGGTGGGCGCCACCGGAGCGAGTCGGTCGCCAACGGACTCGAGGATCTTCCGACCGAATGCGAGATCGTGGTGATTCACGACGCGGCCCGCCCGCTCGTGTCGACCGAGACCATCGCGCGGGTGATCGAGGAAGCGCGAAAGGGGAATGGGGCCGTCGCCGCGTTGCCCGTCGCCGATACGCTCAAGCGCGTCGATTCGAGCGGCAAGATCGTCGTGACCGTCGATCGATTCGGACTCTGGCGAGCTCAGACTCCGCAGGCCTTCCCGCGCAAAGTGATCGAGCGCGCACACCGCGAGGCACGCGAAGCCGATCGCGTGGCCACGGACGACGCCTCGCTGTGCGAGCAGATCGGTCTGCCCGTCGTGGTGGTCCGCGGCAGCGAGCGCGCGCTCAAAATCACTGAGGAGAATGATTTCGCGTTGGCGGAGGCGCTAAGTATCTTCCGCGAATGACACCCCAGTCGATGGTCGTGCCGTTCTGGTCGCCCGAGGAGGTCGAAGCTGCCATAAATGGAACGCTCGCCCACCTGGCCGCGGGCAAAGTGCTCGCCTATCCGACTGAAACGGTCTATGGATTCGGCGGCGCGGTGGACGAGCGATCCGTGCAACGGCTCGTCGATCTCAAGGGTCGCCCTTCAGGGAAGCCGTTTCTCCTGCTTGTCGCCGCGAGCGAGATGATCACGCGTCTTGGGCTCCACCTGACCGGTTCCGCCTCTACGCTGGCCGCGAGGTTCTGGCCGGGCCCGCTCACACTCGTTCTGCCCGGTGGTGAGAAGCGCGTCCCAAACCGATTGCGCGGGCCGGAAGGCGGCGTCGCCGTGAGATGGACGCCGCACCGTTCCTTATCACGCCTCATTCTCGCGCATGGATATGCGATCACATCGACGAGCGCAAATCGCCCTGGAGTGCCACCCGCCACCGCCGCGGATCAAATCGTCTCGCAGTGGAGCGACGCAATCGGTCGCGGGACTCTGCGCGTTCTCGACGGTGGTCGCCTCAGGACGTCCGAGCCATCGACGGTCGTGGACTGCACGGGCAAGCTCCCGCGAGTGATTCGCCCGGGCGCGATTCCGGCCGCGACACTGAGAGAGAGCGTGCCGGACCTGGTCGGCGACGCATAAAGATGAATATCCTCTTCGTCTGCAGCGGCAACACCTGCCGGAGCCCGATGGCCGAATCGCTCGCGCGAAAGATCGCCGAGCGACGCGGCATCAAGGAGATGAACGTGTCGAGCGCCGGGACGAACGCCTGGGACAACATCCCGGCGACCGACGAAGCACTCCTTGTCGGCATGGAGCGCGGAATTGATCTCACCGGACATCGAGCGAGAAAACTGACACCGGCGATTGTCTCTGAGGCCGATCTGATCTTCGTCATGACCCCCGGCCATTTGGAGCAGGTGAAGCAGATGGGCGGCCGCGGAAAAGTTCACGTCATCGACGAATACGCGTCGGGCACGTCGAACCAGGGTATTGCGGATCCGTACGGCGGCAATCTGGACGCGTATCGAGAGACAGCCGATGCGCTCGAGCGGGAGATCGAGAAGTTGTTCGACCGTCTCGAGAGCTGAGCGCACGGCTTCCATGATCCCCATTCCAGGGCGCTTGGTGCTGCTCGGGCATCCGGTCGGGCATTCTCTCTCGCCGCTATTTCAGAACGCTGCTCTCCGGTCCGCGGGCATTGCGCTCACCTACGAGGCGTTGGATACACGACCGCGCGACCTGCGAGCGCTGCTGCGAGAGCTCAAGGAAGTCAACGCTGCGGGAAACGTTACGATCCCGCACAAGATCGCCGTCCACGCGAGCTGCGACGAGCTGACCGACATCGCGTCCCGTGCCGGAGCCGTGAACACTTTCTGGTTCGAATCGGGGAAGTTGCTCGGCGACAATACCGACGTCGGTGGGTTCGACGCGGCAGCGCGGGCGTTGCTGGGCGACGAGACCATGGCCGCGCGAGTAGTACTGCTCGGAAGCGGCGGAGCTGCCGCCGCGGTGCTGGTCGCCATCGAGCAGTGGCCCAACGCGCACGTCTCCGTCGTCGCGCGAAACGCCGAGCGTGCGACGAAACTGGTCCGGCGTTTTCGGGATGTCGCGCGAGTGGAAACGAGTGTCGAGCGCGCGCTGGCCGAGGCGACATTGATAGTGAACGCCACGCCGGTGGGACAGCGGGACGACGAGCATCCATTTGACATCGAGATGCTTTCGAAGACGACCGCGGTCATGGACCTGGTTTACAAGCGTCAGGGAACGCCCTGGGTCAAGGCAGCGCGGGAGAGGGGCAATCCGGCAGCGGATGGCCTGCCGATGTTGCTCGAACAGGGCGCGCTCTCCTTCTCCCGCTGGTTCGGCGTCGACCCCGATCGGGAGGCAATGCGGCAGTCACTGCTCTAGCGCGAATCGGACGGCTGATTAGCATCGGAGATCATGTCACCGGAGCTCTCGACCTGCTTCTCCCGCGCGTGTGCGTGTCGTGCGACCGCCTGCTGTCGCGTATCGAGACCGGCATTGTCTGCAATCTCTGCTGGTCACGATTGCCAGCGCTCCCCTCGCCCCAGTGCCAGCGATGCGGTCATCCGATCTCCGTCGGGAGCTGCACCTGGTGTCCGCTTCTCCCGCCTTTCGTCCGCGCCGCGAGGTCAGTGTGCTGGATGCCCGTCGAGCCGGCTTCCAGCATCGTTCACGCCCTCAAGTACGAAGGCTGGTCGAAAGTGGCCGACGAGATGGGAGAGCGGATGAGCCGCCTGTCATGGCCACAGGACGTGGCCGAGGAACGGGCCGCGCTCGTGCCGGTTCCGCTCGCGTCAGCGAGAAAGCGCCAGCGTGGCTATAATCAGAGTGCGCTTATCGCTCGCGCGCTCGGCAGGCGGTGGCGCATTCCCGTATGGGAGGACGTCGTCCGCCGGTCGCGCGAGACCAGTTCGCAGACGCGGCTGACACCCGAACAGAGGATGGCCAACGTTGCAGGCTCGTTCGTCGCAGGCGATCGACAGCTCGAGACGATGCGCGGTGCGCACGTGATGATTGTCGATGACGTCGTGACGACGGCGGCAACGCTGAACACCTGCGCGAAGGTGATCTATGATGCCGGCGCGCGCATTATCAGTTACGTGACCTTCGGCCGCGCCCACGCGAGTGGCGACCGGCTTTAACCGAATGGAGTCAGTGGAATGGCAACGAGGATAGGCATCAACGGTTTTGGAAGAATTGGCCGCCAGGTAGTGCGCGCCGCGAAGAGTGCAGGAGTGGCGGATCTCGACTTCGTCGCGGTGAATGACCTCACCGACACGAAGACCCTCGCGCATCTCTTCAAGTACGACTCAGTGCACGGCACCTATCAGGGCGATGTCGAGGCAGGGAAGGACTCGATCATCATTGACGGAGATGAGATCAAGATCCTCTCTCAGAAGGATCCCGGTGCGCTGCCCTGGAAGGAACTGGGCGTCGACATCGTGCTCGAATCGACCGGCCGGTTCACGGAAGCTGATGCCGCCAGGAAACACATAACGGGCGGTGCCAAGAAGGTGCTGATTTCCGCGCCGGCCAAAGGCGAGGACATCACGATCGTCATGGGCGTCAACAGCGACAAGTACGACTCGGCCAAGCACACGATCGTCTCCAACGCCTCGTGCACGACGAACTGTCTCGTGCCGATGGTGAAAGTCATTCGCGACAACTTTGGATTCAGGCACGGCTCGATGGTCACGATCCACAGCTACACCAACGACCAGCAGATCCTCGACCTGCCGCACAAGGATCTCCGTCGCGCGCGCGCGGCGGCCCTGTCGATGATTCCTACGACCACGGGAGCGGCGAAGGCGACTTCGCTCGTCATCCCCGAAGTGAAAGGCAAGATCGACGGCTGCTCCGTTCGAGTGCCGACTCCCGACGTGTCCTACACGATTCTCACCGTCGAGGTCGAGAAGACCGGCGCCACCAAGGAATCCGTCAACGAGGCGTTCAAGAAAGCAGCGGCAGCCGGGCCGCTTCAGGGAATTCTTCGCTACACCGAGGAGGAGCTCGTCTCGAGCGATTTCATTGGTGATCCGGCGTCGTGCATTCTGGATTCGAAGACCACCAACGTGATCGACGGAACGCTGATCACCGTGCAGGGCTGGTACGACAACGAGTGGGGATACGCCTCGCGCTGCGTCGACATGCTCCGCTTCATGGGGTCGCGACTCTAGTCCGAGCCGCATCATGAAAAAGAAATCCGTTCGCGACCTCGCCGACGCGCAGGTACGGGGCAAGAGAGCGCTCGTCCGCGTCGATTTCAACGTCCCGCTCGACAGTGATGGGAACGTCACCGACGATACCCGCATTCGCGCTTCTCTTCCGACGCTGCAGCTTCTGCTCGACCGCGGGGCGCGTCCGATTGTTCTATCGCACCTCGGGCGCCCGAAAGGGAAGCCGGATCCCAAGTATTCCCTCCAACCCGCGGCGGTTCGCCTCCAGGAGTTGATGGGTTGCGTCGTCAACTTCGTCGAGTCGACGGATTCCGACGAAGCGATCCAGGCCTGCCGCACTGTCAAGGAAGGAGAGATCCTCGTTCTCGAGAACACCCGCTTCCTCGGCGGAGAAGAAAAGAACGATGCGCGCCTTGCGAGGTCTCTGGCCGACCTCGGCGACTTTTTTGTGAATGATGCTTTTGGGTCGGCTCATCGCGCTCACGCGTCAACAGTCGGTGTTGCCGAACATCTGCGGCCCGCTGTTGCCGGCCTGTTGATGGAGCTGGAGCTCGAGTACCTCGGTGGCGCGCTTACAAACCCGAAGCGGCCGTTCATAGCGATTCTCGGCGGAGCGAAGATCTCGGGCAAGATCGACGTGATCGAGCAGCTTCTTCCGAAGGTCGACGGCCTGCTCATCGGCGGCGCAATGGCGTGCACCTTCTACCGGGCGATGGGTCTCGAGACGGGCAAGTCGCTCGTCGAAGAGGATCGCGTCTCGATGGCGAAAGACCTGCTCGCGCGTGCGGGCATGCGACTC
This sequence comes from Gemmatimonadales bacterium, assembly GCA_038316775.1. Taxonomy (GTDB): domain Bacteria; phylum Gemmatimonadota; class Gemmatimonadetes; order Gemmatimonadales; family Gemmatimonadaceae; genus UBA4720. Next base: position 100,823 of record JBBQAV010000001.1, on the reverse strand, counting down.
ACGCTTCCGCACGACGCGATGGTCGCTCCATCGCTCGAGCGAGCGAAGGAGGCGAAGGCAGTCGCGCGCAATGCGATCCCAAAGGACCAGGCGATGTTCGACATTGGACCGCAGACCATGGCTTCGTACTCGCGCGCGATTGCAACCGCAAAGACCATCATCTGGAACGGACCGATGGGAGTCTTCGAGACGGCACCATTCGATGCGGGTACGCGAGCAATCGCGGATGCGATGGCGAGCGCGACAGCCAAGGGCGCCATCACGATCGTTGGGGGCGGCGATTCAGCGGCGGCGGTGACTGAAGCGGGACTCGATACGAAGATGAGCCACGTCTCTACCGGCGGTGGCGCGTCGCTCGAATTTCTCGAGGGGAAAAAACTCCCCGGAGTGGAAATCCTCGACGAGGCGGACTGAGTGCAGCGTCCTGTCCTTGCCGCGAATTGGAAAATGAACAATGGGCCGACGGCGGCGAAGGCGTTCATGGATGCCTTCCTTCCGGCCTATGCGGCCCGGGCCGATCGCACGATAATCATCTTTCCTCCCGCGGTTGCGCTCACCACTGTGACGGGCGCGGTCGCGCGCCGAGCAGACGTTCTCGTGGGCGCGCAGAACATCCACTGGGCGGAAAAGGGAGCGTTCACCGGAGAGATTTCGGCATCGATGGTCAGCGATGCCGGAGCGCGGGTAGTCCTCGTCGGACACTCGGAGCGAAGACACGTCTTCGGTGAGACGGATGCGCAGACCGCGAAAAAGTGTCAGTCGGCAGCCCGCTCGAAACTCGCCTTCATTCTTTGCGTTGGCGAGACCATACAGCAGCGAGAGGCGGGCGAAACCGAGGCAGTCGTTACCCGGCAGCTTCGAGAAGGCCTTTCACAGACGCCCAATCTCATCTCTGCCGATTTTCTGCTCGCCTACGAGCCTGTGTGGGCGATCGGAACCGGGCTCACAGCGTCCGCGGGCGACGCGTCGGCGATTCATACTCTGCTGCGGATAGAACTTCGCGAGATGATCGGCACTCGGGCGGACGACATTCCGATCCTGTATGGAGGCAGCGTCAATCCAGCAAACGCCGCCAGCCTTCTCGCCGCGCCGGAAGTCGAAGGGCTTCTGGTTGGAGGAGCGAGCGTCGACGTATCTTCGTGGTTGGCCATCGCGCAGACTTGACTCACTTCCCGCGCTGCCCGATATTGAACGGCTAGACTGAACTTTAATCCTATCAATGCTTTACACGTTTCTTCTCACTCTGCTCGTCATAGACTGCATAGTCCTGATCCTGGCCATTCTGCTGCAGGCCGGAAAGGGAAGTGGCCTCGCGGCGAGCTTCGGTGGCGCGAGCTCCTCGCCTGACGCGTTCATTGGAATTCGCCAGGCCGGAAATCTTCTGACGAAAGCCAGCTGGTGGGGCGGCGGAATCTTCCTCGGGCTGTCGTTCATTCTGCAGATCATGTCGACCCACACTTCGGCGCCGCGTTCTGTGCTGGAGAAGGGCCTCGGCGGCCAGCCGGCGAACGTTGCACCGGCTCCGACATCTGCACCTGCCGTCCCGCTCGAGCCCGCACCGACGACGACGGCTCCAACAGGAACGCCGGCTACGAAACCTCCAGCTACCACCCCGAAGCGGTAAGTTGGCAGCGACTCGAATCAGTGAGCCAGGGTTCCTCCTCCTTGAGGACGGAACCCTTTTTCGTGGCCGGCTGGCTGGCGGCTCCGACGCCACGATGCTCCCGGCGGTGGCCGAGGTCGTGTTCACGACCAACATGACCGGTTACCAGGAAGTCTTCACCGATCCGTCTTATCGCGGGCAGATCGTGGTGATGACCGCGCCGCAGATCGGCAACTACGGAATCAATGCTGAAGACCCGGAATCGAATGCGCCGCAGATCGCCGGAGTCGTGGTGCGAGAGCTGTCGGCAACGTACTCGAACTGGCGCGCGACCGGCGGACTAGGTGGTTGGCTTGAGGCGGCTCAAGTGCCGATAATTCAAGACGTTGACACCAGGCGTTTAACGCGGCATCTCAGGTCGGTTGGGGTGATGCGCGGCGTGATCGGAGCAGGCCACGAACCAGACGAAGCGAGCAGGGCTGCGCTCGAAGCGTGTCCGTCGATGGAAGGTCTTGACCTGGCGTCCAGGGTGTCCACCAAAGAACGGTATACCTGGGGAGATCCCCGCGCGCGACACCACATCGTTGCCTACGACTACGGAATCAAGCGCAATATTTTGCGCCTCTTCGGTGAGAATGATTGTCGAGTGACGGTGGTTCCCGCGGATACTTCGGCGGAGGCGGTCTTGGCGGACGCTCCCGACGGAATCTTTTTGTCGAATGGGCCGGGCGATCCGGATGCGGTTTCATATGCTCCAGACATCATTCGAGCGCTCACCGCCTCGGGCGTCCCGACATTTGGTATCTGCCTTGGCCATCAGCTCTTAGGCCTCACGTTCGGTGGATCGACCGCGAAGATGCCGTACGGCCACCGGGGGGGAAATCACCCCGTCAAGGAAGTGGAAACGGGGCGGGTGCTGATCACGTCGCAGAATCACGGTTTTGCTGTCGAAGGTGACGAGCGGTCGGTGAAGGGCGCGAGCGAGCTGGAAGTCACCCATGTAAACCTGAATGACGGAACGATCGAGGGGCTGCGCCACCGCGACCTTCCAGTCTTTGGAGTTCAGTATCATCCGGAGGCCGCGCCGGGCCCTCACGACGCCCGTCCCCTGTTCCAGGAGTTCCTCGGCGCCCTCAAGGGGGCTGTCCGGTAGCGGCAACCTCGCCTTGACAGCATATTAGTAAAACCATAGTTTCAAAGCACTTACGCGTACTTTGCGCGCGTCCATACCGGAGTTTTCAATGACCAAAGCCGACCTCGTCGAGCGCGTCACGACCCAGATATCACGCACTGCTGGGCCGATGATTTCCAAGAAAGACTGCGCTCGAGTCGTGGACGCTTTCCTCGAGGCTATCAAGGAGTCGCTCCAGACCCAGGAGAACATTGAGGTCAGGGGGTTCGGCACCTTCAAGATTCGCAATCGCAAGACTCGCATGGCGCGCAACCCACGCACTGGCTCTCCTGTTGAGGTGTCTGCGCGGCCCGTTCCCGTGTTCAAGCCTTCGAAGGAGCTGCGAGCACTGGTAGCCGGCGTCGACATGTCGCAGATGTCGGAAGCGTAACGACTTAGCTTCACCCGCCGCCGAGGGAGGGCGCACGTGTCCACAGTGACGGTGCAACTGTTCGCTTCATACGCCGAGAGTTTCGGTGGCGCTACTCTCAAAATCCCCCTCGATTCAGGCAGCACTGTCAAAGATCTCCTCAGGACCATTCGCTCCCTCCCGGGCGCGTACGTCCTTCCAGATTCGCCTCGAGTCGCGGTCAACCGAAAATTTGCGTCCCCAGACCATCCAGTCGACGCGCACGACGAAGTCGCGCTGATTCCTCCCGTGGCCGGCGGATGATACGGGCAGCGATTGTCACGAGCGAAATCGATCCTGCCGCGCTGATCGCCGAGGTCCAGTCAAGTGAGTTCGGCGCGGTCTCGCTCTTCGCCGGCACAGTGCGCGACACGAACGACGGGCGCTCCGTAACCTCGCTCGACTACACAGCTTACACGGCGATGGCGGAATCCGAGCTAACCGCGATTCTCGGCGAAGCAGCCGATCGATTTGGCGTCACGGCCATCGTCGCTGAGCATCGCACCGGCCCTCTGTCACTCGGCGACGTCAGCATCGCAATCGCTGCCGCGCATGCTCACCGCGCGCCGGCGATGGATTGCACGCGCTTCGTAATAGACGAGGTCAAGCAGAGGGTGCCGATCTGGAAGCTCGAGCACTATGCCGACGGCGGGCGCGAGTGGGTCGACCCCACACAGGCGAGCGGAGTCGCAAGCGCGTGAGAGTGGCGCTGAGCGACAGCTACGGACGCCGGATCGAGTACCTCCGCATATCGGTTACTGACCGGTGCAATTTCCGCTGCCTCTACTGCATGCCGGCCGCCGGGCTGGAATGGCTACCAAAGTCTGGGATTCTGTCTTACGAAGAAATCGCGCGGGTCGTCGAGGAGCTGGCACCCCTCGGACTGAGACGCCTGCGCATCACCGGCGGCGAGCCGACGCTGCGGCCGCAGCTCGAGCTGTTGATCGGGATGCTGCGCTCGATTCCGGAGATCGAAGACATCTCGCTCTCGACGAATGGCGTCAGGTTGCCCGAGCTCGCGAAGTCGCTCAAGGCAGCCGGCCTCGCCCGCGTCAACATGAGCGCCGATTCGCTCAGACCAGATCGCATCAGGGCGATCTCCCGCCGAAGCATTGATTTCGATCCGATCGCCGCGGCGACCGCAGCCGAGAACGCCGGGCTTTCGCCGATCAAGCTCAACGTTGTCGTGATGCGCGGAATCAATGACGACGAGCTCTGCGATTTCGCCCGCCTCACTCTCGATCGCGAATGGCACGTCAGGTTCATAGAGCTGATGCCAGTCGGAGAGATGCGGGACCTGACCTGGGATCACGTCGTGCCGAGCGCGGAAGTACTACAGCGTCTCGCGCAGATCGCGCCGCTCGAAGCGGCGGCCGGACCGGCTCTCGGCAATGGTCCGGCGCGATACTTCCGCTTCAGCGGAGCGCGCGGAACCATCGGCGTAATCACACCCATGTCGCATACTTACTGCGGCAGCTGCAACAGGGTGAGGCTGACAGCTGACGGGCGCCTCCGCACATGTCTCTTCGGCGATGATGAGGTTGATCTGCGCACGCCGCTTCGCGAAGGGCTGCCACTCGAGCCTTTTTTTCGAAGCGCGCTCGTCTCGAAGCCCAAAGAGCACAATCTCCTTCAAATGCGAGTCGGTGGTCTGCGCGCGCTGTCGCAGGTTGGGGGATAAGCGCAGCCGCGTCCGATTGCTCCGCGTCGTAAGCGCGGGTAACTTTCGCGTACGACTTTCACAATCAGAACGAGACAATGGTAAACAAGATTACGGTGGTCGGCGCTGGCAATGTCGGCGCAACTACCGCGCAGCGAATAGCCGAGAAAGAGCTCGCCCGCACCGTCGTGATGGTCGACGTGATGGAAGGAATCCCGCAGGGCAAGGCGCTCGATCAATGGCAATCGGCTCCCATTGAAGGCTTCGACTCACGCGTCATCGGCACCAACGGCTACGAAGAGACGCGCGGATCAGAGATCGTCGTCATCACCGCAGGAATTGCTCGAAAGCCCGGCATGTCGCGCGACGACCTTCTCAACACCAACGCGGGAATCGTCAAGCAGGTCTCCGAGCAAATCAAGGCGAGCTCGCCGGACGCGATCCTCATCGTCGTCTCGAACCCGCTCGACGTGATGTCTTACGTCGCAATGAAAGTCACCGGCTTCCCGCGAGAGCGAGTCCTGGGAATGGCGGGCGTGCTGGATACGGCGCGCTATCGCGCGTTCCTGGCCGAAGAGCTCGACGTCTCCGTGCGCGACATCCAGGCGATGGTGCTCGGAGGCCACGGCGATACGATGGTACCGCTCATCAACTATACGTCCGTCAGCGGAATCCCCATCACGCAGCTCATGACGCAGGCGAAGCTCAATGCGATCGTCGACCGGACACGCACGGGCGGCGCCGAGATCGTGAAGCACCTCAAGACTGGGTCCGCCTACTACGCGCCGTCGGCGGCGGCGGTTCAGATGTGCGAATCGATCGTGTTCGATCAGAAGCGCATTCTTCCGTGTGCCGCCTGGCTCGAGGGGGAATACGGAATGTCCGGCCTCTTCCTCGGCGTTCCGTGCAAGCTGGGACGCGGTGGTCTGCTGAAGATCATCGAAGTGGAGCTCACGAAAGAGGAGCGCGATGCCCTGGCGAAGAGCGCGGATGCAGTCCGCGAGCCAATGGGCGCGGTAAAGCTGTAACAGGCTGATGGGCAGGCTTCGCGGCTTCTACGCTTCCATGGTCGGCAAAAAGGTCGTCATGGGCGTCACGGGTATCATCGGCATCGGGTTCGTCATTCTGCACTCGGTCGGCAACCTGCTGGTGTTTCGCGGGCCCGACGCCATCAATTCCTACTCGCACTTTCTCAAGAGCACCGGCGAGCTGCTCTGGGGTTTGCGGATCGTGCTGATCGTTGCGGTCATCCTTCACGTCATTGCGGCCGTGCAGCTGACGCGGCAAAGCCGCGCCGCGCGACCGATCGGCTATGCCAAGGTCGAGCCCCAGGCTGCGACAATCGCCTCTCGGACTATGCGCTGGGGCGGAGCGTTCCTGCTCGTGTTCATCGTGCTCCACATTCTTCATTTCACGACCGGCACGATCCGACCTGCGGGCACATTCAGTGCTCAGGATGTGTACGTCAACGTCGTGACCAGTTTCCGCATCTGGTGGGTGTCGCTTTTCTATGTGCTCGCGATGATAACGCTCGGCTTCCATCTCTTTCACGGCGCCTGGAGCTCCGTGAGAAGCATCGGCGTTAGTCCTTCGTCCCCAGAGCCTCTGCATCGAAGGGTGTCGCTCGTCATCGCGCTCTTCCTGTGGGTTGCATTCACCGCCGTTCCAGTGGCGGTATTCTTCGGAGTTGTGCGATGACCGTTCCGCTCAACTCGCACATTCCGGGCGGACCGCTCGCGCAGAAGTGGGACAAGCATCGCTTCGAGATGAAGCTGGTGAACCCGGCGAACAAGCGGAAACACACGATAATCGTCGTCGGCTCCGGACTCGCGGGTGGCGCGGCCGCCGCGACGATGAGCGAGCTCGGCTACAACGTGAAGTGTTTCTGCTTTCAGGATTCGCCACGGCGCGCGCACAGCATCGCGGCGCAAGGTGGAATCAACGCCGCCAAGAATTATCAGAACGACGGCGACAGCATCTATCGCCTCTTCTACGATACGATCAAGGGCGGCGACTTCCGCTCGCGCGAGGGGAACGTGTACAGGCTGGCCGAGGTGAGCGTAAACATCATCGACCAGTGCGTTGCGCAGGGAGTTCCATTCGCGCGGGAATATGGCGGACTTCTCTCCAACCGATCGTTTGGCGGCGCGCAGGTCTCACGAACATTCTATGCGCGCGGGCAGACCGGCCAGCAGCTCTTGCTTGGCGCGTACCAGGCTCTGGAGCGCCAGATCGCGAGGGGCGGCGTGAAGATGTATCCGCGCACGGAGATGCTGGACCTGGTCGTGATCGATGGCAAGGCGCGTGGAATCGTGGTTCGTAACCTCGTGACAGGCGCCATTGAATCACACGCTGCCGAAGCGGTGGTTCTCGCAACCGGCGGGTACGGGAATTTGTTCTACCTCTCGACCAACGCGAAGGGATCGAACGCTACGGCGATCTGGCGAGCGTACAAGCGCGGGGCAGCCTTCGCAAATCCGTGCTTCACCCAGATTCACCCCACTTGTATCCCCGTGAGCGGCGAGTATCAGTCGAAGCTGACGCTGATGAGCGAATCGCTGAGAAACGATGGGCGGGTGTGGGTCCCGAAGCAGAAAGGAGACAAGCGGAACCCGCGCGAGATTCCCGAGAACGACAGAGACTATTTCCTCGAGAGGAAGTATCCGAGCTTCGGAAATCTGGCGCCTCGCGACATCGCGTCACGCGCGGCAAAGGAGGTTTGCGACGAGGGCAGGGGAGTCGGCGAAACCGGACTCGGCGTTTACCTCGATTTCGCGGATGCGATCAAGAGATTGGGCCAGGACGTCATCAGGGAGCGGTACGGCAACCTGTTCGAGATGTACCAGCGAATCACGGATGAGAACCCGTACGAAGCTCCAATGCGGATCTATCCCGCCGTTCACTACACGATGGGCGGGCTGTGGGTCGACTACAATCTGATGAGCACGATCGACGGACTGCACGTCACTGGCGAGGCGAACTTCTCGGATCACGGCGCGAACCGGCTCGGAGCGAGCGCATTGATGCAGGGGCTCGCGGACGGGTACTTCATCATCCCGACCACCATCGGGCATTACATCGCGAGCAGCAAGCCGGAAAAGGTGGATACGTCGCACCCCGCGTTCAAAGCAGCCGAGCGCCAGGTTGCCGAGATGACGAAGAAGTTTCTATCGATCAACGGCAAGCGGACGGTTGCTTCGTTCCACCGAGAGCTCGGAAAGATCCTGTGGGATTACTGCGGCATGTCGCGGAACGAGGAAGGGCTCAAAACTGCGCTGAAAAGAATTCCCGAGCTGCGCGCGGAGTTCTGGCGCGACGTCAACGTCCCCGGCAGCGATGTTGAGCTGAACCAGGCGCTCGAAAAGGCCGGGCGCGTCGCCGACTTCCTGGAGCTGGGCGAGCTCATGTGCATCGACGCGCTGCATCGCAGAGAATCATGCGGCGGTCATTTCCGGGAGGAGAGTCAGACACCCGACGGTGAAGCGCTGCGCGACGACGAGAACTTCGCCTACGTCGCGGCCTGGGAGTATGCGGGCGAGGGGCAGAGTCCCATTCTCAACAAGGAGCCTTTGGTCTTCGAGAACGTCAAACTGTCGCAGCGGAGCTACAAGTGATGAATCTGACGCTACACGTTTGGCGGCAGGCTGCTCCCGATGCGCCGGGCAAATTTGTGGTTTACGAGGCCAGGGGAATCAGTCCGGACATGTCGTTCCTGGAGATGCTCGACGTCGTCAACGAGGGTCTCACGGAGCGAGGCGAAGTTCCCATCGCATTTGATAACGATTGCCGGGAAGGCATATGTGGCATGTGCAGCCTGATGATCAATGGCGTTGCTCACGGGCCGATGAAAGGAACAGCGACCTGCCAGCTTCACATGCGGAGCTTCAAGGATGGCGCAAAGATCTACATCGAGCCGTGGCGCGCCAAAGCATTTCCGGTCATCAAGGATCTCATCGTCGACCGATCGGCTCTCGACAGGATCATTCAGGTTGGCGGTTTCATCACCGCGCCTACCGGCGGGGCGCAGGACGCCAACACGATTCTCGTCCCCAAGGACAACGTCGAAACCGCGATGGACGCGGCTGCGTGCATTGGATGCGGGGCGTGCGTTGCCGCGTGCCCAAATGCATCAGCTTCGCTCTTCACCGCGGCAAAAATCACCCACCTGGGTCTGTTGCCGCAGGGCCAGCCCGAGCGCTACCGGCGCGCGCTCGCGATGGCAGAGCAGATGGATCTCGAGAATTTTGGAAGCTGTACGCTCTACGGCGAGTGTCAGGAAGCGTGTCCGAAGGAGATCAGCATCGACACCATCACGCGCATGAACCGGGACTTCATCCGGGCGGGCCTGATCGGCACTCGCCCGTAAAGCTCGTCGCAGAGCTAGATCTTCGGAATGTTGTTCGGATCGAGATGACGGCGCTCGATCTCTCTGTTCAGGCGGGTCTTCTCACTGTTTTTCTCCGCTTCGTCGTGCTGCTGGCGCTCTTCGAACAGGCGGTGGGCGGCGTTGTGGTGAGCTGGATTTTTGCGGGGCTCGAGGGGGTTGGGCAAAGGATCTGGCGCCGTGCCGTTGCCGTTACCTGAGTGCAGCTGCTCCAGAATCTTGCTGCGAGTTTTTGATCCGTGCTGCCCCTCTGCGTGATCCTGAGGTCCTTTTTGTACGCCGTCGCGATTCTGCATCAGCTTTGGTTCCTCCCAATACGGTTGGTCCTTACAACATTCGGCAAGCTCAGGGCCACACTAAAGGCGAGGCAGCGTCACTCCCTGCTGGCCCTGATATTTTCCCTTCTTGTCCTTGTACGACACCTCAGGTTCCTCCTCGCCTTTGAAAAAGAGAACCTGAGCGATGCCCTCGTTGGCGTAGATCTTGGCGGGAAGTGGCGTGGTGTTCGAAATCTCGAGCGTCACGAAACCCTCCCACTCCGGCTCGAAGGGCGTGACGTTGGTGATGATTCCACACCTCGCATAGGTAGATTTCCCGACAGTGATCGTCACCACGTTGCGGGGGATTCGGAAGTATTCCACCGAGCGGCCGAGCGCGAACGAATTGGGCGGAACGATACACACGGGACCTTCGAACTCAACGAAAGAGTTCGAATCGAAGTTCTTGGGATCCACAATCGAGCTCATCACGTTGGTGAAGATCTTGAACTCGGGCGCGACTCGCATGTCGTAGCCGTAGGAGCTCACTCCATAGGAAATGACCCCCGTTCTAACCTGACTGCTCTCGAAGGGCTCGATCATCCCGTGCTCTCTGGCCATGCGGGTGATCCAGCGATCCGCCTGAATTGACATTGATGAGGGGTGTGATTGCGGTGAGGGAGCCGGCTACCCGCGTCGATGATTGGGCGGAGGTCGCGGCCTTTCGTCGTCAATTTACGGTTTTCGCACCGGCATCGCTACCGAACGGGAGCCGTTGAATTACAAGATTGCCAACGGTAAATTCCCAAAAATCCCACTAGTGAAATTTTTCACGAAGTCTGAGAGGCCATGTTTCGCGCTTATTTCCCGGTTCTGATGCTCTTCGGTTTCGTGGTGGTCAATGCGCTGTTGATCATCGCGATCTCGGCGATGACGATCAGGGCGCGACCCACACCGGTAAAGCAGCAGGCGTACGAGTCAGGTGTTCCGGCCCTTGGCGACGCGCGGGAGCGCTTCTCGGTTCGCTTCTACCTCGTCGCGATTCTCTTCATAATCTTCGACATCGAGACGGTATTCATGATTCCGTGGGCTGTCTACTTCAGGCAGCTCTCGTGCTTCGTGCCACTTGTGAACGACGTGTGCCCGGTCGGAAACATCTCGTTCTTCGGACTTGGTGAGATGCTCGTGTTCATGGCGATCCTGTTCGTCGGCTTCGTGTACGTCTGGAAGAAAGGAGCATTGCAATGGAATTGACCGCTCCTGCAGAGCATCGAACGGTCTCGTACGCGCCGGAGTCGCAGGAGGGTTGGGTCGCCACGCGCCTCGACTTCCTGGTCAACTGGTCACGCGCCAACTCGCTCTGGCCGATGCCGTTCGGCACCGCGTGCTGCGCCATTGAATTCATGGCGACGGCAGCAAGCGACTTCGACCTCGCGCGCTTCGGGATGGAGCGCATGAGCTTCTCGCCTCGGCAGGCCGACGTGCTCATCTGTGCCGGCCGCGTTCCGTTCAAGCTCGCACCAATTATCCGCCGCATCTGGCAGCAGATGCCGCAGCCGAAATGGGCAATCTCGATGGGAGCGTGCGCATCGACGGGTGGAATGTTCGACAACTACGCGGTCGTGCAGGGGATCGACACGATCATTCCGGTAGATGTCTACGTTCCCGGATGTCCGCCGCGCCCGGAAGGCCTCATCTACGGCATTCGTATGCTCCAGGAAAAAGTGAAGAACGAGCGCGCCGCCGATAAGGGGACTCGTGACGAGATGGAGCCCGATCCCGCCAGCCAGCTCTACATTCCGCCTTCGGTGATCGACGAGCTCGGCGAGCCGTTCGGAAACTCAGTCAACCAGACCAGGTCGGGACTGTGAGCCGATTCGAAGTCGTCAGGACGGGGGCGAGCGCCTCCGGCGATCAGCCGGTAACGCAGAAGAACGTTTCGCACCGGGGCGCTGCGGCAAATCCATCGGCAAGGTCCCTGCAGGACAAATTCTCCGACGCAATCAAGCGAGTGGAAGTCATATGGGGCGAGACCGTAGTCTACGTTGAGCCCGGGTTGGTTCACGATGTGATACGCTGGCTCCACGACGATGAATCACAGCGCTACGACTTTCTGAGCGACATTACCGCCGTCGAGTATCGCGATGCGGAGGTCCCGATCGAGGTGGTCTGGCACCTTCGCTCGCTCCCATACCGCCGTTTTCTGCGGATAAAGTCGCAGCTTCCGAAAGGGGCACCACTCGAGATCGCCAGCGTCTACGACATTTACAACGCAGCCGACTGGCTCGAGCGCGAATGCTACGACATGTTCGGGATCCGCTTTCGCGGGCACCCCGATCTTCGCCGCATACTGATGTGGGAGTCGTACAAAGAGGGCTATCCGCTGCGGAAGGACTTTCCGTTGCGCGGACGGTTCAGCCGCTCGGAGCAGCTGCGGCAGGCGCTCGCGCAGAATCCGGAAGCGCGATACTCGATGGAGGAGCTCACCATCGCCGATGCCTTTGTTGATCTTCCCGAAGACATGAAGGCCAGGTTGAACAAAGGCGAGAGGACGGGCGAGTAATGGCCAGACGCACGGTCGAAGTAGAGCTCTCGACAACAGGTCTCGACGCGCAGGGGCGGCCTCAGCGTGTTCCCCTCGTGACGAACGACGGAGGAACCGCCGTCGCCCTGCAACCGCCGCCGAGTGTGGAGCCGGACCTCGAGGGTGAGCACATGCTCATCAACATCGGGCCTCAGCATCCCGCGACGCACGGAGTACTGCGCCTCGTGCTCGAGCTGGATGGAGAGACTGTCGTCCGCTGCATCCCGCACATCGGCTATCTGCACTGCGGCTTTGAGAAGATCGGCGAGTACCGCCAGTACAACCAGATAATCTGCTGGACCGACCGCGAGGACTATCTCAACTCCATCGGCAACAACGTCGCGTTCGCACTGGGCGCCGAACGGCTGTTCGGCATCGAGATCACTGAGCGGTGCAAGGTTTTGCGCGTCATCGCGTCAGAGCTGTCCCGAATCATGTCGCACCTGGTTTGGTTGGGGACGTTCTGCATCGACATCGGAGCATTCACGCCGTTCCTGTGGGCGTTCCAGCGGCGCGAGGAGATCTACCGGCTAATCGAGAAATGGGTGGGAGCGCGTCTCACGACGTCAGCCACACGCGTCGGCGGAATGGCCGCCGACATCCCGAGTGGTTGGATGGATGGCCTCCGCCAGTTCATTCGCACCTTTCCGCACACGCTCGACGAGATCGATCGCGTGCTCACCAGAAACGCGATCTGGGTTGGGCGCACGGTCGGGCTCGGAGTGATGACTCCCGACGAAGCGATCAACTGGGGACTCTCGGGACCGATGCTTCGCGCATCCGGCGTCGACTACGATGTCCGAAAGGATTTTCCGTATCTCGACTACGAGACCTATGACTTCGAGGTGCCGGTTGGCACCAACGGTGACGTCTACGATCGCTACCTGGTAAGATTCGAGGAGATGCGCCAGTCGGTGCGCATCCTGCAACAGGCCGCCGACCGTCTGCCCGACGGTCCGGTGAACATCGACGACCCGCGCATCATTCTCCCACCCAAGTCCAAAGCGACCAGCGAGATGGAATCCATGATCCATCACTTCAAGGTCGTGATGGAAGGTCCTCGGCCGCCGATTGGCGAATCGTACGTCGCGGTCGAAAGCCCGAAAGGCGAGAAGGGCTACTATATGGTATCCGACGGAACGGCAAAGCCGGTGCGGTGGAGAATTCGTCCGCCGTCGTTCGTCAATCTCGCCGCGATTCCAAAGATGGTGGAAGGACACCTGCTGTCCGACGTCATCGCCATCAACGCCAGCATCGACATCGTAATGGGAGAAATCGATCGTTGACACCTGATCTCGTCGGTGGGTTGGAATCTCCCGATTACGCATCGCACGACCGCGCGGCTCACGAGCCGTACACCCCTGTATTCACGGGAGACCTGAAGCGCGAGCTCGACGAGCTCCTTACTCGTTATCCGCAGAAGATGGCGGCACTCCTTCCCGCGCTCTGGATCGTGCAGCGCGTTCACGGCTGGGTGAGCGAGGAGGGAATGGCGGAAGTGGCGGGACTGCTCGACCTGACTCCGGCTTACGTGAAAGGAGTCGTAACCTTTTACACGATGTACCACCAGCACCCGGTGGGAAAGTATTTCATTCAGGTGTGCACGACTTCACCCTGCGGCATCTGCGGCGCCGAGGATGTGGTGAAGGCATTTCTGCGTCACACGAACACCGGTGAGCTCGGCGTCACCTCGCCGGACGGTCGCTTCACCGTAATCGAAGTCGAATGTCTCGGGGCGTGTGGCTTTGCGACCCCGGTGATGGTCAACGAAGAATTCATCGAATCAATGACGCCGGACAAAGTTCCGGAACTCCTCGCAAAACTCACATAATGGGCTTCCCGCACCACCCGCACCCAAGAGAAACCACAGTTCTCACCAAGTACTTTGGCGAGAACGAAGCACGCACCCTCGACGGCTGGAAAAAGCGGGGAGGCTACAAGGCGCTGGAAAAGGCGCTTGGAATGCAGCCCGCCGACATCGTCAACGTCGTGAAGGAATCAGGCCTCCGCGGCAGGGGCGGCGCGGGATTCCCGACCGGCGTGAAGTGGTCGTTCATGAAACCGGGCGACGGAAAGCCGCATTACCTGTGCTGCAACGCCGATGAATCCGAGCCGGGCACGTTCAAGGATCGCGAGCTGATGCGCTGGACGCCGCACGCGGTGGTCGAGGGCTGCGCGATCGGGGCCTACGCGATCGGCGCGGAGACCGCATACGTCTACATTCGCGGCGAGTTCACCGAGCCCCTCCACTGGATGGAAAAGGCGGTGAAGGAAGCCTACGCTGCCGGTATCCTCGGCAAGAATGCCATGGGATCGGGAAAGCGGATCGATGTCCACGTCCACAAGGGAGCGGGCGCCTACATCTGCGGCGAAGAGACCGCCCTCATGGAATCGCTCGAGGGCCGTCGCGGGAATCCGCGCATCAAGCCGCCGTTTCCAGCGGTATCGGGCGTCTTCGGCATGCCGACGACGATCAACAACGTCGAGACGCTCGTCGCCACAGCGCCGATTCTCCTGAATGGCGCGGATTGGTACAAGAAGATGTCGCTGTCGAATCCGAAGAGCACCGGTACCAAGCTGTTCTCTGTTTGTGGCAATGTGCAGCGTCCCGGCACTTACGAGGTCGTCATGGGCTTTCCGTTCAAGGAATTCCTCTATGACCTCTGCGGCGGTCCGCTTCACGGCCGCAAGTTCAAGGCAGTGATTCCCGGTGGCGCATCCGTCCCGATTCAGACGATGGAGGAAGCAGAAGCTACGCTCATGGATTATGAGGGTTTCGTTGCCGGTGGATCGATGCTCGGCTCCGGTGGTGTGATCGTGATAGACGATGCACAGCCGATGGTGACCGTGATCGCGCGCATCGCGCGCTTCTTCGCGCACGAGAGCTGCGGACAGTGCACGCAGTGCCGCGAAGGCACGGCGTGGACAACGAAGATCCTCGAGCGCATCCGCGATGGCGAGGGAACGATAGAGGACCTCGACACGCTGCTCGACATCGCCGAGCAGATGACGGGGAAGACTATCTGCGTGCTGAGTGACTCGTGCGCGGTGCCGGTCGTGTCGGGCATCCAGAAGTTCCGCGGTGAATTCGAGGCCCTGATACAGGGAAGGCGCTTTCACCCCGTGACGGCGGCGGTCGCATAATGGCCGAGGCGAAGATGGTGAATCTCACGATCGAGGGACGTCCCGTTAGCGTCGCTGAGGGGACCACGATCCTCGAGGCCGCCAAGACGGCGGGAGTTCTGATCCCGCACTACTGCTATCACCCCGGACTGCCGGTCGCGGGTGTCTGCCGCATGTGTCTGGTCGAAGTCGAGAAGGCGCCGAAGCTCGCTCCTTCGTGCGCCACGACCGTCGCTGAAGGCCAGGTCGTCCACGTCCACTCCGAAAAGTCACTCGACGCGCGGAAAGGCGTGCTCGAGATGCTGCTGATCAACCATCCGCTCGATTGTCCCATCTGCGACCAGTCGGGCGAGTGCGAGCTTCAGGACTATACGTACCAGGAAGGCCGCGAGGATTCGCGCTACCGCGAGCCTAAGCGGTTCAATCCGGCTGAGGACTTTGGCGGGGACGTCATCTACGTTCCGAACCGCTGCATACTGTGCACGCGCTGTGTGCGCTTCATGGACGACGTTGCGCACGATCCATCTCTCAACGTGAGCGAGCGCGGCGACCGCGCGCTGATCGGAAAGTTCGAAGGAAAGGATCTCACGCATCCGTGGGCGGCAAACGTCGTTGATCTGTGCCCCGTAGGGGCGCTCCTGTCCAAGGACTTTCTGAACAAGGCGCGCGCGTGGGAGCTCGACCGCACCGCGTCGATCTGCCCCAACTGCACGCAGGGATGCAACGTGATCATGGAGACGCGCGAGAATCAACTCGTGCGCATGCGTCCGCGGCCCAACGAAGAGGTGAACGCCTTCTTCATGTGCGACTGGGGACGCCTCAACTACCGTTGGATGAACGAGAAGAGCCGCGTCGAGCAGCCGATGCTCCGCCGCAAAGACGGCTTGGCACCGACCAGCTGGGAAGAGGCGATCTCGGCCGCGGCGCGCGCTCTCAGCGGCAAGAAAGTCTTCGTTGCAGCGTCGCCGATGCTGTCCAACGAATCGCTCTTCCTTCTCACCCAGGTGATGGATGGGGGAGCCGGTGCGTTCCGCGTCACCGAAGGCGAGGAAGCGCCGCTACCTGGCGTCGACGATCTGGCACTCCGTCGCGAGCGCGCGGCCAACGTGTACGGCGCCGAAACCCTCGGCTTCAAGAAGACGAAGGATCTCCTGGGCGGGCTGGGGCAGGGTGACGTGCTCGTCGTCGCGGGCGAAGATCTCGCCGGCATCGACGCGTCGGCGGTCTCCCGCGCCAGCGATGTGATAGTGATCGGCTCGGTACTGCCGGAAGCAGCGACAAAGGCGTCCATTGTGCTGCCCATCGCGAACTTTTCCGAGGAAGAAGGAACAGTCACCAACCTTCGCGGCCGAGTTCAGCGATTCACCCAGGCGCGGCAAGCTCCAGGCGAGACTCGCCCCAGCTGGGTCGTGCTCGGCGATTTGCTTGGCGCGATGGGGAAGCAGTCGAACTTCTTCCTTCCGTCCGAAGTATTCGCGAAGCTCGCGAGCGCTCACAAGTCATTCGCGGGTTTGAGCTACGACGCTCTCGGGTTCAAGGGACTGCCGGTTGTCGATGCTCCTCCCACGCGTCCGAAGGGACCGATAGCCGTGGGGGCCGCATGAGCGTGCTTCACGGCTTTTCCGCGCTCCTTCAGGCCGCGGATCCGAATCTGCCGCCCGTGAGCGGAATGGCGTTTTTCATTTTTACTGTCGTGAAGATGGTGGTCATCTTCAGCATCTACATGGTTGGCGTGGCAATGCTGACACTCGCCGAGAGAAAAATTTCGGCCTGGATTCAGGACCGTCACGGTCCGAACAGAGTCGGCAAGGGTTGGCTTCAACCGTTCGCGGATGGCCTCAAGAACTTCATGAAGGAAGAGACGATGCCGGAGGGCGTGAACAAGCCGCTGTTCGTGCTGGCGCCGATCCTCTCTTTCATTCCTGCCATGACCGCCTGGTGCGTCATTCCTTTTGGCGCGCCGATGCCAACGCGCTGGGGAAGAATCGACCTGGTCGTTGCGGACCTTCCCGTTGGATTCCTGTTCATCCTCGCGATCACTTCGCTGGGAGTCTACGGCATCGTGCTCGCCGGCTGGTCATCGAACAACAAGTACGCGCTCCTCGGCGGCCTAAGATCGAGTGCCCAAATGGTTTCCTACGAAATCTCGATGGGCATGTCGACGATTCCCGTTCTGCTCCTTGCCGGAAACGTCAGCCTCAACTCGATCATCAATCAGCAGGCGTGGGGCGGATGGAACGTCATCAACCTCACTGTGGCGTTTTTCATCTTCATGGTCGCCGCGTTCGCCGAAACCAACCGGCTCCCGTTCGACCTCCCCGAGGCGGAATCGGAGCTGGTAGCCGGATATCACACCGAATACAGCGCGATGAAGTTCTCGCTCTTCTTCATCGCCGAGTATGCCGGCATGGTGACGGCGAGCGCTTTGATGGCGACGCTCTTCTTCGGAGGCTGGGACGTGCCCTTTACGGCGCACGACAACATCGGCCCCTACAGCAAATGGCTGTCGCTTCTCTCCATTGGAATCTTCCTCGCGAAGATACTGTTCTTCCTCTTCCTGTTCATGTGGGTGCGCTGGACGGTTCCGCGGTTCCGGTATGACCAGCTCATGTCGCTCGGCTGGAAGTTCATGCTTCCGCTCGCGCTCTTCTACATCGTCCTCATCGCGTCCGTCATGCTCGGCTTGAGCGCGGCTGGAATTCAGCAGGGCCTCATGTACGCCGCGATTCTCGGAAGCGTCAATCTCGGAATGATGATCGTCCTGTTCGCGATTCTCGATCGCGGGCGCCTCATCAGTCCAGCGTACGGCAGAATGCATCCACAAGAGGTCGAGCGACTCAGGCGCTTGGACAGGCCTCGTCCCATAGCGACACAGGCAGGCACGTAATGGCAATCAAGGTGAAGGTGGTCGACCGGCCGATCGACGACGTCAGCTACATCCGCGCGACGCTCAAGGGAATGGCGCTTACGGTCAAGCATCTGTTCGACGTCAACGGCAGAGTCACAACGCAGTATCCGGAAGAGAAATCTCCGATTTCTCCACGGTGGCGCGGCACTCACAGAATGCTGACGACCGAAACCGGAAAGGCGCGTTGCGTCGCTTGCGGTCTTTGTCCGACGGTCTGTCCCGCCAACTGCATCAAGCTGGTGGCGGGAGAGGATGAGGAAGGGAACCGCTACCCTCTCGTCTTCGAGATCGACGAGTTTCGCTGCATCTTCTGCGGCTTCTGCCAGGAGGTTTGCCCCGAAGAGGCGATCCACGTCGGACGCCACTACGAGAACTCCGAGTACAGCCGAGAGGGCTTCGTATACGATCTGCAGCGCCTGATGGACCAGACGCATCCGGTTTGCGAGATGTGGGATCCCGAAGACCCGAAGGGCGAGTGATGGATCCGCACTACCCGCTGTTCTACGTTTTCCACTTCTATCTCTTTGGAGTCATCGCTCTCGCCTCCGCGGTCACGTTCGTGACTCGGAAAAGCCCGGTGGCGGCAGCACTCTGGCTGGTGAACACGATGTTCAGCCTCGCGGCGCTATACGTGATGCTCGACGCGCAGTTCATAGGAGTCATGCAGGTCCTCGTTTACGCCGGCGCGATCATGGTGGTGTTCCTGTTCGTCGTGATGCTTCTCAACCTCGGGCACCCGTCGGAGCTCGCGGATGCGCGCGGCACCGGGTGGAAGATCGCGGCGGGACTCATCGGGCTCGGCCTCCTGAGCGAGATCATGGTCATCGCGCGCACCAAGCTTCCCGAGCAGCTGCTCGTCCCGCGCAACTACGGCGAGCAGCAACTTCAGAAGCTGAATGCGGTCGGAGTGATCGCGGAGCCTCTCTTCAGAGACTACCTGCTGGCATTCGAGCTCACGAGCGTTCTTCTGCTCGTCGCGATTGCAGGCGCCGTCGTACTTGGCCGCGGGAGGGCTGCAGGTGCTCGCTGAATCCCTGGCGCTCACGGCAGCGCTCTTCATCATCGGCGTGGTCGGCGTCCTGATCCACCGGAACGCGATCATCATCTTCATGTGCGTCGAGCTGATGCTGACGGCCGTCAACCTGACATTCGTCGCGTTCTCGCGCTACTACGGAGCGGCGGGGCAGGTGTTCGTCGTGTTCGTCATGACGGTGTCGGCCGCTGAAGCCGCCGTGGGTCTTGCAATCATCATCGCGATCTTCCGCCACCGGCAGACGATCAATCTCAAGGACATCAACCTTCTGAGAGGCTGATGCTTCTCCAGACGGCGGTATCCGTAGCTTCACAAATTCATCCGCTCTCGGGGACGTTAGCCGAGTGGGTGTGGCTGCTTCCGGCTTTGCCACTCGCCGGGTTCGTGATCAACGGACTCCTCTCTTTGAGCGGCGCCCATTTCGGCCCATCTGATCCGACCGCGGCCGGTCATCATCCGCATTCCGAAGGTGGCGCGGACGCGTCGGCGATCTCGCATTCCGAGAATGCCGGCGCATCGGGCGACGATCATCATGTGGTGAAGCGGCACCGCTGGGCAGGGGTCGTCAGCATCGTCGGGCCTGGCGTATTGATATTGTCGTTCCTGCTCGCGCTTGGAATCTGGCAGGCGATGGCAGCCGCGCATCCTGAGGCTCCGTTCATCCAACGCTGGTTCAGCTGGATGCCCGTTGGCGATCTCCAGATCGACGCAGCGATACAGCTCGACCAGCTGTCGATGGTGATGATCCTCGTGATCACGGGTGTGGGCGCGTTGATCCACATCTTCAGCGTCGGCTACATGCGCGAGGATCCCGGATATCCGAGGTATTTCTCGTACCTCAACCTGTTCGTGTTCTTCATGCTGATGCTGGTACTGGGCGCGAACTATCCGGTGCTGTTCGTCGGGTGGGAGGGAGTCGGCCTCTGCTCCTATCTCCTGATCGGCTTCTGGTTCAACGACAAGGCGAACGCGGACGCCGGAAAGAAGGCGTTCATCGTCAACCGCATCGGAGACTTCGGATTGCTGGTCGCGATGTTCCTGTTGTTCGCGAACATCGGAGTGCTCGATTTCATCGGCGTAAATGCGAAGGCCGGTGAGCTCATGACCGGCGGGCCGCTCGTAACGACGATCTGTCTTTTCATGTTCCTTGGCTGCACCGGAAAGAGCGCGCAGATCCCGCTCTATATCTGGCTGCCCGATGCGATGGCGGGCCCGACTCCGGTCTCGGCCCTCATCCATGCGGCGACGATGGTCACGGCCGGCGTATACCTGATCGCGCGAAGCGCTGTGCTCTTCTCGCTATCACCCGTCGCGTCGCTCACCGTGGCAGTGGTTGGCGCGGTTACGGCGATTTTCGCAGCAACGATTGGCCTCAAGCAGTGGGACATCAAGAAGGTTCTGGCGTATTCGACGATCTCTCAGCTCGGATACATGTTCGTAGGCGTTGGTGTGGGCGCTTACGTCTCCGGGATGTTCCACCTCGTCACACACGCGTTCTTCAAAGCGCTCCTGTTCCTCGGCTCAGGATCGGTGATCCACGCAATGCACACCGCGTATCACCACACACACAGCGGAGAAGACGCGCAGGACATGCGCAATATGGGTGGCTTGAAGCGCTATCTGCCGGTCACCTGCGTTTTGATGTGGATCGCAACTCTGGCAATTTCGGGGATTCCACCGTTCTCCGGATTCTTCTCCAAGGATGAAATCCTGGGATCGGTGTTCGCACGGGCGCATGGATCGACACTGGCTTCCGCGACCTGGCTCGGCATACCGGGCAGCACTCTTCTTTACATCATCTACGGCATCGGACTCGCGGCAGCGTTTCTCACAGCCATCTACATGACGCGCATGATGCTCTACACCTTCCACGGGCCCAGTCGCACGGGAGCGGAGGAGGAGAAGAGTCTGCACGAAGCGCCTTGGGTAATGACTGGACCGCTGGTCGTCCTCGGGATTTTGACGGCAGTGGGTGGCTGGCTCAATTTGCCGGAAGTAGCCACCGACATCCTTCCGATCGGGCCAACGCAGGTTCTGGAGCACTGGCTCGACCCGGTGGTTGGCGGCGCGACCACGCGAATCACGGCCGGTGCGTCACACGTTCCCGCCACGACGGAAGAGCTTCTGATCGGCGTCGCGGTACTGATTGCCGTCTCGGGCATCGTGTTAGCATTCGCGCGTCTCAAGCCCGACCGTCTGCCGCGCAAGCGCGACGCGGTTGCTGAAACCGGTTTCGAGGGCGTCGTCGCGAACAAGTACTATGTCGATGAAGCCATCGACCGCACCATCGTCACTCCGACTTACGCGGTCTCGCGCAACTTCCTCTGGCGCTTCATCGACGCCGGTCTGATCGACGGGCTTCTCGTGAATGGGAGCGCCGCTCTGGCGCGGGGCTTTGGCTGGATGGGATCGAGGTTGCAAACCGGCAACGTCGGGATCTACGCCTGGGTTCTGGTAGTTGGAGTACTCGCGATGCTCGGTGCGTTCACCCTTCGGTAATCTGATCAAATGACAGGCTTTCTCGATTCGATCGGTTACAACGACTGGGTGCTTCCCGGGCTGATGCTGATCCCGCTCATCGGCGCAGCGGTCATGATGATTCTGCCCGTACGCGCTCCGACGGACACGGCCGTGGGGGTCGAAACTCCGGCGGCGCGACAGGTGGCGTTCTGGATCTTCATGCTAGAGTTCGTCGTGTCGCTCGGGCTTTGGTGGTCGTTCAATCCCGCGGTCACAGGCTGGCAGGCGCCGATCGACATCGGCTGGATTCCGACCTGGGGGGTTCGCTTCACCCTCGGTATCGATGGCATTGCCCTGATGATGGTGCTTCTCACGACGTTCATTATGCCGCTCTCGGTTCTTGGGAGCTGGACCAGCATCCGCACGAAGACCCGGAGCTACTACGCTCTGCTGCTCATTCTCACTACCGGAATGCTCGGCGTCTTTTTGGCGCGAGATCTCTTCCTCTTCTACGTGATGTGGGAAGTGATGCTCGTGCCGATGTACTTCATAATCGGAATCTGGGGCGGGGAACGTCGCATCTACGCGAGCATCAAGTTCTTCATCTATACGATGCTGCCCTCGCTGCTCATGCTGGTGGCGATCATCTATCTCGGATTGCACGCGCGGACCGCGGGCGGCACTCCGGACTTCAGCTACGATCGCTTGCTTGCCGTGGGGAGTGGGCTGCCGGAGCGCACCGCGCTCTGGCTGTTCTCGGCATTTTTCCTGGCGTTCGCCGTGAAGGTGCCGATGTTCCCGTTCCATACATGGCTTCCCGACGCGCACGTCGAGGCGCCGACGGCCGGCTCCGTAATCCTCGCCGGCATCATGCTGAAGATGGGCACCTTCGGATTCCTGAGATTCGCGCTTCCGCTTTTCCCGGGGGCTGCGATGAATCCGACAGTCAGGATGATCATCCTGGTCCTGGCGGTGATCGGAATCATCTATGGCGCGCTCGTGGCAATGGTCCAGCCGGACTTCAAGAAGCTCGTCGCGTATTCGTCCGTCAGCCACCTCGGATTCGTCATGCTCGGCATCTTTGCGCTCACGCTTCAGAGCGTGCAGGGCGCGTTGATGATCATGATCAACCACGGAATCTCGACGGGGGCCTTGTTCCTCCTTGTCGGCATCATCTATGAGCGAAAGCATTCGCGCCTGATCGAGGCCTACGGCGGAATCGCGCGAGTAATGCCCATGTTTGCCGCGATCCTCACCTTCGTCTCACTCAGCAGCATTGGGCTGCCAGGGACGAACGGATTCGTCGGAGAATTCCTGGTGCTGATCGGAGCGTTCCGCACGTACCCGGTTCTGGCGATCATCTCGACCACGGGGGTGATCTTCGCCGCCGCGTATCTCCTCTGGGCGATTCAGCGGATCCTTTTCAATCCGCTCAAGCCTGAGAACGCAACCATGACCGATCTCAGCAAGCGAGAGCTCGCCCTGATGGCGCCGCTCATCGCGGCAATCATCTGGCTCGGCATCTACCCCGCACCGGTGCTGCGCCGGATGGAGACTTCGGCGCAGCAGCTTGTGAACCGCGTCGAAAGCGGATCGAGTATTCCTCGCGTAACGGAGGCTGGCCGCTGATGCAATTCGACCTCAGCATGCCGGCACAGCTCTCCAGCGCGCTCGGGCCTGATCTGCTGCTGATGGGAGGCGCGATGGCCTTACTCCTCTGGTCGGGATGGCGCCGGGAGAGCGACGCGCACCAGCGGAGCGTGGGAATCCTGAGCATGGTGCTGAGCGTGCTCACGATGGCGGCGGTCGGCTATTACGCGTATCGCGGATACACCGCGACCAACGGAGTAATCGCGGTCGACAACTTCCGCTGGGCGGCCGATGAGATTTTTTTGATCGCCACGCTCGGGACCATCGCGATGTCGCTCGACTACAACAGGCGCGAAGGAATTACTCCGGGCGAGACGCACGTACTGCTCCTGCTCTCTACGGCAGGGATGATGATGCTCGCCGCGGCCCGCGATCTCATCATCGTATTCCTGGGCATTGAGCTGATGTCGATCGCGATCTATGTTCTCGTCGGCATGAATCGCCGCCGCGAGCGGTCGGCCGAGGGGGCAATCAAGTATTTCCTGCTGGGGGCGTTCTCGACGGCGTTCCTGGTTTACGGCATTGCTCTCGTCTACGGCGCGACTGGTGCGACGAACTTCGAAGCCATCAGGGCGAACATCATCCGCTTCGATCTGGCGAA
Source organism: Gemmatimonadales bacterium (assembly GCA_038316775.1). Classification (GTDB taxonomy): domain Bacteria; phylum Gemmatimonadota; class Gemmatimonadetes; order Gemmatimonadales; family Gemmatimonadaceae; genus UBA4720. The sequence continues at coordinate 76,980 of JBBQAV010000001.1, read as the reverse complement.
CAGCGGGTTGTTGCTGGTCGGCATCGCGCTGTTGCTTGTGGGCTTCGGCTTCAAGGTCGCGGCTGCGCCATTCCACATGTGGGCGCCCGATGTCTACGAAGGCGCGCCGACTCCTGTCACGGCTTATATGGCCGCTGCAGTCAAAGCAGCCGCGTTCGCGGCGTTCTTCAGGCTCTGGCTCGAGGCATTTCCGACTCTGCTCGCGACCTGGCATGAAGCGGTGTGGTGGCTGGCGGCTCTCACGATGATCGTCGGCAATCTCGTCGCGCTCGCCCAGAAGAACATCAAGCGCCTTCTCGCGTACTCGAGCATCGCGCACGCGGGCTACATTCTGGTCGCGCTGGTGGTCGGCACCACGTTAGGTAGCTCCGCGTTCATGTTTTACCTGTTCGCGTATACGATTGCGACACTCGGGGCGTTTGGCGTGATCGTGGCGCTTGGCTCCTCTGGTGAAGACAACATGAGCGTCGAGGAGTACGCCGGACTCTGGAGCGTCAGGCCCGGACTTGCGGTCGCGATGGCGGTTTTCATGTTCGCACTCCTCGGCTTTCCGATCTTCGGTGGGATAGGCTTTTTCGCGAAATGGTATGTTCTTCAGGCGGCGCTGCAGGCGCCGTTCCCTCAGACCAAACTCGCCGTAATTCTCGTCGTCACCAGCCTGGTGAGCGCGGGTTACTATCTCTACGTCGTCATGGTGATGTTCATGAAGCCCCGCGCGAGCACAGCGGTTTTGCCTGAGCGCACGACCGGGTGGACGCGGATCGTGGTGTGGGGGTCGGCCGCGATCATTCTCATCTTCGGACTTTTCCCCGACGCCATCGTCTCGCTCACGCACCGGGCTACTCCGGCTGTGAGCAAAGAAGTCGCCCAGCGATCGCGGTAGAGAATTCTATGGCACTGTCACGCGATACCTTTCGCGAGTACGACATCCGGGGCATCGCCGGAAAGGATCTCACTGAGGAAGTGGCGACCGCGGTCGCCGGCGCCTACGCCCTTTTCATGCAGGAGAAAGGTATAAAGGGCACGCTCGCGGTTGGACGCGACAACCGGCCGAGTGGGGAAGGCCTGCACCGCGCGCTGGTAGCCGGGCTTCTTGCGAGCGGCGTCGACGTCGTAGACATCGGGATCGTCCCGACTCCGCTCGGGTATTGGTCGCAGCACAAGCTCGACGTCGTTGGCGGAATCCAGATCACGGGCTCGCATAACCCGCCCGAGTACAATGGCTTCAAGCTGGGACTCGGAACCGGGTCCATCTATGGCGCGGACATCCAGCACATCTACAATCTGGCGGTGGCGGGGAAGTTTCCGAGGGGCAAAGGGACGCTTCGGAAGGAAGAGATCATAGACCGGTACATCGACGACATCGCAGGACGCGTCGGCAAGCTCACGCGTGACCTCAAGGTGGTCATCGATTGCGGCAATGGAGCTGGTTCGCTGGTGGCGCCGAAGCTCTTCCCCAGGCTCGGGATCAAGCCGCGGTGCCTCTTCTGCGAGAGCGATGGGACTTTTCCGAACCACCACCCCGATCCGACGGTTCCGAAAAACGTCGAGGATCTCATTGCCGCGGTCAAGAAAGATCGAGCCGATGTCGGCATCGCGTTCGACGGAGACGCCGACCGGATCGGCGTAATCGACAACACCGGCGAGATCATCTGGGGCGACTACCTGCTCATCATCTACGCCCGCGACGCTTTGGCTCGCACGGGGAAAGGCCAGTCGATCGTGTTCGACGTAAAAGCATCGCAGGCGCTCCCCGAGGCGGTCGAGAAGGCTGGCGGAATACCGGTGATGTGGAAGACAGGTCACTCCCTGATCGAAGAGAAGATGCACGAGACGCACGCTCCCGTCGGGGGAGAGATGTCCGGCCACATGTTCTTCGCCGAGGGCTTCTATGGATTCGACGACGCGCTTTACGGCGCCGCGCGGCTCCTTCACATCATCGCTGATTCCGGCAAGTCCGTCCGCGAACTTCTGGCGGATGTCCCGCGCTTCGTCTCGACGCCAGAGATTCGCGTCGAGTGCCCCGACGACAAGAAGTTCGGCATCGTGGAAGAAGCCAAAAAGTATTTCGCCGCGAAGTACAAGGTCATAACCGTGGACGGCGTGCGAGTCCTGTTCGGGGATGGATGGGGCCTCATCCGCGCATCCAACACGCAGCCGGTCCTGGTGATGAGGTTCGAGGCCCGCACAAAGGAGCAGCTGGGGCGCATTCAGTCCGAAATGCAGGGCTGGCTTCGCGCCAAAGGCGTCAAGGTTTGATGTGATGCCCGCCACCCGCAGACGCCTCCTCATCGGAGTCGTCATCGCGGCGGTACTGCTTGTCGGCGGACGCGCTACGTCCGCTTTCTATGCTGACTATGCGTGGTATGCGGCGCTCGGGACGACGCCTTTGTGGAGCGAGCGCTCGGGCGACCTGCTGCTCATCTACGGCATCGGGTTCGTCATTGCGGTGCTCGTTGCGTTCCTCAATCTCTCTGCGCTGGGCAGAAGCATTGGCGTGCTGACCTTGCCAAGGCGTTTGGCCAACGTCGAGTTCGGCGAGGCGGTCCCGCGCAAGTACATCGACAGGTTCGCGTTTCTGCTGTCGATAGCGATCGCCGCGGCGGTGATGCCGGCGCTTCCACCGTGGACCTCTCTCGCACTTGCGAAGCTTGGGGTCAAGTTCCGCGAGAGCGACCCTTACTTTCAGCACGACCTCGCTTTCTACACGACCTGGCTTCCGTTCGAGAAGGCCGTGTATACGTGGGCGATGCTGCTTATCGTCGGCGTATCGATTGTGGTCGTGATCCTTTATTCGCTTACACCCGGGCTGCGGTGGGAGCGCGTCGGGCTGCGCATGAGCGCTCGGGTCCGGCGCCACCTCAGCGTGCTCGCCGCTCTGTTGCTGCTCATTACGATGTGGAGCTATCGGCTTGAATCGTACGATCTCCTCATTCACGGAAGCGGCGAGCAGGGGGTCTTTTCGTACGCGGATCACCAATGGCTATTGCCTGGGCTGCTCCTTCTCTCGATCACCACTGCCGCTGTTGCAATCACCGTTCTGCTGAGCGGCTGGACCGGCCAGCTCCGCACGAGCTTCGTTGCCGTTACGGTGATTGTCGTTCTATCCGTAACGATCCAGGAACTGGTCCCGTTACTCGTCCGTCGCTTCACCCCGCGCGAAGTTCAGATGGTGCGGGAGCGACCGTATACGGCCACGCGCGCCGAATTCACGCGACGCGCGTACACGGTGAGCCCGTCGTCAGCCGAAGCGCTACGGAATTCAGCGGTCTCCTCGGCGCTCGACAGCGTTGTCACCAGCGCTGCCGGACAGCAGCTTCTGCGACAGGATTCCCTCGCATATCCGGGGGCGCGCGGACTTGTCGTCGTGACGGATACACAGCTCGATGCAGCCGGACAACGGCTGGGAGATGGACTGACGCGCCTTGCAAACGCGTGGGCATATCAGGCTTTCGATCTCCTCTCCGATTCGATTCCGCGGCGCGCGAGACTCGTAACCGTGAGAGATGTGCGAAACAGGGTGCGTGCCCTCGCGCCTGTCTTCGCGCAGGGTAGCAAGATCGAGCCGATGTTTCACGCGGACACGCTCTACTGGAAACTCGAATTGTATTCCGCGTCGTCGGACTACCCACTCAGCCAGCACTATGTACTCGGCGGAGAAGATCGCAGCTACTTCAGGCACTCCGCGACAGCGCTGGTCAACGCGCGGACCGCTCGACTGATGTTTGCCGCAGACCCCTCGCCAGATCCGATCGCGCAGGCATGGATGAGCGCCTTTCCCAATTCCGCCGATTACCGGGCACCTGGAATCGTTCGCGAGCTGACGACTACTCCATGGTCGCCTGTTGCGTCTGAGGCGTCACCCGCGGCTGACGATGTAGCCTTTAAGGCCGCCGTGACTCGCCTCTACAACCGAATGCGTGCCGCACTGGCAGCCGCCGACCTCAAGGCATTCGGGATCGCGTACGACTCGCTTGGCGCCCTCATAGGACCTTCACACCGATGACCGAAAAACGAACCGCGGTCATCGCCATCGGCGGTAACGCCCTCTCGCCCCCGGGAGAGCATTCGACGATAGGCGATCAGTTCCGGCATACGCGCGAGAGTCTTGGACCTATAGTCGACTTCGCACTCGAGGGCTGGCGGGTCGTCATAGTTCACGGCAACGGTCCACAGGTTGGAGACGAGCTCGTCAGAAACGAGAAAGCTCGAAGCGAAGTGGCACCGCTGCCGCTGGGCGTTCTGGTGGCGGGGACAGCCGGCTGGATCGGCTACATGCTCCAGCAATCGCTCGAGAATGCGTTGCGGAGGGCCGGGAACTCGAGGGACGTGATCACTGTGCTCACGCAGGTCGAAGTCGCTGCCGATGATCCAGCGCTCAAGGATCCCAAGAAATTCATCGGACACGGAATCTCGGCAGCTCGCGCGCGCGAGCTGCGCTCGGAAGGACATTCGGTAAAAAAAGACGGGAAGGGCAATTTGCGACGCGTAGTTGGAAGCCCGAAACCGCTCGCGATACACGAGCTTCCGACGATTCGCGCGTTGCTCGAGCGCGACACGGTAGTGGTCGCATGCGGGGGAGGAGGCATTCCGATTTACCGTGATGCGGTTCTCGGCTTGGAAGGAGTCGATGCCGTCGTCGACAAGGATCTTGCGGCCGCGGTGCTTGCGAGGGAGCTGGGCGCCGAACTGTTCCTGATTCTCACGGACGTCGACGCAGTTTATACTGGGTGGGGCACGGACGAGGAGCGCGCGATCAGCTCGATGAGCGTCAGCGAAGCGGACCGTTTGGCGGGCGAAGGCGCGTTTGGCGAAGGAAGCATGGCGCCCAAGGTTGCGGCTGCTGCCGATTACGTGCGTCGAACACAGGGGCGTGCCATTATTACTGAGCTCAGTAAGGGAAGAGCGGCAGTGCAGGGCGTTGGCGGTACTGAAATCATTCCATAGCGGCACCCTTTCAAATCCGACAATCCGCGTGCGCGCACGCGTTTGGGGCAAGAGTGAATATCCACGAGTACCAGGCAAAGGACATTTTTCGGAAGTACGGCGTCCCGATCCCGCCGGGTGAGGTCGCCTCCACCCCGGAGGAAGCCGAAGCGATCGCGCGCAAATTCGGCACGACGGTCGTGATCAAAGCGCAGGTTCACGCCGGAGGCCGCGGCAAGGCGGGCGGCGTGAAGCTCGCGAAGACGCCCGCGGAAGCAAAGGCCGTCGCCGCTCAGATACTCAAGCTGACTATTAAGGGTCTTCCCGTGCAGAAGGTGCTCGTCACGCCGGCGGCGGACATCGCGAGCGAAGCATACGTCGGCGTGATCGTCGATCGTGCGTCCAAGCGCGCCGTGTTCATGGCGAGTCCCGCCGGCGGCATCGACATCGAAGAAGTAGCTGCCAAGACGCCGGACAAGATTCTTCGGCACCAGGTTGATCCGCGTTATGGCTTGCAGATGTTCGAGGCGATGCAGCTGGCGTTCTTCCTCTACTCGGACATGAAACAGGTTCGGCCCGCCGCGAAGATTTTACAGCAGCTGTACAAGGCGTTCTCGGAAAACGGCGGGTCGCTCGCCGAGATAAATCCGTTGGTGACGACGCCTGCCGGTGATGTGGTGGCGCTCGATGCCAAGATGGTCATCGATGACAACGAGCTCGATCGCCGCCCGGATCTCGCAGCAATGCGAGACGAATCCGCCGAGGACCCGAGCGAAGTCGAGGCGCGAAAAGCCAACCTCACGTTCATCAAGCTCGAGGGCAACGTCGGCTGCGTCGTCAATGGAGCCGGACTCGCGATGGCGACGATGGATCTGGTCAAGTACTACGGGGGCGAGCCGGCCAACTTTCTCGACATCGGGGGTTCCTCGAATCCGGAGAAGGTCGTCGCCGCGCTCCGCATCATAACGCGCGACCCGAGCGTCAAGACGATTCTCTTCAACATCTTTGGCGGCATTACGCGAACCGACGACGTCGCCAACGGAATCGTGACCGCGATCAAGCAGAGTCCGCTCAAGGTTCCTCTCGTGATCCGGCTCACCGGCACCAACGAAGAGATCGCTCTTAAGATTTTGAAGGAAAACGGCCTCTCCGCCATGACCGACATGGACGAAGCTGTGAAGAAGGCTGTTGCTCTCGCGACTGGAGGAAAGGCCGCGTGAGCATCTTCATCGACAGGAATACGCGCCTTCTCGTTCAGGGCATTACCGGCCGCGACGGAGGCTTCCATACGAAGCAGATGATCGAGTATGGAACACAGGTCGTCGCCGGAGTCACGCCGGGCAAGGGCGGGCAGAAGTTCGACGACAAGGTCCCCATCTTCAACACGGTAACAGACGCGGTGGAGAAGACCGGGGCCAATGCGACGGTGATCTACGTGCCGCCTCCATTCGCCGCAGATGCGATGATGGAGGCCGCAGACGCGGGAATTCCGTTCATCGTCTGCATTACCGAGGGGGTTCCGGTCCTCGACATGACGCGAGTCTATCCCTATGTGAAGGAGCGTGGCGCGCGCCTTCTCGGACCGAATTGCCCGGGCCTCATCTCGCCCGGCCAGTCGAAGGTGGGAATCATTCCAGGGCGCATCTGCACGCCGGGTCCGGTGGGCCTGGTGAGTCGCTCTGGCACTCTCACTTATGAAGTCGTCTACCAGATGACGCGCGCGAATATCGGTCAGACGAGTTGCGTCGGCATCGGAGGCGACCCCATCAACGGGACCAACTTCATCGACTGCCTCGACGCATTCGAGAGGGATCCGGCGACAACGGCTGTCGTGATGATCGGAGAGATTGGGGGCACCGACGAACAGGAAGCAGCTCGCTTCGTTCGCGAGAAGATGAAGAAGCCGGTCGTTGGCTTCATCGCCGGACAGACGGCTCCGCCGGGACGCCGCATGGGTCACGCCGGCGCGATCATCTCCGGCTCGGCCGGCACCGCCGCGGAGAAAATGCAGGCATTCGAAGAGAACGGGGTGGGCGTGGCCAAGCGTCCCATCGACGTCGTGGATTTACTCAAACGCGCAATGCGCTAGGAAAGAACAGATAAATGGCTGGCAGCAGAACCCTCACAATCATCAAGCCCGACGCGTTCAATTCCGGAAAGGGTGGGCAGATCATCGCGCACCTGGAGAAGGCGGGCTTCAAGGTCATGGCCGCCCGAGTGATGCGGCTCACGGAGCATCAGGCGCAGGCGTTTTACGAGGTCCACCGCGAGCGCCCCTTCTTCGCCCCGCTCGTTCGCTTCATGACATCGGGCAAGTGCATGCCCATGGTGCTCGATCGCGCCGACGCAGTCGCCACGCTTAGAAAAGTCATTGGCGCGACTGATCCAGCCGAGGCGGAAGCGGGCACCGTCCGGAAGCTCTACGCCGAGTCGAAGGAGCGGAATGCGATCCATGCGTCGGATTCGGATGAAAATGCCGAACGCGAATCGACATTCTTCTTCCCCGAGGCAGAACTGGTCTAGCGCTCGCCGGTAATTGCGCTTTGGTCCGAAGCCCCGAGCCGCTCCGCCCACCGCCCCCAGCCGGTAGTCTTCAGTTATAAAAGCACTAAAAAAAGCAGGTCGTCGCACTGGAACGATAGCCTTAAATCCGCTAGGTTAAAGGGCTTATGCTGTCCTTTGACGTACGCTCGCTGGAGACGAAAGCCGTCCACGTGGACGGTGAGCTTCAGCCGGACGATCCAATCTGGGAAGAAGTCGATGTGCGTCCGGAAGGCCCGATCAGGGTCACGGGAAGACTTTCGCATGCGGGTGAAGGAAGATTCTACTTCGCGGGTCGGATCGACGGCCGGATCGCGCTTCCTTGCCGCTTGTGTCTGTTGGAAGTCAGCGTCGATGTCGACGAAGAGGTACACTTCCTTTTGGCCGAGATCGGAGCAGACGAAGCCGATGATCCGGACGTGTATCTCTACGATCCGAACGCCAGGATGCTTGATCTCCGAGGAGCGGTGAGAGAGACCTGGCTGCTAACGGCTCCGTCGTACGTTCAATGCCGCGAAGATTGCAAAGGACTGTGCGCAACATGTGGTACGAATCTCAACGAAAGCAGCTGCAACTGCACGCCAACGAAGACTGAGTCGCGCTGGGACGCATTGCTCAAGCATCAAAGCAAAGCCCACTAGCTCGTCAACACCTCCAACGAACTGAACAATGGCCGTCCCGAAGCGACGCACCTCCAAGAGAAAAAAGCGCGCGCGCAACACGCACAAAATCGCGCCTGCGATCGTCATCCAGAAGTGTCCACGCTGCCAGAGCATGAGGCGTCCGCATCACGTCTGCGCGGAATGCGGGTACTATGATGGCGAACAGCGAGTAGAACCGAAGGAAGCGTAGATTGGCGCGAATAGCGTTGGACGCTATGGGGGGAGATTTCGCTCCCAAAGCGACAATCGCCGGCGCTTTACTCGCCTTGATGGAGCTCGACGGCGCGCACACCGTGCAGCTGGTCGGGCAAACTTCGGTAATCGAGTCCGAGCTCAAGAGTTTGCTCTCGGGTGAGCTCGCGTCCGCCGCGAAGTCTCGCGCGCGGATCGAGATCGTCGAGGCCCCCGACATCGTCGAGATGTCGGAGAAGCCGACCGCCGCTCTCCGGAAGAAACCCAACAGCTCGATGATCGTCGGCCTCAAGCTCCAGGTCGATGGAAAATCCGATGCGTTCGTCTCGGCCGGCAACACCGGCGCGCAGATGGCCGCTTCCGCGATGCTGCTCAAGCTTCAGCCGGGCCTGACACGTCCCGCCATCGCGACCGTATTCCCGACTGCGCGCAATCCGGTCATCGTCCTCGACTCCGGCGCGAACGTGGACTGCTCCACAAAGGAGCTCGTGCAGTTCGCGTGGCTCGGCGCAGTTTACGCTGAATGCGTTTTCGGCCGCCGGAATCCCTCCATCGGACTCCTTTCCATTGGAGAAGAGCCGGAGAAGGGGAACGCTGTCGTGAAGGAGGCGCACGTGCTGTTCCAGAAAGCGGGATTCAACTTCCACGGGAATCTCGAAGGCCGGGATCTTCCCGCCGGAGCGAGCAAGCGCGGACCCTTCGACATCGTCATCTGCGACGGCTTTGTCGGCAACGTGGTGCTCAAGTTCTACGAAGCCGTGGCGCCGATGATCGTCAAAATGCTGAGCGAGCATCCGGACATCGACGCCGAGCACGTCAAGGCGGCGCTCGACCGGTTCGACTCCACGGGCTACGGCGGCGCGCCGCTTCTCGGTGTGCGGGGCGTCAGCATAATCTGCCACGGCAATTCGCCGCCGCGCGCGATCAAGAATGCAATCAGCGTCGCTGTGCGCGCAGTGGAGACACGGATGAACGATCAGATCGGTAAGAAGCTCGAGGCTGCGGAGCCCATGATCAACGCTGTCGCGGCGACCGCATGAAGAGACCAATCGCCGCAGTCGTCGGCACCGGACGCGGTTTGCCCGAGCACGTGATGACGAATCACGACTTCGCGGCTATCGGCATCGAGACGTCGCACGAGTGGATCTTCGAGCGGAGTGGCATCGTCGAGCGCCGGATCGCCAGGAACGGGGAAACCACCTGCTCGATGGCGTCCGACGCTGCGCGCAAGGCGATGACTGCCGCCAACGTCCACCCAGGCGAGATCGACGTGATCGTGCTCAGCACCGCCACCCCGGACAGGCTACTGCCCTCCACGGCTGTCGATATCCAGGCGGAGCTAGGTGCCACACGCGCGGCCGCGTTTGATGTGAGCGCAGCATGCACGGGATGGTTATACGCGATGGCCACCGCCGAAGGACTGATCATGTCGGGCACCGCGGAGACTGCGCTCGTCATCGCATCGGAAAAGATGAGTGCGATCGTCGACTGGAAGGATCGCTCCACCTGCGTCCTCTTCGGAGACGGAGCAGGCGCCGTCGTCCTCAGGCGAAGCCGTACTCCCGGCAAGGGAATTCTCTCGACCTACATGCGCAGCGACGGGAAGCTTGCTGACCTGCTTTATCGCCCCGACGGCGGCGCGACGACGCCAATGTCGGCCGATGTCCTGGAGAAGCGCTCGCACCTCGTGAGGATGGCCGGTCGCGAAGTCTTCAAGCACGCGGTGCGCTCGATGGCCGATGCTGCGGACCGCGCGCTCGACGGCGCAAAACTCACGGGATCGGACATCGATCTCCTGATTCCGCACCAGGCGAACGTCCGCATTATCGAGGCGACCGCCAAGCACGCCGGAATCCCAATGGAGAAGGTGTACGTGAACGTCGATCGCTTTGGCAACACGTCGTCGGCATCGATTCCCATCGCGCTCGACGAATGCATCCAGTCGGGAAGAGTCAAAGAGGGCACGACCGTGATGATGGTCGCATTCGGCGCCGGATTCACCTGGGCGTCGATGGTCATCCGCTTCTAGCCAGTGGACATCGTACTCCTCTTTCCCGGCCAGGGCTCGCAGAAGCCGGGGATGGGAAAGGACCTCGCCGAAGCGTTCCCGGTCGCGCGTGGAGTGTTCGGCGAAGTCGATGCCGCGCTTGGCACTGACTTGAGCCGCCTTTGCTTCGAGGGACCCGCCGACGAGCTCACAGCAACGCGCAACGCGCAGCCGGCTCTGTTCGCCCACGGCGCGGCTGTCTGGGCGCTGACCAAGGCTGCGGTGCGCCCTCACGTGCGCGCCGCAGCCGGACACTCCCTCGGTGAATTCACCGCGTACTACGCCGCCGATGCAATGAGCCTGCCCGGGGCCGCGCGGCTCGTAAGAAGGCGGGGCGAGCTGATGTTCGAGACGGGCAAGTCGCGCCCCGGCACAATGGCGGCGATCCTCGGCACCACCACAACTCCCGTCGAGGAGCTATGCAAGCGGGCGAGCAAGGAAGCTGGCCTGGTCGTGCCGGCAAATTTCAACACCGATGAGCAGGTCGTGATCTCGGGAGAAATTGCGGGCGTCGAGAGGGCGATGGAGCTCGCGAAGGAGGCCGGCGCCAAACGGGCGATCAAGCTTCCAGTGAGTGGGGCGTTTCATTCGCCGCTGATGGAGCCCGCTGTGGTCGGCCTCACCGACGCAATTGCGACATCGGCGTTCACGGATCCGGTGTTCCCGGTTTTCTCCAACGTGACCGCCGAAGCATCAACTACGGCTGTCCACGCAAAGGATCTGTTACTGCGTCAGCTTACGTCTCCTGTCCGGTGGTCGACAGAGATGAGAAATATCGCTGCGCGGTTTCCGGACGCGCTGTACGTGGAGATGGGACCGGGCAACGTGCTCACCGGCTTGATGGGCCGGCTCGTCAAAGGCGCGCGCACATTCTCCTGTGGAACGGGCGCGGAAGTGGACAAACTTCTTCAGATGGCCGCCTGATGAAGATCGACTTAACAGGAAAGAATGCGCTGGTCACGGGAAGCACGCGCGGAATCGGCCGCGCGATCGCGGAGGGTTTCGCAGAGTCTGGCGCACGTGTGGCTATCGTAGGTCGCGATCAGGCGCGAGCGAACGAAGCCGCGACCGCCATCGGTAAGAACGCGATGGGGTTTGCCGCAGATGTGAGTGACACCGCCGCGGTGACGAAGCTCGTGGATGAAGTGGAGAAGGCGTTTGGCTCGATCGACATACTCGTCAACAACGCCGGCATCACCCGCGACAATCTCGTGATGCGGCTCAAGGACGACGACTGGGATGCTGTCCAGAACGCCAACCTCCGGGGCGCGTTTGCTTCGATTCGGGCGGTGTCCAGAGGGATGATGAAGAAGCGCAGCGGCCGAATCATCAACATCGCGAGCATCGTCGGAATGATCGGCAACAAGGGCCAGGCGAATTACGCCGCTAGCAAAGCCGGCCTCATCGCCCTTACCAAATCCGTCGCCAAAGAGCTCGGCTCGCGCAACATTCTGGTCAACGCGGTCGCTCCCGGCTTCATCGAGACCGAAATGACCGCTGGGATGACGCCTGAGGCCCGTGAGGCGCTGGGCAAACAGATTGCACTTGAACGCCTGGGTACGGCACAGGACGTCGCCTCTATGGTAGCTTTCCTCGCATCCGACCTCGCCTCGTACATCACTGGGCAGGTCTTCGTCGTGGACGGCGGGATGGTGATGTAACTTTGTATCAGATATTCGCTTAGGTATATTTCTCGACACCACCACAATCGCGAGGAAATCCATCAAATGGCCGACAATTCGAATAAGGTCAAAGACATCATCGAGAAAGAGCTCGGTGTGGAGCGGGAAAAGCTGACCAACGAGGCGAGCTTCATCGAGGATCTCGGTGCGGACAGCCTTGATATCGTCGAGCTCGTGATGGAGTTCGAGAAAGAGTTCAACATCGACATCCCTGATGAGGACGCCGAGAAGCTGCGCACCGTAGGTGACGCGCTCGGCTATCTGAACCAGAAGGTCGGAGCGTAATGAAGAGACGAGTCGTCGTCACTGGCATGGGGGCGATTACCCCCGTCGGTAACGATGTGGCGACGACCTGGCAGTCCCTGATCGACGGGAAGTCAGGCACCGCGCCAATCACGAAGTTCGATGCGTCGAACTTCCCGGTTCGCTTTGCCGCCGAAGTGAAGGGCTTCAACCCGCTCGACTATATGGATCGCAAGGAAGCCAAACGTGCTGATCCATATACGCAGTACGCGGTCGCGGGCGCCCGCCAGGCGATGACCGATGCCCAGCTCGTTGAGCGCAACGGCATGGACCCCGACCGGATCGGTGTTATCATCGGCAGCGGCATCGGCGGACTCAAGAGCTTCGAGGAACAGCACGACGTCTATCGCGAGCGCGGCGTCGGGAAGATCTCTCCCTTTTTCATCCCGATGTTCATCGCCGACATCGCGGCGGGAATTGTCTCGATGCAGTTCAACGCCAAGGGTCCAAACTATGCCACCGTATCGGCTTGTGCAACCAGCGCTCATGCGATAGGTAATGCGTACCGGACAATCCAGTATGGCGATGCGGACGTCATGATAACGGGCGGCGCCGAAGCCACGGTGACTCCAATGGCGATTGGCGGATTCGCCAACATGAAGGCCTTATCGGAACGGAATGACAGTCCCGAAACGGCTTCGCGCCCGTTCGACGCAACGCGCGACGGGTTCGTCATGGGAGAAGGAGCCGGCATCCTGATCCTCGAGGAACTGGAGCATGCGCTCAAGCGCGGTGCGAAGATCTACGCCGAGATCGTCGGATATGGCGCGACTGGCGACGCATATCATCTCACTGCGCCCGCGCCAGATGGTGAGGGCGCCCAGCGAGCGATGAAGCGCGCCCTGAAAGATGCTGGGCTCGAGCCGAAAGACATCCAGTATATCAACGCCCACGGCACATCGACTCCGGCAAACGACTTCAATGAGACGCGGGCGATCAAGGCCGTCTTCGGTGAGTACGCCAAGACCGTAAACGTCAGCTCGACCAAATCGGCGACCGGCCACATGCTGGGCGCGGCCGGAGCGGTAGAGGCTGTCGTGAGCTCGATGGTCGTCGGACACGGGATCATTCCACCGACGATCAACTACCACAATCCCGATCCCGAGCTCGACCTCAACTACACACCCAACAAGAGCGTCAAGCGGGACGTCGACGCGGTACTCAGCAACAGCTTTGGCTTTGGTGGGCACAACACCACCCTCGCCATCAGACGCTACCGGAGCTGAGCACATGACCTCCGAGATCTCGCTGGACCTCCGGAAGATCACGGATCGCGACCTGAGAGCTGTTGGGGAGAAGGTGGCTTCCCGCACGCGGCTCTCGAACGCCGACGCCGAGCTTCTCTTCACGTCGCCCGATCTCCTCGGAGTCGGGATGCTGGCCGACTACGCCAATCGTCGCAAGCACGGCGACGTCGTGACGTTCGCGGCCAATCAGCACATCAATCCGACCAACGTCTGCTACCTGCGTAAGACCTGCGTCTTCTGCTCTTTTGCGCGTTTGCCGAAAGAAGAAGGCGCTTACCACTACACGCTCGACCAGGTGTTCGCCGAAGCCGAGACCGCGGCCAACGGACTTACGAAGGAGTTCCACATCGTCGGCGGGCTCGACATGAAGGCGGGCCTCCAGTACTACGGCGATATGTTCCGCGGACTCAAGGAGCGGCATCCGCAGGTACACATCAAGGCGCTCACGGCGGTCGAGATCGCGCACATCGCGCGCATCGACAAGATATCGATCGAGGATGTTCTGATTGCGCTGCGCGAAGCCGGACTCGACACGCTGCCCGGCGGCGGTGCTGAGGTCTTCGGCAAAGGCGTCCGAATGACGATCGCTGACAAAAAACTCGCGGCCGAGGACTGGATCGACGTCCATCGGACCGCGCATCGCCTCGGCATTCGCTCGAACTGCACGATGCTGTACGGGCACGTTGAATCAATCGCGGACCGCGTCGAGCATCTGGCCATGCTCCGCGAACTGCAGGACGAGTCCCACGGCTTCCTCGCCTACATTCCGCTTGCGTATCACCCCGACCACAACGAACTGGGGATCGAGCTGGGTAGGGAAGGAACCGCGACCACCGGGTTCGACGACTTGCGCAATCTGGCCGTCGGCCGCCTCTTCCTCGACAACTTCGACCATATCAAGACGCACTGGATCATGGTCACTCCGTTCCTGTCGCAGACCTCACTCGCCTTCGGAGTGAACGATCTCGAAGGAACGGTGGTGCGCGAGAAGATCTACCACGAAGCGGGCGCGCACACCGCGCAGGGGTTGAGTCTCGACGAGATTCTCGACCTGATCAGGTCGGCCGGCAAGATTCCGGCGGAGCGCGATTCCTTCTACAACATCCTGCGAGTGTTCGATCGCTCCACGGCGGTCGCGGCCTGATGAGAATCGGCCGGATCCCTTACATCAACTGCTATCCGGTCTACGGTGCGATCGACCGGGGCGTCGTGCGCCTCGATGCTGAGCTCGTTGACGGAGTCCCGACCGACCTCAACCGCAGGATGAGCGCGGGTGACCTCGACATCAGCGTTGTATCGGCTGTCGAGTATGCGCGCGACTCCGAGCGATATCTGTTGCTGCCGGACCTCGCCATCTCCTGTGACGGCCCCGTGCGGAGCGTGATGCTCTTCTCCAAGCGCCCGGCGGGCGAACTGAGTGGGCGAAGCCTCATCGTGAGCAAGAGCTCAATGACGAGCGTGGCGCTCCTGGAGCTGCTATTCGAGAACGTGTGGCGCGCGAAGCCCCGCTTCGTCGCGGGCGATGCCGAGATTCGCGACGTAGTCGAGGCGAATGACGGCGCTGCCGATGCCCGACTCGTGATCGGCGACGCCGCGCTCGTGCTCGCCTCCAACCAGCGCGAGCGGTATCCATACGTCTATGACCTGGGCCAGATGTGGAAGGAATGGACAGGCCAGCCCTTTGTATTTGCCGTCTGGGTCGCGCAGCGCTCGGCAAGCGTGAAGGAAGCGCTCCTCGCGCACGCTGGACTCATCGCTTCGCGCGATTGGGGTCTCCAGCATTTGTCCGAGCTGGCGGAACAGGCGCACAAGGCAACCGGCGTGAGCCTCGCGATTTGTGCGAAGTATCTTTCAGGCTTGGACTACGGATTGTCGTACCCGCACCTCGCGGGCCTGACCGAGTTCTATCGGCGGCTGGTCGAGCGCGGGAGAATTCCGAACGGAACTCTAACTTTTCTCCCCGCGGCATGAGCGAAACGCAAGAGCTTCTAGACTTCTACACGAACGCTCCACTCCTCGAGCTTGGCGCGGCGGCGGATCGCGTACGCCAGGAAAAGCATCCGGGGGGCACGGTCACGTACATCATCGACCGCAACATCAACTACACGAACGTCTGCGTGGCGGATTGCGGATTCTGCGCGTTCGCGCGTCGTCCGAAGCACGGGGAAGGGTACACTCTCTCCTTCGAGCAGATCGGCGCAAAGATCGATGAGCTGAAGGCACTCGGCGGAGTCCAGATTCTGATTCAGGGCGGGCACAATCCGTACATCCCGTTCGAGTGGTATCTGGACCTCATGCGATACATCAAGCGCAACCATCCCATTCACATCCACGGCTTCAGCCCGAGCGAGATCGATTTCTTCGCGAAGCTTTTCCGGATGGAAGCAGTTGATGTGATACGTGAGCTCCGGAAAGCGGGACTCGATTCGATTCCCGGCGGAGGGGGAGAGATCCTCGTCCAGCGCGTCCGCGACATCGTCGCGCCCAAGAAAGCAGGCGCCGACCGCTGGCTCGAGATCATGGAGCTCGCCCACAACGAGGGGATGAGGACGTCCGTCACGATGATGTACGGCCTCGGCGAAACGCTGGCCGAGCGTCTCGAGCACCTCCAGCGGGTGAGGGACGTGCAGTCGCGCACGGGCGGATTCACCGCGTTCATCTGCTGGCCTCTCCAGCCGGAGAACACTCCGACGATGTCGAATCAGCCAAAGACCGGCGCGACGGAGTATCTCCGGACGGTGGCTTTCGCGCGGGTCGTGCTCGACAACGTTCCGAATCTGCAGGCGAGCTGGGTCACCATGGGGATGAAGATCGGCCAGATCGCACTTCGCTTTGGGTGCAACGATTTCGGCTCTCTGATGATCGAGGAGAACGTGGTATCGGCGGCGAACACCACTCACCGCACCTCGACCGACGAGATGGAGCGATTGATTCGGGACGCCGGCTTCACACCCGCCCGCAGAAAGCAGGACTACACCCTCATCGATCCGGTGACAGCAGTCCACGCGGATGCCGCGTGACCCCGAGACAAATACCCGTGTCGGTGTCGGTTACGACTCCCACCGGTTCGCTGCCGGCCGTCCTCTAACGCTGGGCGGGGTTGTCATACCATCGGAAGTTGGCCTCCTTGGCTACTCCGATGCCGATGCGATCTGTCACGCACTTACGGACGCCATCCTCGGAGCCGCGGGTCTGGGTGACATCGGTGAGATGTTTCCCGACACCGACCCTGCCAACAAGGACCGCGATTCAGTCGGAATGCTCGAAGCCGCCGTGAGAAGAATCTCGACCGCTGGATATCGGGTAAATCAGGTCGACGTAACGGTCATCGCCGAGTCGCCTAAACTCTCACCCCACCGGGAGAGAATTCGCGGAAGATTGGCTGCCGCGCTCGGTATCGATTCAGCGAGCGTGAGCGTCAAGGGGAAGACCAACGAAGGAATGGGTTGGATTGGGCGAAAAGAAGGTCTCGCCTGCATCGCGGTCGCCACCCTGAACGGAATTCGCTAGCGAATGATCGAGACAATAACCGGATGGCTGGGCGCCCTGCCTCTCGGATCTCTCTACATTGCCATAGCAGCATTATCGGCGTTCGAGAACTTCTTTCCGCCATTTCCGTCCGACGCGGTAATCGCATTCGGCAGTTTTCTGGCGGACAGAGCTCATGGCTCTGCTATCACTGTCTTTCTGCTGGGCTGGCTCGGCAACGTTTCCGGCGCCGGCGTCACCTACTTTCTCGGGCGCCGGTTCGGATCAAAAGCCTTCCTGCGCCGGATCGAGAAGTACGCCGGCCCCGATGCCGAAGACAGAATCAGAAAGCTCCACAAGAAGTACGGTTTCATGGGTCTGTTCGTGAGTCGCTTCCTCCCGGGCGTGCGAGCGATCGTCCCGCCGTTTGCGGGAGCGATGAAGCTGCCTGCCTTCAAAGTGATGCTCTCCGTCGCCAGCGCGAGTGGAGTCTGGTTCGCCCTGATTACTTTTCTGGCGTTCCGCGCCGGGGACAACTGGGATCTCGTCCAGCATTACCTGGTGCGCTCCGGGAAAGTCGCCGGCGCAATCGCGGTCGGTATTGTCGTCCTTGCCCTGGCGATCTGGCTATGGAAGCGGCACATGAGAAAGCGTGAATAAGGGCGGGGTGGACGACGCCATGGGGCGAGCATTCTACGTCGAACGCTTCGACGACTTCCTCGCCTTGGAGCAAGGCGCGTCCGTCCAGACCAGCAGCGCATACAAGCTCGACATCGCCAGATTCGTTATCTACGCCAGCGTGAAGGGGGCGAAGTCTCCGACAGACGTCGGCGCCCGAGTGCTTCGCGAATTCGTTTATCATCTCAAGGATCTGGGCCTGTCCCCGGCGTCCATAAGGCGCAACATCTCGGCAGTCCGCACGTACTTCAAGTTTCTCCTTGGCGAAGGCCACGTCGTGCGCGAC
Organism: Gemmatimonadales bacterium; assembly: GCA_038316775.1. Taxonomy (GTDB): domain Bacteria; phylum Gemmatimonadota; class Gemmatimonadetes; order Gemmatimonadales; family Gemmatimonadaceae; genus UBA4720. Next base: position 58,948 of record JBBQAV010000001.1, on the reverse strand, counting down.
CCGAGCGAGCGGCTCGAGACACCAAAGAAGTGGCGCACCCTGCCCGAAGTTCTGGTTGTGGATGAGATCGAACAACTCCTCAGCGCGCCATCGCTGGACGAGCCGCTGGCGTTCCGGGACCGGGCGATGCTCGAGGTCGCATACGGAGCAGGACTGAGGGTCTCGGAATGGATCTCACTCGCCGTCCGCGACGTGTTGCTACAGGATCACCTTGTGCGCGTATTCGGGAAGGGTGCAAAGGAGCGGCTGGTTCCGATAGGCCGGCGGGCGATCGGGGCGCTCGCGATTTATATGCGGGAGCTTCGTCCTACGCTCGAGAAAGGCGAAGGGAAGGGCATCCTTTTTCTCAATGCCCGCGGCCAGCCGCTCTCGCGCATGGGGGCCTGGAAGATCCTTCGCAAATACGTGGACAAGGCGGGCATCACCAAGCGCGTATCACCTCACACTCTGCGGCATTCATTCGCCACACACCTGCTGGAAGGGGGTGCGGATCTGAGAGCGGTCCAGGAGATGCTAGGCCACGTCGATATCTCGACAACGCAGATCTACACCCACGTTGACAGAGAGTACCTGCGGTCGGTTCATAAGCAGTTTCACCCGCGCGCGTGACACCTGAAATTAGCCGATGCTGCTCGTCCTCGATAACTACGACTCCTTCACCTACAACCTCGTGCAGTACCTCGGCGAGCTGGGGGAGAAGCCGGTCGTGAAGCGCAACGACGAAATCACAGTCGATGATATTGGCGCCATGGGAGTAAAGCGCATGGTGATCTCACCTGGGCCGTGCACACCTGCTGAGGCGGGAATAAGCGTTGCGGCGATCAAGCGCTGGGGCAAAACCGTTCCGATTCTTGGAGTCTGCCTCGGTCACCAGGCAATTGGCGAGGCGTATGGAGGCAAGGTCGTCCGCGCCCGAATGTTGATGCACGGAAAGACTTCGCGCATCACTCACGACGGGAAGGGAATCTTCAAAAACATTCCCAATCCGCTCGAGGTGATGCGCTACCATTCACTGGTGGTGGAGACGGACTCGCTCCCGGCCGAGCTCGAGATCATAGCCCGGGCACGGGACGACTTGACCGAGATTCATGGAATCCGCCACCGTGCACATCCCGTCTGGGGCGTGCAATTTCATCCCGAGTCAATTCTTACCGAAAGCGGTAAGGAGATTCTTCGCAACTTTCTAACGATCGGACGATGAAAGCTCTCAATCTTGTTCGTCTCGCAATCGCTGCAGCGGCTTTCACCCGCGTGCTGGGCGCTCAGGAGACAGCTCCCGCGCCCGACACGGGATACGTCGAGTACCACGATTCGCCGATCTCGCTGCCGTTAGGCGTGGGGCTGCGGATACCCAGCTACGATCGCGTAAACGGACTCACGCTGCCGTGGGGTCCGAAGATCGAGCTGGGTGACGGGAAGGTCGACCTCGACGCCATCGTCAGCTATCGCTCGAATCTCGGGAAGTGGGATCCTTCGCTCCAGGGCTCGATCCGGCCGGGCGACAACGATGAATTCAGCTTCTTCGCTGGAACGGGGACGTTTACAAACGATGCCTGGATTCGCGGTGACCTCGCGAACTCGGCAGCCGCGTTCTTCGCTGGAAGTGATTCGCGGAACTACTATCGAGCCAACCGCGCGACTGCGCGCATTGCGCACACTTTCAACGGCGCTGCGCTCACCGTGACGCCATTCATCGGCGGAAATATCGAGCGCGACTGGTCGACCGGCTCTCTCGTCCCGACCAAATCGCCATGGAGCTTCTATGGCCGGAAGGGCGACCTCAAAATGAGAAGGCCGAATCCGCGCGTCGCGAAGGGAAGCATCACATCGGTAATTGGCGGAACCGAGATTCAGCTGGTGCGCGGGGGGCTTGAAGGGAAGCTCGATGCCCAGTTGGAGCAGACGGCCCGGACTGCCCTCAAGGCCGACTGCGCAGGCGTTCCGCCTGGCGGTTGTCTGGTACCGCCGCCCTACGACGCATTCACGCAGCTCACGCTGGACTCTAAGGTCACGTTTCCGACCTTCGGGACCCAGACATTCGCGTTCAAGGGTCACGCGATCCTGACCAGCGGATCGGGGGCCCCGGCTCAGCGATTTGCGTATCTCGGGGGCAGCGGAACCCTCGCGACCGTCGATCTCCTCGCGCTCGGCGGGGACCGCCTCCTGTTCGTCCAGGGAGACTATATGGTGCCAATCGATAGGATTCAGCTCCCTTACCTCGGCGCTCCCTTCGTCGCGCTCAGGTATGCCGCGGGCAATGCGGGCGCCGGACAGTTGCCGGCCCTCATCCAGAACCTGGGCGTCGGAGCGGGCGTAAGCTTCTTCCGGGCCGACTACAGTATTGATCCAGCGAGCAATCGCTCACCTTTGTCCCGGAAATCGGCATTCTCGTTCGGAGTTTCACTATCGCTCTGATCGAGAAAATGAGTTGGCTCCGGTCCACCTCCGTGGTATATTACTGAGCGTGACTTTTACATCGTGTCGCGCTAAAACGGGCGGGTAATGGGGACGCTAGTGGTAATTCCAGCGCGCCTCGGCGCCATGCGCCTCCCCCGAAAACCCCTTCGTCTTTTGTCCGGACTCCCCCTCATCGTCCGGGTCTGGCAAAGAATCTCCCAAATGAACGTCGCTGACGCCGTCGTCGTAGCAACCGATGACGAGTCCGTCCGATCTGCTGTCGTGCAGGCGGGGGCCGACTGTGTGATGACGAGCAGTGAGCATACTTCCGGAACAGAGCGGGTTGCCGAAGTCGCGTCCCAACCTCGGTTTCAGCGCTTCAGCACGATCGTGAACGTCCAGGGGGATGAGCCGTTCATCGGTCCAGGAGCGGTGCGTGGTGCTGCTGAGCTTGTTGCGACCAGCAAGTTCCCGCTCGGTACGGCGGCTTCGCGCGCCAGCTCCGAGATTCTGGATACGCCTGGCCTGGTAAAAGTGGTGGTGGCTGACGACGGGCGGGCGATGTACTTCTCGCGCGCACCCATACCCTTTCTGCGCGACAAGGCAGACGCGCCAAAGCTCGTCGAGCGGACCTTGCAGCACATCGGCGTCTACGCGTATTCGCGGGAGGCGCTTCGACAGTGGGTATCGCTGCCGCCTCATCCTCTCGAAGAGATCGAGCGGCTCGAGCAGCTCCGGCCGCTCGCCGCGGGTTTGCCCATCGGTGTGGCCATTACTACTGAAGCGCCGGCAAGTGGAATTGATACGGAAGAAGACCTGGCGCGCGCCAATGCGCGTTGGGACGCCTTTATTGCAGGAGCTGTGACCAATGCAGGGTAATTCTACCCAACAGACGCGCTACATCTTCGTCACGGGCGGTGTCGTTTCATCGCTCGGGAAGGGGATCGCAGCTGCCTCCCTCGGACGACTTCTGGTCGAGCGCGGAATGCGCGTGACTATCATGAAGTTCGATCCCTATCTGAATGTGGATCCAGGGACGATGTCGCCCTTTCAGCACGGTGAAGTGTTCGTCACCGATGATGGTGCGGAGACTGACTTGGACCTCGGACACTACGAGAGGTTCATCGACCGGTCGCTCGCGCAGGCGAACAACATCACGACCGGTCGCATCTACCTGAGCGTGATCACCAAGGAGCGGCGCGGTGAATACCTCGGCTCGACGGTTCAGGTAATTCCGCACGTCACCGACGAGATCAAGGGCGCGATGAAGCGATTGGCCCCCGAGAGCGATGTCGTCATTGTCGAGATTGGCGGCACGGTCGGCGATATCGAGTCGCTGCCATTCCTCGAGGCAATCAGACAGTTCCGCCACGAGATCGGACGCGAGAACGCGATCTTCATTCATCTGACGCTCGTTCCGTACATCGCTGCCGCCGGCGAAGTGAAAACGAAGCCGACGCAGCACTCGGTGCGAGAGCTGATGGAAATCGGAATCCAGCCCGACATCCTCATCTGCAGAACGGAGCGCGCGCTCTCGGAAGAGGTGAAGCGCAAGATCGCGCTCTTCTGCAACGTCGAGTTTGGGGCGGTAATCGAGAGCAGAGATGTTCCAACGATCTACCAGATTCCTCTCCTCTTTCACGAGCAGGGCCTCGACGAGCGCGTGATGCACAAGCTCGGATTGCTTGGCCGGCGCGCTCCCGACCTCTCCAAATGGCGGACGATGGTTGAGCGGGTTCTCCAGCCCCATGGCCGGGTGAAAATCGCCGTGATCGGGAAATACACCGGGCTGATCGACAGCTACAAGAGCGTCCAGGAAGCGCTCATTCACGGCGGGATTGCAAACGACGTCGGAGTGGACGTTTCATGGCTGGCGAGCGATCTCTTCACCAACCGCGAGAAAACACGCGAGCTGCTCGCCGATTTCAACGGCGTCCTGATACCGGGCGGTTTTGGAGTGCGTGGAGTCGAAGGGATGCTCGAGGCGATTCGATACGCGCGTGAATCGGGTCTGCCGTTCTTTGGAATCTGCCTTGGAATGCAGACGGCGATCATCGAATTCGCCCGCAACGTCATCGGTCTGGCCGACAGCCACTCGAGCGAGTTCGCTCCGGAATGCGACAATGCGGTCATCTCATTGATGGAAGACCAGCAGCACGTCACCGACATGGGCGGAACGATGAGGCTCGGGGCCTATCCCTGCCGGCTGGGAGTGGGAACTCAGGCAGCCGCGATATATGGCGCACCCCAGGTGAGCGAGCGACATCGGCACCGTTACGAGGTGAACAACAAGTATCGAGACCAGTTCATTGAGCACGGCCTCAACCTTAGTGGTCTCTCGCCCGACGGATCACTAGTCGAGATGGTGGAGCTTCAAACGCATCCCTGGTTCATCGGCTGCCAATTCCATCCCGAGCTTCAGTCCCGTCCCACTCGTCCACACCCTCTGTTCGCGAGTTTCATCGGAGCAGCAGCTCAGGCCAAGGCACCCACAAAAGGCAGTCGGAAGCGCGCACCACTGGAAGCGACTGAATAGCGTGGCGGAATTCTTTCCGGCCGACAAGCTTTTTCTGATCGCTGGCCCGTGCGTGCTGGAGAGCGATGATCTGAATCTTCGCGTCGGCGAGGCGCTGGCGAAGCTCGCGGAAAAGATTCCGGGTGGAATCATCTACAAGGCGAGCTTCGACAAAGCGAACAGATCCAATCGCGACGCCGCGCGAGGCCCCGGTCTCGATGCCGGTCTCGAAGCGCTCGAGCGTGTGCGCAAAGCGACCGGGCTTCCCGTGCTTACCGATGTCCACACTCCCGAGCAGTGCGCGCCCGCGGCGAGCGTCGTCGACGTGCTCCAGATTCCCGCTTTCCTCTGCAGGCAGACCGACCTGCTCGAAGCGGCTGGCGCGACCGGCAAGGCCGTCAACGTAAAAAAAGGTCAATGGCTGCAGCCAGAGGGGATGCGCGGAGCCGTGCAGAAGGTTCGTGGTGCTGCGAATTCGAGCGGACGCACGCGTGATCTTGCTGTGACCGAGCGAGGGACGTTTTTCGGATATGGCGATCTCGTCGTAGACATGCGCTCCTTCACGCGGCTGCGCGAAGCCTGCGGGGCGCCCGTGATCTTCGACGCGACGCACAGCGTTCAAAAACCTGGGCAAGGCCCTGAAGGCGCGAGTGGCGGAGCACGCGAATTCGTCCCCGTGCTCGCGCTGTCGGCAATTGCTGCGGGAGCGCAGGGACTGTTTCTCGAGACGCATCCTGATCCCGACTGTGCTCCCAGCGACGGTCCGAACATGCTCCCCTTGTCGGAGATCGGCCCGCTCATGAGCCGCGCCGTAGATATCTGGGCCCGCATCAACCGATGACCCACAAGGAGATCGTCGAGCGCGGACGCCGGGTTCTCCGGATGGAGACCGAAGCGCTCGGCGAAACCGAGCGCCGCATCGGTGAAGAATTTGCGCGCGCTGTGGAGACCATCGCGCGCTCCGACGGGCGGGTAATCGTGTCGGGAGCGGGGAAGTCGGGTCTCGTCGGTCGCAAGATCGCGGCAACTCTGACATCCACCGGCACTCCCGCGACGTTCCTTCACCCGGCCGACAGCGTCCATGGAGACCTCGGCATCGTCGGTAAATCGGACGTCGCGATTCTGATCTCGAAGAGCGGAGAATCGGACGAAGTCCTTGGCCTTCTCGACCATTTGAAGCGCCTTGGTGTATGTACCATTGCGCTTACAGGCAACGCGCAGTCCACGCTCGCGCGACACAGCGACGTATCGCTCGATGGGTGGGTGAAGGAGGAGGCGTGTCCGCACGACCTCGCGCCTACGACCAGTACCACCGTTGCACTTGCCTTGGGCGATGCACTTGCGATCGCGCTGCTCGAGGAGAAGGGGTTTGACGCGGCTGATTTCGCGAGATTGCATCCTGGTGGTGCGATCGGCAGGCGGCTTTTGACGAGAGTGTCCGACGTGATGATAACCGAGAGTCTTCCCATTCTTCAGGAATCAGCCACGATGCGGCAGGCAGTGGTTCAGTTGGCAGAGCGTCGGGGAATTGCAATCGTGGCCAACGAAAAGGGCACTGTGGCGGGCGTGATCACAACGGGCGATCTCTCGCGATTGATGGAGCACGAAGAAAACGTCTTCCCAATCCCGGTCTCGCAAGTCATGAATCGGACTCCGAAGGTCGCGCGCGCGGACGAGCTCGGAAGCGCCGTAGTCTATCGGATGGAAACGCACGGCATCGTCGCGATGCCGGTACTGAATGGCGATGACAGGATCGTGGGCGTGATCCACCTGCACGATCTTATGCGCGCGGGCGTCGTCTAGTGCGAGCGCTGTTCATCGTTGGCGCATTGTTCGTAGGCGCCGCCGCCATGGCCTGCAGTACGAAGAAGGAGCCGCCGGTCGCTACGCACTCACCGTTGGCTGATTCGGCCGACCAGGTGATGTATGGCGCCCGCTTCAATCTGACTTCCGATGGTCTGCAGCGGGCGCACCTTGACGCTGACACGGCCTACTTCTTCGACGACAACACCCGAATCGAGCTCGAGAAGGTTCATACGACGTTCTTTACGGCAACGGGTGCGAAAGACGCCGTGCTCACTTCACAGCGCGGCACATTCAACAACCGCACGAATAACATGATTGCGCGGAAGAATGTCGTTGTCGTTTCGGAAGATGGCCGGCGTCTTACGACACCCGAGCTGATCTACAATCAGCAGCGGAATGAAATCTCCAGCGACAGCTCGTTCGTCATGACGGAGCCAAACCGAACGCTCTCCGGAGTCGGCTTCCGGTCTGATCCCAACATGCAGAACATAAAAATCCTAAAGGGTGCAACGGGCGTCGTTCGAGCCATCTCAACCGAACCCGCCCCAGCAAGCACGAGCACCACGCGGCCCACAGTCCCGAATCCAACCGCGAGCTCCACGCCGCCCACTGTCCCCAAACGTTGAAAGTTCTGAGGCTGGCGCTGGCCGTAGTCGTCTTCTTTTTCGCCTTCGACAAGGCTCGAGCGCAGGACATCCCGCGCAGCTGCGATTTGGACTACAGCAACAAGAATGGGCCCATCAACATCCTCGTGGATGCCAGCGGTAAGCACACGACATATCTGAGCGGCGGCGTCATCGCTCACTGCATCGGACAGGGCAACACCCTCACCGCCGACAGCGCCGAATACTACGAAGGCCAGGGAAGGCTATTCCTGGTGGGAAACGTCCACTACGCCGAGCCTCGCGCCACTGTCAATTCGCGGACGATGACGTACTATCAGAACGACGATCACCTTCACGCGGAAGGCGATGTCGTGGCCGTGATGTCCAACGGCAGCACTCTGCGAGGCCCCGCCGCTGACTATTACCGGAGCACCCCGCAGCGGCCAATCGCGCGCATGTTCGCACCGGGACGTCCCACCGTTACTCTCGTTCAGAAAGACACTACCGGACGCGGCAGACCTCCCGATTCCACGTTCGTCCTCGCCAACCAGATCACAATGGAAGGTGACAGCCTCGTTTACGCCGGAGGCCAGGTTCGCATTACCCGGCCCGACCTTCTCGCTACCGGCGATTCGGCCTTCATGGACAGCGGGCGCGACTTCGCCCGATTGATGCGCGAGCCGTCGGTGAAGGGGAAGGGCACGCGCGCGTTTACACTTACTGGGGGAGTGATCGATGTCTACTCCCACAACCGACAGGTCGAGCGTGTTGTTGCGACGCCCAAAGGCCACGCATTGAGTCAGGACTTGGAGCTAGTAGCTGACTCCATCGACCTGCGGATGCAGAACAATCAGCTCGTTCGCGCAATCGCCTGGGGGAAGACGAGAGCGGTCGCCGTATCGCCCGACCGCGAGATCAAAGCGGACTCGATTGACGCCATAATGCCCGGCCAGCGCGTCCGCGAGGTCCGGGCATTGCGTAATGCCTACGCCGAAAGTAATCCAGATTCTGGTGTCGTCTCCACCAAGCGAGACTGGATGAGCGGCGATACGATCGTCGCGCACTTCGATTCTCTGGCGGGCCCGGATACCTCGAGCAAGCCCAGGATTCGCGAGATCGTAGCCGTGGGCAACGCCAGATCATTCTATCAGATGAAGAATTCGAAAGGGCCGGCGAACGAGCCCTCGGTGAACTACGTGCGCGGCAAAATCATCGACATCCTCTTCGAGGACCGGAAAGTTGCGACGGTCACCGTCACGGGGCAGGCGACCGGCGTGATGGCCGAGCCCTCCGCCCCCGTCGCGCCCGCCAGCGCCGACAAGAAACCGGGGGCACCTTCGACGCAGGCTAAACCGCCCGCACCGCCGAAACCTGTGATTCGACGATGAGCGATAACAGTCAGCTGCCCGAAAGCGTCCGCGCGCTGCTAAGCACGACCTCGCCCAACGCGCAGCTCGACGGCCTGGCGCTCGACGCAATCGTGCGAGCCGCCGACGACAATGGCGTCGCCAGCGTGCGCGATGTAGCCGCCCTCTATAGAGATGATTACCTCCGCGCCCTGCGCGCGAAGGGCGCCAATGCCGAGCACGAGGCGGGGAGGCTGGCCCAGGACGAAGTCCTCGATTACCTCATCGCGTCGATACTCCCACGTCTCGCCGAGATTGGCGTTGTTCTCCCCCTTGCTCCCGATCTCGAACGCGATGTCGCGACAATCCGCATTGCTCCTTCGCTTTGGAAGGACATCGCTCCGCGCCGTGCCGAGTTTGCGGAAACAATGCGCGAGACCGGCGAGCATTCACGGCTTGGCCTCGGGACCCCTCCGCGGCCTGTGCTCGTCGGTGGCAGCGTTCTGGAAGCGGAAGGACTCACCAAGATTTATCGGGGCAGAAAAGTCGTCAACAACGTCGCCCTTCGGCTTCAGCAGGGCGAGATAGTCGGACTCCTCGGCCCAAACGGAGCAGGGAAGACCACGACCTTTTACATGATCGTGGGGCTGATCCAGCCGCTTTCTGGCAGGATTCTCCTCGATGGAGAGGATATCACGAAGCTCCCCATGTACGAGCGGGCTCGGCGCGGCATTGGTTATCTTTCGCAGGAGCCTTCGATCTTCCGAAAGCTGTCGGTCGAAGACAACATCCTCGCGATTCTCGAGACCCTTCCGCTAACGTCCGCCGAGCGGTCGGCCAGGCTCGAGAAGCTGCTCGACGAGTTGAGCATCAAGCGGCTCCGCAAGAGCAAGGCGTACGCACTATCGGGTGGCGAGCGCCGGCGGCTCGAGATAACCCGGGCTCTCGTAACGGCTCCGAAGTTCATGATGCTCGACGAACCCTTCGCGGGAGTGGATCCGATCGCGGTTCACGATATTCAGACCATCGTGGCTGGACTCCGTCATCGGGGCATCGGTGTGTTGATCAGCGATCACAACGTGGAACAGACGCTCGACATAGTTGATCGGGCTTACATTATGTTCGATGGACAGGTGAAGGTTTCCGGAACCGTCCGGGATCTTGTTTTCGACGATACTGTGGCAGACATCTACCTTGGGCCTACACTCACAGCGCGGTTGCGCGAAAGATTCTCTCGCGACAGGGGCGAGGTAACAGCCTCTTGAAGCCGGGACTCAATCAGTCGACTCAGCTCCGCCAGGAGCTGAAAATAAATCCACGCCTGTATCAGGCGATGGACCTGCTTTACATGCCACTTCTCGACCTCCAGCAACACCTCAAACAGGAGCTGCTGAACAATCCATTTCTCGACCTGGTCGAGGCGGAAGAGGACGAGGAGGAGGAGCAGGAAGCCGAGGCCGAGGAGCCTGCACAGTCCGAGACAGAGGACGAGCGCACCGGCGAGATCGATTGGGAAGAGATCCTTCTCGATGGCTTCGATACCGCCGGCGGCAGGCGCGAGGAGCACGAGGAGCGCGAGTACTTCGAGCCCGTCACCGTTGCCACGAGAGATCTCAGCGATCATCTGCGCGATCAGGTGAGCCTTCTCGAGCTGACTCCGCGCGAGACGCTGCTGGCCGATGAGTTCATAGGCAACGTTAACGACGACGGCTATCTCGCTTGTGGCGTTGAAGATATCGTCCGCGCGATCAATGACGTCGTGACCAAGGCCGCCGAGGAAGCGGACCGCGACACGGATGATCTTCCGCTCTACACGCTCGACGAAGGACAGAAGATGCTGGGGACGGTCCAGAGCCTGGACCCGCCGGGAGTCGGCGCGCGAGATCTCCGCGAATGTCTGCTTCTACAGCTCAAGGAAGCCGGCCTCGAGCAATCGGTTCCTTTCCGCCTGGTCAGAGACTGCTTCGAGGAGCTGATCAACCACCGGTGGAGCGAGATCTCCAAGCGCTTTGGGATCAGCGCGACCGACGTCCAGAAGGCGGCCGACGAGATCGCGAAGCTGGATCCCAAGCCGGGCCTGCAGTACGGATCGCGCGACGACAACTACATCATCCCCGATCTGATCGTCGAGAAGATCGACGACCGCTACCACGTCTTCCTCAACGACGCAAATCTCCCGCGCCTCAAGCTGAGCCGAGCTTACCAGGAGATCGCGCGCGATAAGAAGAAGTTCGACGGCGAGAACAAGGAGTTCATCTCCAACAAGCTCAACTCCGCGAACTGGATGATTCAGGCGATCGAGCAGCGCCGCCAGACAATGCTCAAGGTGATGAACTACATCGTGGAGCGGCAGCGCGAATTCTTCGAGAGGGGAATTCAGCACCTCAAGCCACTCACGCTCCGGGAGGTCGCGGAAGTCATCAACATGCACGAATCGACCGTGAGCAGAGTTACGAACGAGAAGTTCGTCCAGACACCTCGAGGTGTGTTGCCGCTCAAGTTCTTCTTCTCCTCGGGCCTGGCGACGTCGGACGGCGAAGATGTGTCCGCGCGCGGCATCAAGGCCCAGCTCCAGAAGCTCGTTCAGGAAGAGGATCCGAAGCACCCGCTCACCGATCAGGCGATCGTCAACATCCTCCGCGAGAGCGGTGTCCAGATCGCGCGCAGAACAGTGGCGAAGTACCGCGATCAGCTCGGCGTTCTCTCTGCCCGGATGCGCAAGCGCGTATGACGTCGGTTCCGCAGGCTGACGCGGCGCAGCGCTTCAAGAGCGGCCACCCGCTTCAGCCCGCGGCAACCCGACCCGATGTAAGCGTTCTCGTTCCCGCCAAAGACGAAGCGGAGAACCTCCCTCTGTTCATGGAGCAGGCGCGCGCCGCATTCGAGTCCGCGCCTCACCGTTACGAGGTCGTAGTCATCGACGACGGATCGGTCGACGACTCATGGAGCGTCCTTCAGCGGCTCGCCGCGCAATATCCTTTCTTGCGGCCGGTGCGCCACGGAGTTCAACGCGGCATCGCTGACGCGCTGCGCACCGGCTACCTGCATTCACGGGGCAGCGTCCTCGTTTTTTATCCCGCCGACCTTCAGTACAAGCCGGAGGACATTCCGCGGCTCGTAGCTCCCATCCTCGCTGGCGAATCCGACATGGTCGCCGGCTACAAGGAAGGGAAGTACGAGAAAGAGTTCATTTCCGGCATCTACAATCGTTGGAGCCGTTCGCTCTTCAACGTAAAAGTGCGGGATCTGAATTCAGTCAAGGCGTACAGACGCGAGGTCATGGATGGTCTTCCCAACCGCCCCGATTGGCATCGCTACATGGTCGTGATGGCCGCAGCTGCTGGCTTTTCCGTATCGGAGGTTCCGGTGCCTCTTTATCCCCGCAATGCAGGACAGTCAAAATTCGGTATCGGGCGCATTCCTGTCGGCGTCCTCGATATGCTCGCCGTATGGTTCGAGCTCCGCTTTGCCAGGAAGCCGCTGCTGCTGTTTGGATTGCTGGGCGCGGCGTTGTTCATCGTCGGGGTGATCGTCGGCATCGTCGCCATCCTGTGGCGCGTGATCGGAGGAGTTGGCTTCCGGCCTCTAGTCAATCTCGTTGAGACGTGCGTCACGGTGGGGAGCGTGTTCTTCGCCACCGGCTTCCTGGGAGAATTGATTGCCGCGCAGCGCGCCGAATTGAGTCAGCTTCGATCGCGCATCGAAGACCTATCGCGGGACAGCGACGCCTCCAAGCTCTGATACAGTGAACGTCCTGTTCCTCACGCACTCGTTCCCGCGAACGGAAGGAGACGCAGCGGGCTCGTTCATCCTCCGGCTCGCGGTCGCGCTGCGCGCCGAGAACGTCAACGTTCGGGTGGTCGCGCCCGCGGCCCCGGGCCTCCCCGCGGAAGAGACGATGGAAGGGATAGAAGTCGAGCGATTCAGGTACGCGCCCCGGCGCTACGAGAGGCTCGCCTACACGGGCAACATGGCCGGCGACGTCGCCTCCTCCTGGGCTGCGAAGCTCGCTCTTATCGGCTTCCTCGGCTCCGACTTCGTGCACGCCGTGCGGACCAGGCGAAGCTTCGAGCCGCAGCTGGTTCACGCACACTGGTGGTTCCCGAGCGGAGTCGTCGGGACGTGGCTGGGCGGTCTCGCCCACGTTCCACTCGTGACGACCCTTCACGGTACCGATGTTCGCCTTGCGCGCACCGTTGGCGTCGCCAAGCCGCTCTTCGCACACGTCCTCAAACACTCGGCCGCAGTAACCACTGTCTCACGGTGGCTCAAGGAAGAAACTGAGGCCCTTGTCCCAAACGTTCATCCGACCGTGGCGCCAATGCCGGTGGCGACCGATCTCTTTGTACCTAGTGCTTCGCGGGACGGAAAGCGCCTTCTCTTTGTCGGCCGTTTGAACGACCAGAAGGGGGTCGAGCACCTCCTCCACGCGATGAGCTCGATGAAGACCCCGGTATCACTCGACATCGTGGGTGATGGTCCAAATCGAGAAGCCCTCAAGCAACTCGCGCAACAACTCGGAGCCGCCTCGCGTATTGAATGGCATGGTGCGCTTCCCCAGTCCGCGCTTCCTGCGCTCTATCAGCGTGCCTCCGCGCTCGTCGTACCTTCGGTAGATGAGGGTCTCGGGCTGGTGGCGGTGGAAGCGCTTCTTTGCGAGACTCCCGTCGTCGCGTTCGATTCGGGAGGACTTCGCGAATTGATCCAGCACGAGAAGACCGGCTTGCTCGTCAAGCCGGGAGACAGAGCTGCCCTCGCCAACGCGTTGGACGATTTGCTCTCCCGCGAGGGCCGCGGAAGCCAGCTCGGCAGGGCAGGGCGCATCTACGCACTCTCTGCTTTTGCGCCGGAGTCAGCGGCGCGCCGCTACGCAGAGATATACCGACAGGTTCTTGGCGCTAACGCGTCGTAACCTCTTCAAGGTTGCGCAGTGGATTTTCGCGGCGGCCGTGCTGTTCTTCGCGGGCCGCTCGCTGGCGGGTCAGTGGAGCAAGGTCGAGTCGAGACTAACCCACATTCAATTCGGATGGGAGTGGATCCTGGCCGCGACGGCTCTCGTCCTCGTCACCTACGCGTTGCTCATAGAAGGGTGGCGCCGAGTCCTGGAAGCATGGGACTCTCACCTTCCTTTCAACGTCGCCGCACGGATCTGGTTCCTCTCGAATCTCGGCAAATACGTCCCCGGAAATATCTGGTCGCTTACGGCGATGGGCGTGATGGCGAAGAAGCGAGGGCTCTCCGCAATTGCGGCGGCAGGCTCGTCGGTGATTATGCAGACGGTGAGCCTCGCGACCGGCACGGCAATCGTGTTGGTTACGGGCGCAAAGCTTCTCGGTCAGCCACTGCTGGTCGGCGTGGCGGTCCTGCTACTGGTCGCGCTGTTGCTGAGCGCTCCGCGTTTTCTTCCGCCGCTGGCGAGGTGGGTTGGAAGCTTGATCGGCCGGGACATTGCGCCGCCCACAGTCCCTGCGACGAGCATCTGGACGGCTGCCGTCGCGAGCGCGCTTTCGTGGCTGTTTTATGGAGTTGCCTTTCAGCTTTTCGTGCGCGGCCTACTCGGCGCCGCGCCTGGCGAGTTATCTTCGTACATCGCAGTTTACACCGCTGCATACATCCTCGGTTTCATCTCGCCCATCGCGCCGGCGGGGCTCGGTGTCAGGGAGTTCACGCTTGCAGCGTTCATGGTGCAGCTTGGGCTCGCCAACGAAGCCGATGCGGCGCTCGTAGCCATTGCAGCGCGCTTGTGGCTGACGATCGTCGAGCTGGTACCGAGCGGTTTGTATATCGCCTCGGGCGCGAAGCGAAAGTCTATACCAAACTGAATCGATAATGGCACAGCCTCGAGAGAAATCTCCACTCCGCCCCGCTCCGAATTCCGCTAACGATCTCGCGGCGCTTTCAGCGCCGCGTTTCGCGTTCGGCTGGGCCAGCCTGGTGTACGCGCTGTGCACACTGTCGCTGGGTTACCAGGCGCTCGCGGGCAGGTTTCTCGTCAACCCCCACAGCGATCAGTACGTAGCGGGCTATGCGTTCCGCGAGTTCGCCGCGAGCACGCTTCGGGCAACGGGGCATTTCCCGCTCTGGAATCCATACCTCTTTGGCGGCATGCCGTACATCGCCGCGATGCATGGCGACATCTTCTATCCGACGTTCCTGCTGCGCATGGTCATGCCCACAGACGTGGCAATGACGTGGGGATTCATCCTGCATGTATTTCTGTCCGGCCTGTTCACGTACGGATTCCTGCGCGCGATCGGCTACGGCTTCTATGGGTCGCTGGTTGGCGGAATCGCCTACATGATGAGCGGACAGATCGCCTCGTACGTCTCGCCTGGCCACGACGGAAAGCTGTTCGTAAGCGCGCTTTTCCCGCTTGCGCTTTGGATGCTTCATCGAGGGATGCGGCAGGGAAAAGACTGGAGTTGGGGTGCATTCGCGCTGATTGTCGGACTCTGCGTCCTGAGCCCGCACCCTCAACTGCTCCAATACATGCTGCTCTCGTCGGGTGCGTACGCCGTCTTCCTCGCCTTTGCGGCCATCGACGGTGTCAAGTTGCCGCGCGCGGTCGCGATACGGAGGCTGGGTGCCGCGCTGGTATCAGTGTTGATCGGCCTCGCGATCGGTGCGGTGCAGTATCTCCCGGTGAGAGAATACGTGAAGTGGTCGCCGCGCGCGGGAGGGCTCGCGGATTACACTTCGGCGACGAGCTATGCGTGGCCTCCCGGCGAGCTTTTCAACGCATACCTCCCGCAATTCTCCGGAATGCTCGAGAACTACTCCGGCCGGAACATGATCCACCTGCACAGCGACTACGCCGGAGTGGTGGTGCTCATGTTGGCTGGCGCGGCGTTCATCGGCTGGCGCGCGGACCCGCGCAGAAAGCAGATCATCTTCTGGTCGGTTGCGCTGCTCGTGTCGCTGCTATGGTCACTCGGGAGTGCCACGCCTTTTTATCAGATCCCGTACGCTCTGGTTCCGGGGACGAAGTATTTCCGCGCTCCCGCAACGATTTTCTTCGTGGGAACCTTTGCCATCGCGCTGCTCGCTTGCGCCGGAACTGAGCGTTTTATCCAGCTCCGCATCTCGCGCAAATATATGCTCGGCTGGGGGATTGCCGGGCTTGCGATCGCGCTACTCGCTTCCGTCGGCGCGCTCACCAGCATGGCCGAATCGTTCGCGGACGACAGACTCGTCGACCGGGCACAGGCTAACAACTCCGCTATCGTTTTCGGAGCGTGGCGTTCGCTGGCATTCGTGCTGCTCGTCGGTGCGCTCTGGTTTGCGGTTTCACGGCAAAAAATCACGACGAGGGTCGCGGTCTGGGCTCTCGTCGCCCTCACGGCGGTCGACCTTTGGAGCGTCGAGCGGATCTATTGGATGTTCTCGCCGCCGGCGAAGGTGATTTACGCGAGTGACCCGATAATCGAAATGCTGAAAAGTGAGCCGCAGCCCGTTCGTGTGCTGCCGTTCCAGATGCGACCTACGACTGAGCCCGACCCATTTCTTAACGGCGACGCTCTAATGATTCACCGCATTCGCAACGTGCTGGGGTATCACGGGAACCAGCTGGGTCGTTACTCTGCACGGCCGGGCGGCCCTAATAATGATTTGACCGGGGCGAATTCGCAGGACAATCGGATTTTCTCACCGAACCTGCTCGCCCTCACCAACACGAAATACCTCCTCACGAACATTCCGGAATTGCCGTTCATACCGGACCTGACGTTGGCGAAGGGGCCGGTTGTCAACGCGTCGGGAGATACCGTGTTTCTTTTTCGCTTACCCGCGGAGAATCCCTATTCGTGGGTGACGCCAGTTGCTGTTAAGGCTCCGGATGATCAAGTGCTGGCGACGGTTCTCAATCCCAGATTCGATGTAAAGCGTGCCGCGTTGTTCGATACTTCCGCCAACGTAAACAGCGCTCAGGGACTTCAATCTTTGCCTGCGCCTTTGTCGATCGCCACGACGGTAAAGCGTTACGAGCCGGGAAATGTTCAGATCGATCTGAACGGGCCGGCTCCGGCTGGATCGTCCCTCGTCGTGTCGGAAAACTTCTACCCCGGCTGGGTGGCGACCGTCGACGGCAAGCCGGGAAGAATTGGACGGGCGGACTACACACTCATCGGCGTCGAGCTGCCAACGGGAGCCCGCAGCGTCAGCCTGGAGTTTACGAGTCCCGCCTACCAACGAGGGAAGGTGATCACCTGGATCGCGATCGCCATTGGGCTCCTCATGGTGGGCGCCGGAGTTTGGCGCGACCGGAGACGACTTGCCTGATCGCGCCCTCGTCATCGTACCGACTTACAACGAACGCTTCAACATTGCACGGCTGATCCCGGCGATCCTGGCTCAGGACCCGTCGATCGAGATCCTTGTCGTTGACGACGCGTCGCCCGACGGCACCGGCGCGATCGTCGATGGAATCGCGGCGAACAACCCCAGAGTTCACGTGATCCATCGGGAGGGAAAACTGGGGCTCGGAACCGCTTACATCGCTGGCTTCGCCTGGGGGCTGGAGCGGAAATACGATCTCATATTCGAGATGGACGCTGATTTCTCGCACAACCCCGAGCGGCTGCCCGAGTTCCTCGAAGCCATCAAGGAGGCGGACGTGGTGCTCGGCTCCCGCTACCAGAACGGTCATGTCAACGTCGTCAACTGGCCAATGAGCCGGCTCTTTCTGAGCTACGCCGCCAACATCTACGCGCGGGCAGTGACCGGACTCCCGATCTTCGACACAACCGGCGGCTTCAAGTGCTTCCGCCGGAATGTACTTGAATCGATCGATCTAAACTCCGTAAAGTCAAACGGTTACGCCTTTCAGATCGAGATGTCGTATCGCGCGTGGAAACGAGGCTTCCGCCTCTTTGAGATTCCGATAATCTTCATCGACCGGACCGAGGGCGAGAGCAAGATGTCGAAAAAGATCGTCCGCGAGGCTGTCTGGATGGTCTGGCGTCTGCGGTGGTGGAGTATGACAGGGAGGATCTGACGATGGCTCGCCCTGAAGGACAAGCTTTCTACAAGATGACCGGATCGGGCAACGACTTCGTCGTGTTCGATTCGACGGCCGGGGCTGCCGCAGACCTCGAGAACGAAGCCACAATCAGGTCGCTGTCCGCGCGCGGCACTGGAGTTGGCGCCGATGGCGTTGTTTTTCTCGAGCGGTTCGGGGCAGGGGATGTTCGGATGCGATACTACAATAGTGACGGGTCCGAGGCCGCCCTCTGCGGCAATGCCAGCTTATGCAGCACGCGGCTCGCCGTGGAGCTGGGAATGACCCAGGGCGGAGGATTCCTCCTTCACACCGCGGCGGGGTCACTGCGGGCCCGGATCCGCGACAACCTGCCCGAGGTCGACCTGGATCCCGTCCGCGACGTTCGCCCGGACGCGAGCGACCTTGGGCTGAAACAGGGCGAGCGACGCATCGGCTTCGCCACGGTTGGCGTCCCACACGTCATCGTCGAGGTGCCTGACCTGGAAGCTGCCGACGTGTCAGGCAGGGGTCGAGAGCTCAGACACCACCGTTTGCTGGCGGATGGCGCAAACGTGAACTTCGTCTCAAAAGGGCACGATGGCACCTTTGCCTATCGCACGTTTGAGCGAGGGGTCGAGGCCGAGACACTGGCCTGTGGAACGGGAGCGGTTGCCGCTGCGATCATGCTCTCGGACTGGGGTGAGTCCGGGCGGGAAACGACCTTGATGACTCGATCGGGTCTCCCGTTGATAGTGAGCTTTAAACGCGACAAAGGCGCGTGGCTGCCGTCGCTTCGCGGCGAGGGCCGGATCGTTTTCGAGGGTCGCCTCCGAGATCTCGACTGACAGACTGGCGCGGCACGGTCGAGCTGGTGGCGGTGGAAGGCCAGCTCAAGTGAATTCTCATAGCTCTGCCGTAAACATAACTCCGAAAGGCTGATCAGCACGGGAGAACCGGACAGATCAAACTTCTCCACATGAAATGGGCATATATAGTTTACATAATCTATCTTATACGCATATCCACCATAGGACCGCAGATGAGGTAGTCGAGGCCTGTGTTCAGGACCTTCCCCCAGCAACCAGACTTGGCAACTGAGGCCGGTTCTTCGTTGTAGGAGCGCTGCGTACGGTGGTTAGATCTGCATCGGTTTGGCTTCGAGCTCTCCAAGGCGCACCTTGGCTTCAGCCGCAACGGGCCCGCTTTCGTCCTTCGCCAGCTCCGTCCAGATCGCCTTCGCTTCGGCTGTCTTTCCGGCAGCCATGTAGCTTCGAGCAGCGGAAGCTTGGTACTCCGTCTTTTCAGCCGGAAACCGAGTCGCTTGGGCAGCCAGCTTGTACTGCTCAGCTGCAGCGGTCAGGTCCTTTAGCTCTTCATAGCCGGCTGCCTCGAGCGCATGGATCGACGGCTTGAAGTCGGCGGGTGCGCTGGACTCTGCCTTCTTCAGAACGTCCACCCCTTCCTTGAACTTCTTCTGGTCGTAGAGCGCCTGCGCCAGCGAGAGGGCGGCTTGCGTGCCCGCCTGGGTTCCCTCGTACCGCGTGACGACCTTCTGGAGGTCCGACACTGCCAGCAGAAGATTGCCCGCCGAGGCTGACTGGCGAGCCTGGAAGTAAGCGGTTTCAGCCCGCTGCGCCTTGATGGCCTGGGAGCGCTCGTAGTACCAGAAGCCAGCCACGATTGCGGCAAGCGCGACCACGGCCCAAGTCAGCTCGCGCCGGTGGAGCGTGACCCATTCAGTGAATGACTCTTCGTGGGCGCCAAGTCGTTTGCGCTCTGTGACAATCGGTGTGGTCATTGGTACCGGTTTTGGAAGAAGGTGGCGGCTGGCGGTATCGAGTGCCCCCGGGGTGACTCGAACACCCGGCCAACGGTTTAGGAAACCGCTGCTCTATCCACCTGAGCTACGGGGGCCAGAATCACGATCCCGGATCGTCGCCGGCGGCCAGGCAGCCGGTTGATTCTGGGGTGAATTTACACCTCAGAGTGTCCTTCTAGAAGTGTTGGCTCGATGCTCTATCGAACAATTCCGAACGAGGATCCGAGTGAGTCGGCCGCCAGCCCCGCGAGCTTGCGCACTTCCTTCACACGTGCCCCCGGAGGTCCGGCACTGACCGCGGCTTCGAGTTCTGCGAGCGCGTCCCGGTTCCCTGCTGCAGCGAGTTCGACATTTCCGTCGGGCTTGTTCCTTACCCAACCAGTCAGTCGAAGCTCTCGCGCCTTTTCCACCACGTACCACCGAAATCCGACGCCCTGCACGCGACCGCGAACCTCGAGATGGATGCTGTCCATTCTCCGGCTATCGTTTGATTCCCAATAGCGCGGCGAGGGTAGCCGCGAGAGTCGCGGGATCCGCCACCGAGCCCGGTGCGGGAACGCCGAGCTGGCCTTCTCTGATCTGGCGTGCGATCTGATCGAGTGCGCTGGCGATCGCTTGCGCGGTGCTCGGCTGCACATCCTTAGCGCGACGGGTGCCCGCATCCCAGTTGGTCGCGGCCCAGTCGTTCGATGCTTCCGAATCAGCGCCTTCGCCCAGGGCCGCGGCCGCTCGCCAATCGAATTGTTGCCAGTCAGTCTCCACCCAGCCTGAGACATCGGGGACCGGTGCACTCACCACCGGTGGTTCACCGGCCACTGCGCGGTCGTCATCGAAAGCGTTCCCACTATCGCGCGAATACTCGCCGGCTCCAGGAAGCGGATCCATGAAGTGCTCGACCGGAGGAAGCTCGTCGGCGTCTTCACCGTTCGCGGGCCCGTAAGATTGATCGTCCCATTCAGACATCGGCGGTGCTACGCTCGGAGGCGACCGGTCGAGAAAATCTCCGATACCCGGAAGCGAACGCGTTGATTCAGGGCGAGTCTCACTGACGACGCTCTCACGTTCCGTGCCTGGCACGAACGGCCTCGCCAACCGGAACTCCGACGAAGAAACCGCGGGCGCCGATTTCTTCGGAGTCAGGTGCGGAACGTATGGACGATGTAGCGATTGCGGCACTACAATCCCTCCCAGCTGTACTTTCCCACAAGCGGCACAAACCGCACCGGAGCGATCTCCGCGGATTCGAGCTTTTCGCCGCGCCGGGTCAACATGTAAAGCGTCTGTTCTTCCCTGTCGCCGAGCGGAATGAGGATCCGACCGCCTTCTTTCAACTGCTCGAGATAGGTCGGCGGAACTTCAGGCGCTCCGGCGCCCACGAGTATAGCATCGTACGGCGCATATTGTCGCCAGCCCAACGTCCCATCTCCCAATAGAAAAGAGATATTGCGGGCTCCTATCAATTGGATGCTCTCGCGCGCCTTGTCGAGCAACGCTCCAATGCGCTCGATCGAGAAAACCTGGCCAGCCAGCTCTGACAGCAGCGCAGTCTGATAGCCGGATCCGGTTCCGATCTCCAACACTTTCTCGTTTCCCTTCAGCTTCAGCAGCTCGAGGTAGCGCGCGTGAATCGATGGCTGGGAGATCGTCTGCCCATTTCCAATCGGAAGTGCGGAATCCTCGTACGCCCTGTGGCGCACCCCCGTCGGGACGAAGAGGTGGCGAGGAGTTTTTTCGATCGCGTGAAGCACCGCGAGGTCCTTGATCCCCTGGTCACGCAACAGCTCGACGAGGCGGCGCCGCGCGCCCCGGAACTCGTGCTCTAGGGGAGCTGCCACCACCTCTCCGCCGAAGCGAGCATTGCGTGATGCGTGAGATCGAGGTGCAGTGGAGTTACTGATATATACCCTTCCTGAATCGCGCGAAAATCCGACGTCTCTTTACCGGACCAGGCGATCGATCCGCCACCGATCCAGTAGATCTGGCGCCCCCACGGATCCTGCATCGGCTTGAGCGAGCCTGAGTACACTCGCCTGCCGAGCCTCGTGAAGCGAACGCCCTTGATGTCGTCACCGCGCAATGGCGGCAGGTTGATGTTGAGAAGCGTGTGCTCGGGAAATGATTTCAACGAGAGGACGTGCTTGAGCAGATTGCGCAACGGCAGAATCTGGTCGCGGAGCTGGCTCACGTCAGCACGGAGGTCGCCGCCCGCGAACGAAATAGCGACGGATGGTATCCCGAGTGACAGGCCTTCCATTGCCGCTGCCACGGTGCCGGAATAGAGAACGTCCTCGCCCATGTTCTGGCCGTGATTGATCCCGCTCAGGACGAAATCCGGCTTCTCCGGCATCAGCGCCTCGACGGCGAGCATCACGCAGTCCGTCGGAGTTCCGTCCACCTGGAATCTCCGCTCTCCACGCTCGATCGGGCGAATGGGATGATGCAGCGTCAGCGAATGACTCGTTGCGCTTTGCTCGCGATCCGGAGCAACGACCGTGATCTCACCCAGCGGCTCCGCGGCTTCAATCAGGCACGCGAGCCCCTGCGCGAGTATCCCGTCGTCGTTCGTGCAGAGCAGTCTCAACGTTTCAATACCCCGGCTTTATGCCGCCACAGGACCTTGATCACGAGCCACGCATCGCGGAACTCGCGGAAATAGCTTGGCGATCCGTATATGGTCGAGATCGGAACGTTCACGGTCGTGAAGCCCGCGCGCGCCGCGCGAATGATGAAATCGGTCTCGTATTCATACCGGTCCCCGACTGCCTGAACCTTCCGCAGCACCTCCGCCTTGATCGCGCGATACCCCGACTGGCTGTCGCGAACTTTTCCGCCGGACACTGCGCGCGTTGCAGCAGATGAAATCATGTTGGCGATTCGCCGGTGCTTCGGCACTCCTTTGCCCGAGAGGTCACGCGTCCCAATTACGATGTCAGCGCGATCGAGCGCATTTACAATGGCGGGAGCGAACGCGGCATCGTGCTGCCCGTCGGAATCAATCGTGAGCACCGCCGCCGCACCTTTTTTTAGAGCGGCATCAAAGCCGGCTCGCAGCGCAGCGCCTTTGCCGCGGTTCTGGTCGAATTCGATCGTTTCGTCCGTCACCGTCCTGAGCAGCTTTCGAGAGCCATCTGTCGATCCATCGTCCACGCCGATGATCAGAGCGCCCGGTAGGTTGCGGCGGACATCCTTCGCTACCTTCGCAAGTGTAGCCTCGGCGTTGTACGCCGGCAGAATGACTACGAGTGGCTGAATCAACTTTCTTTCCCTCCTCCCTTCTCTTCGGGCTGTCCATCGAGTATCGCCAGGATCGAGCGTAGATCGCTCTCCATTGACTCGACGGCTTGCGAATCCAGTGCCGCTCGTGCCACCGTGCGTAGCTCCCCGCTCTTCCGGTATTCGTCGATCTTTTGACGCGCTCCATCGATCGTGTACTTCTCGGTGTACAAGAGCTGCTTGACCAGCATGACGAGCTCGATCTCGCGCCGTTGATACACCCGATTGCCGGACCGGTTTTTCGCGGGGTGAAGGAACTTGAACTGGCTTTCCCAGTAGCGCAGCACGTGCGGCTTGAGGTCCGTCAGCGTGCAGACGTCTCCAATGGAGAAGAACTCCTGCACCGGTTCCTTTGCTTTCATCGATCCACCTCCGCTCGGAGCTCTCTCGTCATGAGGGCGCCTATGGCGCTGCGAGCCGGCTGACCCTCGAAGAGTACGCGATTCACGGTATCAACAATTGGCATTTCGACCCCCTCGCGCGCGGCCAGCTCGCGAGCGCTTTGCGCGGTGAAAACTCCTTCGGCGACCGTTTCCCTGTCCCCCAGAACGTCCTCGAGCTTTCTTCCCTTCCCCAATTCGACTCCCACTGCCCTGTTCCGGCTGAGCGATCCCGTGCATGTGAGCACCAGATCCCCAAGTCCGGCCAGACCCGCGAAAGTGCTCTGCTCGGCGCCAAGTGCAATCCCAAGTCTGGTCATCTCCGCCAGGCCTCGCGTAACGAGGGCCGCTCTCGCGTTGAAGCCAAGTCCGAGCCCCTCAGCGATGCCGGTCGCAACGGCCATGACATTCTTTAGCGCTCCGCCGAGCTCAACTCCGATGACATCTGAATGAGTGTAGGTGCGGAAGTAGGGCGAGCTGAATGCGCGCTGTGCGATGCTGGCTGCGCTCTCCTGGCGCGACGCCACGACCACGGCGGTCGGTTGGCAGCCAACGACTTCGGCCGCGAAGCTCGGCCCCGACAGCGCGACTACCGTAGCGCCACTAACTTCCTGATCGGCGATGTCGGTCATGAGGCAGAGCGTCCCTTTCTCGATTCCCTTCGTCGCGACGACGAGCGGGGCGGACCGGGAGATGGCGGGCGCGGCAGATTTCACGATCATCCGCAGTACGTGCGATGGCGTCGCAAGCGTCACGAGCTCCGCACCTTCTACCGCGCGAGTGATGTCTCCAACCGCCTCGACCGATGACGCGAGGGTGTGGCCCTTGAGAAATCTCACGTTCTCATGCTTCTCGTTCACGGATTTTACGACGTCCGGCTCATACGCCCAGAGGCGAACGTCGTGGCCGTTGCGCGCCAGAAGGTCCGCCAGCGCTGTCCCCCATGCGCCCGCTCCTACGACGGCGCAGCGCATCAGGCCGCAGTTTCCTTCTTCACGAATCGATGCTCTTCTCCGCGGCGAAGACGGCCAATGTTCGCGCGGTGGGTCCAGAACACGAACAGCGCGATGACCACGCTGGCGATGAAGACTGGTGAGCGGGGATCACGGTACCATGCCAGAATCGCAATCGGCAGCACTGCGGCGCCGATCAGCGATGCGAGGCTGACGTATCGAGTGAAGTAGAAGACCGCGATCCAGACGACCTGGGCCACAAGCATCGGAACGAAAGCGATTGCCGTGAAAACTCCGCCCGCGGTGGCCACTCCCTTCCCTCCTCCTTTCCACAGCAGGAAAATCGGCTTCACGTGTCCGGCTATCGCCGCCACGCCGAAAAAGAGAGCCCACATTTCCGGCCTCAGCGTCTCCGTGTACCTGGGCAGGAAGTAGACGGGGAGAAAGCCCTTCAGAAAATCCGCGATGAATACGATCACGCCGATTTTCTGACCCAGTACGCGCACGACATTGGTTGCCCCGAGATTTCCGGAGCCGTGCTGGCGGAGATCGACGCCGCGCAGCTTCCCGGCGATGTACGCCGACGGTATGGAGCCGGCCAGATACGATATGATGAGGCCGACGATCGGCGCCATCTACGCGGGCTTTGGCGACTTGCGGCGCATGATGATCCGTAACGGATTCCCGCGAAATCCCCACGCCTCGCGGAATTCGTTGTGCAGGTAGCGCACGTAGTGCTCCTGGACCAGATCGGGATTATTTCCGAACACGGCGATCACCGGCGGGGCCGTCTCGACCTGTGTCGCGTAGTTCAACTTGATCTCGCGACCAGCAGCCTGTGGGGGCTGACGTCTGCCGACGATCTCCGTCAGGGTAGTATTCACCTGCGAAGTGCTGATTCGCTTGTGCCGCTCGGCGTCCACTTCGACCAAGAGATCCAGAATCTTGGTGACGCGCTGGCCGCTGATCGCGGACGTGAACACGAACGGTACAAACTTGAGGAACGGAGCCTTTTCCTGGCACTCCTTCTCGAACTGGGCGGCGGTGTTGTTTTCCTTTTCTTTCAGGTCCCACTTGTTGACCACGACGATCAGGCCGCGCCCGCTCTCCCAGGCGAGAGACGCGATCTTGAGATCCTGATTGTGAAGGCCTTCGACGGCGTCCAGCACGAGGATGCAGATATCGGATCGCTCGATCGCGCGCCGTGTGCGGAGCGACGAATAGAACTCGATCCCGTCCTCGACTTTGGATTGGCGCCGCAGTCCCGCCGTGTCGACGAAAATGACTTCGCGCCCATGAAATGTCATCGGCGTGTCTATCGCGTCCCTCGTCGTTCCCGCTTTGTCCGCGACGACGAGCCGTTCCTCGCCGAGCAGGCGGTTGATGATCGATGACTTGCCGACGTTGGGGCGGCCGACAACGGCGACGCGTAACGCGTCGGGCACTTCTAACGCGACGGTTGGGATGCGCTCGACCAGCACGTCGAGCATGTCGCCTGAATTCTTTCCATTGATCGCCGACACTGGAACGGGATCGCCGGCGCCGAGCTCGTAGAACTCGTAGAAATCCGTGGTGGATGGATCATCGACCTTGTTCGCCACGAGGACCCACGGCTTGCGCGATTCGCGAAGGAGATCGACAACTCGCGCGTCGCTGGGGTGCAGTCCCGCCTTTGCATCCACCACGAGCATGAGCACGTCCGATTCCTCGATCGCCTGAAGAACCTGGCGCTTGATCTCGAGGTCCATCGGCATCCGCGGATCATCGGTCAACCCGCCGGTGTCCACCAGCCAGAACTGGCGAGTGTTCCATTCCGCGCGAGCGAAATGCCTGTCGCGCGTTGTGCCTGCCTCTTCGCTGACGATGGCGCTGTTCTCACCGACGATACGATTGAACAACGCTGACTTCCCGACGTTCGGTCGCCCGATGAGTGCGATGACTGGGAGATTCATGCCGGCACCCCGCTCGTCTCGAACTCGAGCACATCGATGAAGTCGTACGACGGGAAAATCGGCATTGGGAGCGACGCCCGTACGGACTCGAGGGTGAAGTCGTCGAGAAAGACGCTGTCCTCGTTGATCGTCTCGGCCGGAATGAGAGCGAGTCCCAGGTCGTGGCGATCCGCCAGCGCTGTCATGATATCCTTCCCCACCAGTAACCCCGCGGTCGTTATCGTTGGACCGAACAGTGAATTCTCTGCCACGATCAGCTCAAAGTGAGCACCACTCGCTTCGGAAAGCTTCTCGAGCAGCGGTCCCATGAGAGGCGCCATCGCGAGCCCAGTGACGACGCCGATCCGCTGGCCATCGCGGCGTGCGACGCGCCCCAGCCCGGCAGCGACGCGCATCCGAAGCGACGTCACGGATCCGACGCCATTCTCGATCTGCGCGAACTCGCCGTAATGATCGGCCCCCGGCAGCTCGCGATCGGCGAGCATGTAGAGCTCGTCTGAGCCGAACACCCACGTCTCGCCGCGCTCGCAGAGCGCCCGCTCACCCCAACGCTCAACCTGCTCGAGGATCACGCGCGCGGTGTCCCGGTCCATCCCCTTCCCGGTGTACAGGTGCGAGAACTGGGTGAGTCCGACGGGAACCACAGCAGCCGACAGTACCGCCTCTCCCATGTTCCATAAGTCGGAGAGGGACTCCTCGAGCACAACATCGTCGTTCAAGCCGGGGACGATGACCATCTGCGCGTGAAACTGAATTCCGCCCGCCGTCAGACGGGAAAGCTGCGCCTTGATATCGGGAACGCGCTGATTGTTGAGCAGGACCTTGCGGGCTTCGTAATTGGTCGCGTGGACCGAGACGTAAAGCGGCGACAACCGGTACTCCAGAATCCGCTCGATGTCGCGCTCCTTCACGTTGGAAAGAGTCGCGAAGTTTCCATAAGCGAACGACAGCCGGTAGTCGTCGTCGCGGATGTAGAGGTTTTTCCGCAATCCGGGGGGGAGGCCTTCGATGAAGCAGAACTCGCAATGATTGGCGCAGCGTCTGACGTTCGGCGGCTCGAGCGAAATGCCAAGCGGCTCGCCGTCCAGTCTCTCGAGCTCGTAGATGACGTCTTCGCCATCCGGCTGCTTCGCTTCAATGACCAGGTCTTCGTCCGCGGTCAGAAACTCCCAGTCCAGGAAGTCCGCGAGAGGTCTCCCGTTCACGGTGCGAAGTTCCGTTCCGGGGATGATTCCCAGCTCCTCAGCGATGCTGTTCAGTTCAATTCGGGCAACCTTTACCATAGCTCAAGTAATTTAGAGCCATAGCGACCGAAATCAAGTAATTACCTAATCTTAGCTCCCTTTGTTTAGCGAAGTAGCTCGGTCATTTCCGGCTAGACTGGCGACGTCGCTGCCAGCGATTCCAACAGCTTTCGAGCCCGGTCGGCGTTGAAGCCGGGGAGCTTGGCAATCGCTTCCTCTCCAGCGTCCCGGACTCCCTGAACGCTACCGAACTCCTTGAGTAGCTGGCGCCGCTTCACTGGGCCGATTCCAGGCACCTTGAGGAGCTCCGAGGTGACCGTCCGCATCGACCGGCGCTTCCGGTTGTAGGTGACCGCGAACCGGTGTGCCTCATCCCGAGCCTGTTGCAGCAGACGAAGACCTGGCGACCTCCTGGACAACCTGAGTGGCTCAGCTCGACCCCAGATGAAGACCTCTTCGTCTCGCTTCGCCAGACTGATCAGGGGTCGATCCTCGCCTATTCCGACTTCCTCGAGGGCCGCATGGGCGGCCGAAAGCTGGCCTTTGCCCCCGTCAACCACTATCAGGTCGGGAAGCGGCCTTTCATCGTTTTTCCGCCGCTCGAAGTAGCGGCGAACCACTTCCTGCATGGACGCGAAGTCGTCCGAGCCTTCGACCGTCTTCACCTTGAACTTCCGGTATTCGCCCCGCTTCGGACGTCCGTTCTCGAACCAGACGCAGGAGCCTACGGTGTCGGTTCCCTGAGTCGTGGAGATGTCGAAGCACACGAGCGATCGAGGCAGTCGCTGAAGACCCAGCTCCCGTCCCAGCTCGTAGACGGGATCCCCTGCGCGCTCTTCTGCCTCCATCGAGCACAGCTTGAGCTCCTCGAGCAAGTGACGGGCGTTCTGCTCCGCGAGCGCGATCAGGTTTCGCCGCGGCCCGCGCTGCGGAATGAGGATCTTGCTGTCGGGCAGCGCTTGCTCGATCAGCTCGCGATCGGGGAAATCGAAGGGTAGCAGCATCTGCCGCGCTTTCTCCTGCATGCCGACGTAGCTTCCCGCCAGGAATATCGCCATGACGTCGGTATCGTCTTCGCCGTCGATGTTCGTAAGGAAACGTTGCTCGCGCGACAGAAGCTTCCCGCCTCTGATGCGCAGCACCGTGACACACGCGTCGTCACCGTCTCGCGCGTATCCGATTACATCCCGGTCGCCACCCTCGACCTCGAGGACGACCGTCGGCTCCTTCATGCCCTCGAGATGATGGAGAACGTCGCGTAATTCAGCGGCGCGCTCGAAGTCCAGCTGCTCGGAAGCCAGGTCCATCCGCTCTTTCACACGACGTACGACTTCGTCCGGACGTCCCGACAGGAAGAGAACCACCTCGTCGATCATCGACCGGTACTCGTGTTGAGACTGGGCGAGAATGCACGGAGCCTTGCACCGCTTGATGTAATAATCGAGGCACGGCCGTTCCGGCATCTGCGCCGGCATGTCGTAGTTGCAGCTCCGCACCGTAAAGATCTTCTTAACCACGTTGAGCGACCGTCGCATCGCTCCGACATCGGTGTATGGCCCGAAGTAGCTCGCTCCGTCGTCCTCGAGCCTCCTGGTGACGAACACTCTCGGAAAGGGCTCCTGCACCGTGACTTTGATGTATGGATACGACTTGTCGTCGCGCAGCGCGATGTTGAAGCGCGGCCGGTATTCCTTGATCAGGTTGGCTTCGAGGATCAGCGCGTGGGCTTCGCTCGGAACAACGATGGTCTCGAGGTCACCGATCAGGCCCACTAGCGCGCGGGTTTTCACGCTCTCGAGCTGGTCATTGGAGAAGTAGCTCCTGACTCTCGAGCGAAGGCGCTTCGCCTTGCCTACATAGAGGGTAGTACCATCCCTTCCCTTCCAGAGATAGACACCAGGTCCGTCGGGAAGGTGGGGGAGTTTCGTTGCAACAGCATCGGGGACGAGGACGAGCGCCATGTGTAATTATACCACGCATGGAAAGACTGGTTCATCCGGCGCGTCGCGCGAGCTTGAGCAGTCGCGCGCCTCGATCGATGACGTTTCTCGCTTCGGGAATTCCGAATGCCGCGGTGATCAGGAGGTAGGTGAGTCCAAACGCGGCGAGCAGGAAGAAGGCGGTGATCTTGGAATGAACGACGGCCAGATGCGTGGATAAAATCGGAGCCCCACGGTCCATCACGAGCTTGTATACCCAGGGAACCGCGGCACCCAGCATGGCAGCTCCCCACAGCCGCGCCATACGCGAAGCGACGAGCCGAGTTCGTCCGATTCTCTTGTCCAGCTCGCGCCGTAATAGATAGAACTCTACCCAGCCCGCCAAACCGGCTGACGCGGTGAGACCTGCCGCTCCGAGCTTCCTATCCAGCCCCAGCAGCCCGGGGAGTACAAGCGCGAACAGATATCCGAGCAGCGTCGTAAGAATTACACGTACCACTGCGTAGCGAAGCGGCGTCCTGGTGTCCCGCAGTGCGTAGAAGGTCGACGAATAGAGGCGCCCCATCGTCGAGGCGAGCAGTCCGACCGTTGAGCCCATCAGGATCTGCCACACCCAGATCGTATTCCCTCTTTGAAAGCGTCCGCTCTGAAACAAGAGCAGCACGATCAGATCTCCGAGCGCGAAGAGCGCGACTGCGCTCGGAACAATGAAGTAGGCGATGCGATCGAGACCGTCACTCAGGCGTCCTCTCAGGTATGCGCCGATCTCCGCCGTCGTTCCGGTGGCGCGTGACATTGTCGGCAGCTCGGCGGCCGAGATCGCCATCCCGAACAGGCTGATGGGGAGCACGTAGATCGTCTGAGCGTATGTGAATGACGAGACCGCTCCGTTCCCGAGGTAGCTCGCGAGCCAGGCATCGACGTACGCACTGATCTGAACGACGCCTCTGCCAACGAACGCAGGAAGGAAATTCCGAAACACGTTTCGGACGCTGGCGGCCGCGCCCGTCAGGCGTGGCCTCACCCCACGTGCAAGTCTGAGTACCAGCGGAAGCTGAATGCCAAACTGGAGCGCGGCGCCCACTACCGAGCCCATTGCGAGGTAGGTCGCAAGCTCGACCTGTGTGTGTCCGCTGTGAAAGAAGATCAGCGTCGCAACCATCGCCGCGTTCCAGATGACCGGGGCCGTGTACGACATGAAGAAACGGCGGTGGCTGTTGAGAATTCCCAGGCACCACGCCGAGAAGACGAAGAGTCCGGCACCGGGAAAGAGAATTCTGGTCAGCTTGACCGTCAGGTCGCGCTTTTCTGGAGGAAAGCCATTCGCGATTATCGCGACAAGCCACGGCGCTGACACCACTCCAACAAGCACGATGATCGAAGCGATAAGCGCCAACAATCCGGCTACAGCGCCGGCTAGTTTCGTCGCCTCCTTTTCGTCACGACGTCCTAGCAGACCAGCGTACTCCGGAATGAACGAGGCAGAGAGCACGCCTTCGCCCAACAGATTCTGGAGCAAGTTCGGGATTCGGAACGCGGCATTGAAGGCATCCGCGGCGAAATCAGCGCCGAGGTACCGGGCGATCATCGTCTGGCGAATGAGACCCGCGAGACGGCTGAGAAGTATTCCGGACCCAACGAGGAAAGCAGCGCCCTTTGACCGGTCGGCTGCTCGACCGACAGCGCGGGGCGTCGCTCGGCGCTCGACCGGCGTCGCGGCGGCGGTTACTTCATCAGCCTCCGGCGGAATGAACTCGGGGAGCGAGCGATCTTTTTCCTCGACATCGTCTCCTTCCTCGAGTTCGTCGTCCCGTCCCCCACCAGTCATGAGCTTCCTCGAACCGTAGCCGCCTCTCCGATCGCGCGTGTCGCGCCTCGACCACCGACAAGCCTGCTCGCGTGACCGCGTGCTTCGTCGAACATCTCATCGCGCAGAGCTACGCCGTATCGCGCAAGAAACGGCACGAAGTTGAGACTTCGCTCCTGCGGTTTCCCGAGCGGATAAAGAGAGCCTCGCGCGGTGCCTATGTCTCGCATGAGATCATCGTGCTGCTTCTTGGCCGCAGCGATCAGACGCCGCTCGAAGCGATCGAGCCGGCGCATCAGGTTGGCGCGCAGGCCATCCGTCACCGCCGGTCCCACCGGGGCTTTCTCTTCCACAACCGCTTCAGTGAGCGCGTCCAGGCGCTCGTCCAGAGCGGCCCGTGTCGCGTTCAGCTCGTCGATCACTCGCTTCGGCAGATGCGCTCGCGCGACGCGCACCTCGACCTCGTGCGGATCACGCAAATCCTCGGGAAGGAGATAGAGTTTCTCGAGTATCTCTTCCACATGCGGCTCGATGATCGTGCACGACCACCTCGGGACGATCGCGGGTCGCGCCACCCCAAGTGCGTCCGCGATTGGAGATACCTGGGCGAAATACGCGATCTCCGCCGGTCCTCCTATGTATGTCGCAGTTGGGAGTATCGCGCGCTCGACGACCGGACGAAGCAATACGTTCGGACCCATGTCATCGTGCGCGACTTGCCTGGCTGCTGCCTTGATCGGAATGCGCTTGCGGCCACCGGACGCGGCACTGAAGATGAGAGACAGTCCGGGCACATCTTGAACCTGGGGCGTGAACCCCACCTCCTCGATTTCACGATTGCGCTCGGCCAGCCGCTTCGCGATGTCGCCGGCTTTCTCGAGTGCCGCGGTCAGAACTGGCCGCGCTGCGGCGCGTGTGGCAGCGTGCGACGCGTCGATCACCGCGATGCCCAGAGGCGCAAACAGCACCCGCAAAAACGACACATAGGCGGAGCCGATCGTCTGTCCGTCGGTGTAAAACCGCTCGAGAAGCTCGATCGGCGTTCTGTCGATCGTCGATCCGGCAGCGCGCGTCAGTGCTTCGAGCTGGGCCGATACATCGCCCAACGGCATCGCAGCCATTGGCAGGCCAAGAGGCTCAGCGTGATCGATGCGGAGAAGCTGCGCGCCTCCCGGAACGGACACGACGGTGCCGCTCGCTTCCTTGAAGTCGGTGTCGTCCGTGGCCGCCCAAAAAACCGGCGCAACCGGGATGCCCGTCGCCTCCTGAAGCGAGTCGGCGAGCGTGAGCGCACTCAGCGCCTTCGACAACGTATACACCGGACCGCCGAAGAGGCCGGGCTGCTGTCCCGTAGTGACGACGACGCCTCGCCCCTCGCTCACTGCATCGAGGCGCTGCTTAGCCTTGCCCGTCGCTTCGAACGCAGGCCCGAGCTGAGCCAGCCAATTGTCGGCGAAACTGGATCGAACCGATTCGACTCGTTGTCGCCATGCCGCGGCATCACCCGGAATGGCTTCGTACCAGCCCGGCGGTGCGTTACCGGCGATAACGGCTGCGGCGAGTGGATTACCGGTCAGCGGCTGGGTGACGACTCTCGGATTCATCGACGGCTTGCGAATAGTATCGTCCGCGGAGAGTCCTCGGACCAGCTCGCCCCGCCGTAGTCCCCGAACAACTTCAAGACCTTGAACCCCGCAACGTCTAGCATCCGCTCGAGATCACGCGGAGAAAAGAGACGTACTCGCTCGATGTATTCCTTCCCGCGCTCGCGAAGACGAATCGTTTTTTCGACGAACCGTTTGTCGGGGCTGATTCCGCGGTGCTGCTCGATCGTGATCCCATTCTCCACCTGCTCATCGTACGGAACCAGGTCGCGGCGTACCTGAGTTGCATTCAGGAAATCGATGACCAGAGTTCCTCCCGTTGTCATAGCGGCGCATACGCAGGAGAGCACGCGCTCGTGCTCGCGATCGTCTTCGAAATAGCCGAAGCTCGTGAAGAGATTGACGACCAGGTCAAAGCTCTCATCGGCGAACGGGAGCTCCCTCATGTCGGCTCGAACATAAGGCGCGTCGGGAGATTCCTTTCTCGCAATCTTGAGCAGCGCCATCGACAGGTCGAGTCCCACGGTCCACCAGCGCTCGCGCAAAACCCGCGTGTGGCGCCCCGTCCCACACCCGAGGTCCAGGACGGAGCGGATCTCTTTGCCGGCAAGGTTCGCTGAAATCAGCTCGATTGCGCGCTCCGCCTCGGTTTCATCCCGGTGCTGATAGATGTGCAGGTAATCTTCACCGAACCACTCTTCGAACCAGTCCGCTTCCTGCGGACCGGAGGCCAGAACCAGCGCGGGCTCATCGACAAGCATCATCACTTGTGGTAGGGCTCACCGCGCACGATCGTGCCGGCCCGATAGATCTGTTCGGTCAGAACGAGCCGGGCGATCTCATGCGGCAAAGTCCAGGGTGCGAGCGAAAGCTTCATCGTCGATGTTGCGGCGACGTCGCTCGCGAGCCCGAACGCGCCGCCAATGAGGAAAGCGACATCGCGATCCTGCTCGCGGGCATTCTGGAGAAACTCGGCGAACTGCGCAGAGTTGAGCGATTTGCCGCCGAGCTCGCAAGCGACGGTCTGCGCGCGCTCCGGTATTCTCTCCGAGAGTCGCTGGCCTTCGCGCTCCTTCACTTTGTCGACAGAGATTCCCGTCGATCGCTCCTCGCGTACCTCTTGCACGTCGAGCGGCCAGTACCGCGCCGCTCGTGTCTCGTAGTCTCGGATCGCTTCGCCCAGCGCCGGATTGCGCGCTTTGCCTACTACAGCGACGACAAGCCGCATCTATGCGTAGATGCCGCGGAGTTTGTGGACACTGGCGACTCTGTCGATGGAAACCATATACGCGGCGGTGCGCATGTTCACCCGGTTCTTCTTCGAGAGATCGAGTACGGCGTGGAAGCTGTGGCGCATGATCGTCTCGAGCCGTTCGTTGACGAGCTCTTCCGTCCAGAAATAGCCGCCTCGATCCTGTACCCACTCGAAGTACGAGACCGTGACTCCGCCGGCGTTGGCGAGGATGTCGGGAATCACGAATATCCCGTTCTCGTCGAGGATTGAATCCGCGGCCGCTGTGGTGGGGCCGTTCGCTCCCTCGCAGATGATCTTCGCTTTGATGTCACCGGCGTTACGCGTCGTGATCACGTTCTCGAGCGCGGCCGGCAGCAGCACATCCACGTCGAGCGTCAGCAATTCCGCGCCGCTTATCACCTCAGCCTTGCCGTATCCCTCGAGAGAGCGGTTCTTCTTCACATGCGCGATGGCATCATCGATGTCGATTCCGTTCGCATTGTAGAGGCCGACCGACCGGTCGCCGATCGCGACGATCTTGCACCCCTCGCGAGCGAGCAGTTCCGCCGCAACGGATCCGACGTTGCCGAAGCCCTGGACTGCCACCGTGGTTCCCTTCACGGGCATCCCAAGATGCTTCAACGCTTCCTTCGTGCAGATCATGCAGCCACGACCCGTCGCCTCGCGGCGTCCAAGCGATCCGCCCAGCTCCACCGGCTTTCCGGTGACGACGGCGGTGACCGTGTGGCCCACGTGCATCGAGTAGGTGTCCATCACCCAGGCCATCACGCGCTCGTTCGTGTTGACATCAGGAGCCGGGACGTCAGTATCGGGTCCGAGCATGTTGATGATTCCCGACGTGTAGCGGCGGGTAAGTTTTTCGAGCTCTGCCGCGCTCATGGCGAGGGGATCGCAGCGCACGCCGCCCTTCGCGCCGCCAAAGGGAATGTTGACCACGGCGCACTTCCAGGTCATCCACGCCGCGAGAGCCTTCACCTCTTCCAGCGTCACGTTCATGTCGAAGCGGATACCGCCCTTCGCGGGTCCGCGCGACGTGTTGTATTGCACCCGATAGCCTTCGAACACATCTACCTGGCCGTTGTCCATCATGACCGGGATCGAGACAATCACCTGCTTCTCCGCCTGTCGCAGCACCTTGTACAATCCGGGCTCGAGATCCAGCAGCTCCGCCGCCTTGTCGAACCGAGACATCATCGCCTCGAATGGATTCTCCTCATCGAGGAACCGGTCCTTGTCTGGTCGAACGAGTCTGTTGGCTGGAATTCGATAGTCGGTGGCCATGAGTTCGGATATTGGTCTTGTGTCGGGGTTCCCGGTTTATCGCGCGGGCAGTAGCAGTTTGTCGAGCAATCGGTCGATGTGCTCCGCGCCGCCCTCGATCCGCAAGCGCTGTGAAACATACCATAATGACCCCGCTTCGACAGGCCATAGCAGTTCCAGTTTCACCGCATCCTTGAGCGTACAAACGACAAAATCAGAGTTGCCCGCGAGCCCCGCCAGCGTGCGCGCTTCCGCCTCGGTGAAAGCGTGGTGGTCGGGAAAGCTGTGCGGACGCACCACGGCGCCGAGCTCGGTGAGCTGCTTGAAAAACGCATCGGGGTTCGCGATGCCGGCGATTGCTGTCAGATCAGCTCCTTCGAGAGCCTGCAATGGAAGAGTCTGTCCGGTAGCAGTGCTTTTCAGTTCTGAAGGGACCAGATGTGCCATAGCCACCGGTATCTGCGGCGCCGCGCTGGCGAGTGCACGCTTCACGTCCTCGACTGCGGATCTCGTGGCTGTCTTTCGCGTGATGATGATCAGTGTCGCGCGCCGCGCTGCCCGTAGTGGCTCCCGCCACGGACCAGCCGGAAGGAGATGCGGCTTCCCCGTCCACGCGTCTGCGTTCACGAGGAGGATGTCGGCGTCCCTGCTGGCCCGCCTGTGTTGAAACGCATCGTCGAGCACGACGACACCGACACCACGCGCGATGGCGTCCCGAATTCCCCGCGCGCGATCGGGCGCCGCAATGACGGGCACTCCCTCGTTGAGCCGCTCGTGCACGAGGGTTTCATCGTCGCCGTAGCCACGAAGGACTATTGCCGGGGCCAGCCCGCGCTCCACGAGCTGCCTGGTAAGCCACGCGGCAACCGGCGTCTTTCCGGTTCCCCCAACCGAGAGATTTCCGACGCTGAGTACTGGCACCGAGAATTTTTCCGCTCGAAAGATGTGCCAGTCGTAAAGCTTTCCTCTCGTCGCGACGACCGCACCGTAAAGGAGCTCGGCCGGCGCGAGCATTGAGCGGACGGCGCGGGCGCGCGCACCCCGGCCGGCCCACACCGCCTCGAGCGCTCTTCGGAGATCAGCCACCAGCGTTCCGGATCGCGTCGCTCATCAGGTCCTCGAAGCGCTGACCTTCTTCTGCCGCGGCGCGCGATGTAGTTGCCAGCACCTTGGCAGGATTTCCATAGGCGACGGTTACTCGCGCAAAGGGTTTTGGAATCATGAATCGATCCCAGCTGTTCAGGTGCCAGGCCCGGTCCGCGACCGCCACCACGGGAATGATGTACGAGTCGGACCGCTGCGCGGCGATCAATGCACCCGGCGCAAATCTCCGCGCGGGTCCTTTCGGTCCATCCGGAGTGATCGCGACTTCGCCTCCGCCCTTGAGCTCGCTCACAATCGAGATGAGCGCGCGGCCGCCCCCCCGCGTAGTCGATCCCCGGATGAGGCGCAGTCCGAGCGATGTCGCTGCCCGGGCGACGAGCTCCCCGTCGCGGTGCTCACTGATTAGAATCGCGACACCTTGTTCTCTGTGCTGCCAGAGAAGCGGCAGAAGCTGCCCATGCCAGAGCGTAAAGATGAACGGCTGCTTTGCGGCGCGCACATTATCGACAGCTATGCCGTTCACGACGCGGATGCGCCAGGTCAGTGCAAGCGCGCGCAGGGCCCCCATCCCCGCCAGCAGAGACGCTCTCGACCCCAGCGAGAGTGACTCGCTCTCCCCCGCGCTGCTCATCCGCTCGCGCCTACGAGCTCGCTAGCCATTCGCGCGACGCGATCTGCCGCTCCCGGCGTTCCCAGCTTCGAGCGGACTTCCGCGAGCCCGGCAAGAACTTCTTTTCGTTGAGAGCTCTCGTTGTCCAATAACGGCGCCAACGCGTCCGCCATGCGCGCAGGCACGATCTCGTCCTGGATGAATTCGCGTGCGACTTCTCTCCCGGCAACGACGTTCACGAGGCCGATGTGCGGCACTTTCACCAGCCGCTTGGCCAACGCGTATGAGATTCGTCCGGTGCGATAGGCGACGACGAGCGGACAATCGGCGATCGAAGCCTCCAGCGTCGTCGTGCCGCTCTTGCAGAGAGCGGCGTCCGCCGCGCGCAGGACGCTGAGCGAGGCCGAGTGCACCAGTCTGAACGGGCAGCGAGCCGAGTCGAGCGCGACCGTCGACGCTACGCTGACGATCATCTGCAATCCCGAAATTCTGGCCTGCAGCTCGCGCGCTGTCGCCACGAAATCGTCGATGAGCCGGTCGATCTCCTGCTGCCTGCTACCTGGAAAAAGGGCGAGGACCGGAGCATTCTGCGCCAGACCGAGCGCTTCCCGTGCCTCCTGCTTCGTTGGCATGTTGACGGCGCGATCGAGCATCGGATGGCCGACGAACGTCGCGTCGATTCCGTAGCCTCGAAGCAGCGGCTCCTCGAACGGGAGAATGACGGCGGCCTTCGTGATGAGATGCGCGAGCTTCGGAAGGCGCCCCGCGCCCCACGCCCAGACCTGCGGCGTCACGTAGTAGAGCACCGGCACGCCTGCTCGCTTTGCGGCCTCTCCCACCTTCATGTTGAAGCCTGGATAGTCGATCAGTACAACCAGGGCGATCTCACCCCGCGCGAGCATCGATCTGATCGTTCGGAGAAGCATGAAGTGACGGGGTACGTGCTTCAGCACCTCCAGGAATCCCATCACGCCGAGCAGGTTGTCGCGATGAATGAGCTGGACGCCCTGCTCGGCCAATCGCGAGCCGCCGACAGCTGCAAGATCCAGCTCTGGCCGCACGCGCCGCAACGCCGCAGCCACACCCGCCGCATGAAGGTCGCCGGAAGCTTCTCCAGCGACGAACAATACCTTACGCATGGTGCAGCGCGTATCCGACCAGAGAAGGAAGAGTCAGTTCGATCTCCTTCACGATTCGGAGCGCGACGCCCAACGCCAACCTGCCCTCTTCGCCCGTTACGACGATCGGCCCCTTCCCTCTTAGCGCGGCGACGAAACTTTCCAGCTCGAGCTTCAATGGCTCACCGTCCGGAGCCTCCAGCTTGATGCGGTCGACGAACGCCATTATGTCCGCCGGCGCGGATCGTAGCGCGAGCGGGTCCATGTCCGACCGAAGGCGAAAGAATTCGCCAGTCCCCGCCGCCAGATCGAGCGACAGATAGCCGCTCTGCTGGAAGATTCTGATCTTCCTTTTTTTCTCTCGCGAGATTCTGCTCGAAGTGATGTTCGCGACGGCGCCCGATGTAAACGTGACTCTGGCGTTGGCGATGTCGAGCATCGGCGTGAGCACGGGCACGCCTACCGCTGAAATGTCGCGCGCTCCCGAACCAACTAGCGTAAGAAGCAGGTCGATGTCATGGATCATCAGGTCCAATACGACCGCCACGTCAGACCCGCGCGGACTGAATGGCGCCAGCCTCTCGCTGTCGATGAACCTCGGCTTCTTCACATGTGGGAGCGCGGCGCGCACGGCGCGGTTGAAACGCTCGATGTGTCCTACCTGGACCATCACTCCTTTCTTGCTGGCAAGTGCGAGGAGACTGTCGGCTTCTTCGAGCGTCGTCGTGATCGGCTTCTCGATGAAGACATGCTTGCCCTCCTCTATCGCGGCGGTCGCCACCGCAAAGTGCGCGGAGGTCGGCACAACGATGACGAGCGCGTCCGAAGCCTGGAGGAGACTCTCGAGCGTCGGATGGCTCTTGACCTTTAGCTCCTTCTCCACCTCTGCTCTGCGCTCCGGTTTGGCCTCGACGAAGCCGCTGAACTGAATGCCGGGAAGATCGCGCAGAATCCTGATGTGGTGAAACCCGAGGCTGCCAGCGCCGACGACACCGACGCGCGGTGTGCTCGTCAAACCACCACTCCGCGCTCACTGGCCTCGACGAATCGTATCAGGTCCTGCACCTCTGGGAGAGGATCGAGCTCGCTCTGCACCCGCTCGATCGCCTGCGTCAGATTGAGGTCCGATCGGAAGAGGAGCCGGTACGCGCGCTTGAGCTCGAGTATCGTCGTTTCGTCCATACCGGCGCGTTGCAGGCCGACGGAGTTGAGGCCATAGAGCTTGACCGGGTTTCCCACCGCCTTGAGAAAGGGGGGAATGTCCTTTGACACACGCGACATTCCGCCAATGAAGCTCTGGCGGCCGATCCGCACGAATTGATGCGCCGCGCTGAGTCCGGATATGATCACCTTGTCTTCGACTGTGACATGACCTGCTAGCTGAACGACGTTGGACAGGATGACGTTGTTCCCCACGTGGCAGTCGTGCCCGAGATGCACATACGACATGAGAAGACAGCTCTTACCCACGCTTGTTTTGAACGAGTGCGCGGTCCCACGATTGATCGTCGTGTATTCGCGTATGACCGTGCCGTCGCCGATCTCGACTGTCGTCTCCTCGCCGGCGAACTTCAGATCCTGTGGCATCCCGCCGAGGATCGAGCCCATGCCGACTTTGACATTCTGCCCGAGAGTGACGTTTCGCTCGAGCGTCGCGCGCGGAGAGATGACGCATCCGCTCCCGACCGTGCAGTTCTCGCCGATGATCGCGAAGGCGCCGATCATGGCGTCCGATGCAATTTCTGCGTCGGGCGAGATTATCGCGGACGGGTGGATCCGCGGGACGGTCATCGGTCGCGCACCATCGCTGCCATGTCGGCCTCGGCGACGATGTCGCCTTCCACCATCGCGATTCCGTGCATCTTGCAGACCATTCCCCGCAGCTGAGTGACCTCCAGCTCGAACCGGATCTGGTCGCCGGGCTTCACCGGCCGCCGGAACTTCACGTTGTCGAGCGACATGAAGTACACGACCTTGCTCTCGGGAGAATCGACTGATCCCATCAGGAGCATGCCGCCTACCTGCGCCATCGCTTCGATTATCAGGACCCCCGGCATGATCGGATGACCGGGGAAATGTCCCTGGAAGAAAGGCTCGTTGATGGTGACGTTTTTCAACCCCACGATCCGCTTCTTCTCTTCAATCTCGAGAATCCGGTCCACCAGCAGGAACGGATAGCGGTGGGGCAAAACCTTCATGATGTCTTCAATCGTATACATCCTTTTCTCCTTTCGGCCGGCCTTCAACATCTCCCGCACCAGCGTCACCGTTCCGCGATGACTCGGTTTTACCGCGACGATCCGCGCGCGTACTCGCGCACCCGCCAGCGCCAGATCCCCGATGCAATCCATCGCCTTGTGCCGCACGAACTCGTCGTTCCAGCGCAGCTCGCCACTCAGGACATCGCAGTCGTCGAGCACGACGGTGTTCTCGAGCGATGCGCCCTTGATGATCCCCTTGGCACGAAGAGCGTCGACTTCATGAACGAAGCCGAACGTCCGCGCCCTCGACAACTCGTTCGCGAACGATTCTTCCGTAATTGTGAACTTACGCGACTGCTTGCCGATCAGCGGATGCGGAAACTCGATCGTTACGTCGAGCTCGAGTCCATCCGACGGATAAGCTTCATAGACTGACGCACCGTCTATGATCCGCACCGGCTCGGTCAGACGCAAAAACTCCGGTTCGCCATCGATCGCCGCAAGTCCCGCCTCTGACAGCGCGGCGACGAAAGGCGCTGCGCTGCCGTCGAGTATGGGCGGCTCCGGCCCATCCATGTCGATGGTGACGTCGTCGATCCCCATGCCGGTCACGGCTGCAAGCACGTGCTCGACAGTATGTATGGCGTGATCGGCCTTGCCCAGCTGCGTGCGCCGCTCACTGCCACTCACTTCGCTGACATGAGCGCGGATCTTCGGCAGACCGGGACAATCAGTGCGCCGGAATACGATTCCCTGTTTGGCGGTCGCCGGCTGAAACGTTATTCGACACTGCACACCAAGATGCAGGCCTACCCCTTCCAGCACCGCTGGACGGGCCAAAGTTGTCCGGCTCACCTGGGTTCCGGGTCCGCGAGCAATTTCTCCAGCCGTCGCATCATCCCGGCCAATTTAAACAGTGCAGCCGATGCGCGAAGTGATTCGCGATGCGGACGCGCTGGATATCCGGACCAGCTTTCACCGGCCGGCACGTCGCCGAACACGCCTGCCTGCGCAGCGACGCGAGCCCCCGCGCCGATTGTGAGATGCCCGGCGATGCCGGCTTGTCCCCCGAGGATCGCGCCATCGCCGATCTGCGTCGAGCCGGACACACCGACTTGAGCGATCAGCAGGCATTTCTGACCGATGCGGACGTTGTGACCGACGTGCACCAGGTTGTCGATCTTGGTTCCATTCCCGACGACGGTATCGTCGATGCTGCCGCGGTCGATCGTGCTGTTGGCGCCGACCTCTACAT
This sequence comes from Gemmatimonadales bacterium, assembly GCA_038316775.1. Taxonomy (GTDB): domain Bacteria; phylum Gemmatimonadota; class Gemmatimonadetes; order Gemmatimonadales; family Gemmatimonadaceae; genus UBA4720. The sequence continues at coordinate 17,527 of JBBQAV010000001.1, read as the reverse complement.
CGTCCCCGATGATGCAGCCGCCGACGTGAGGAATCTTCTGGTGCGCGCCATCGCGGAACACATAGCCAAACCCATCGCACCCGATACGGGCACCTGATTGAATCATGGCGCGCGCACCCAGGATCGTTCCGGCGTAAATCGTGACGCCTGGCCACAGCCGCGCATCCTTGCCGATCGAGACTCTGTCTCCCACGACACTATGAGCGCCGATCGCGGCACCGTCGCCGATCGTGGCTCCTTTTCCGATGACGGCGTACTCGCCGATGGAGACTCGCTGTCCGATGCTCGCCCCCTTTGCGATTCGCGCGGTAGATGCGACTCCGGCCGTCGGGATTTGCTGCGGATACAGTCTTGGCAGCAACGACAGCAGCTTCTCGAGCGGCTGCGCGACAATGATGCGCGCGCGCGGAGCACCGGGCACATCACGGAATTCGGGATCGACCAGGACGACGCCTGCCCTGGTCGTTGCCATCATCGGCGCATACTTACCGTTCGACAATATGCTGAGGTGATTCGTCTCGGCGCGGTCGAGGGGTGCGACTCCGCTGACAACCGTCTTTCCGTCGCCTACGAGCTCGCCAGCGACCAGGGCCGCAATAGACTCAGCGGTGATAGTGCTAGCACCATCACCGCTTATTGAAAGTTTCGAATCCGTATACCCGGTCACTTCTTGGGCCGAGTCACTCCCGCGGGTTGTGGGATGGTGCCGCTCGCTGGTGCTGCCGGCGGTGGACCCTGACTCTTCAGCCGCGCAAGAACCCGATCGGTTAGATCGAGCCGCTTGTCCGCGGCGACTACGACGCTGACCTGCGACCCGACATCAAGAATAACGGAGTAGTTATCCTCGGCGCGGATCGCCTCGATGACGCTCTGAACGCGCTCCATGATGGGCTTTACGAGCTGGGCCTGCCGGGCCTGCATCGTTGAATCGAGTCCGCGCGCGCGTCCCTGATACTCGACCTCGCGCCGCCCGATTGTCGTGCGACGGGTCTCCCGCGTTGCGCTATCCAGCTTGGGCGCGTCGCGATCGAACGCGGCCATCATCGTCCTCAGGGAGTCATCCATCCGCTGAATCTGCAGGCGGTAGACTCCAACCTCCCTCTCGAACTGCGCCTCCGCTTCAGCGCGTCCGGGTGCCTGCTGGAGCAGCTGCGCCGAATTGATGTAGCCGATCTTGGCCGGCGACGGAGGGGCCTGTGAGGCCTGTGCTCCTGCGTTCCCGGCAAGGATCAGTGATGTGGCCAGTGCGATGGAGCATGCACGGAGAAGCAAACGCATTTATGACTCCGGTGTTAGAAAAATTGTCCGAGTTTAAAGTGGAGCTTCCAGCCTGGTGCCGGCCGCCCCTGAGCGTCAATCTTGTCGAACCCATACCCAATGTCCACACCCAAAGGTCCAAGCGGGCTCAAAGTACTTGCTCCGAAGCCTGCGCTCCGGAACAACCGGGTCGGATCGAACTCACGCGGCTTGTTCCACACGTTGCCGCCTTCGAAGAACGTGTTGATGTAGAGCGACTGGTTTATCCTCAGACCGAGCTCGCCGGTCCCCACGAAGAACGCGTTGCCGAACGAAGCCGTCGTGGCCTGAGTGTCGCCGCCAGCAGGATTATATCCATTGGGAGTAACCGAGAACTCATCGTACCCGCGAAGCTGCTCGCCATACTGGGTGCCGCCGAGCGCGAAGGCCTGGGTCGAGAAAAACGGCCCCGGGTTTCCGAACACGGCGCCCGACCTGGCCGACAAGCCAACCACGAACACCATCGGCTCGCTCCCAAGAAGGCTGCCGCCAATCCGTCCGATTGGAGCGAAGGACCGCAGCTCAGTCGTGTAACGCTGAAAGCTCGCTGTGCCCCCGAGCGGCCCACCGTTGAATTGCGCGTTGAATGACTGGAGGCCACCGTCGGCGGGAAATGGCAGTCCCGTCCGCGTATCGTGCGTCGCGGTGAATCCGAGCGTCGAGCGGAAGCAGTTCTTGCACGCTTGTGCCACTGTGCCCAGCAATCCGTCGCTGGTGTAATTGACTTTTTCTCCACCGTACGAGACGAAGAGTCGAGTATAAATCGACTGCGGAACCGGAAAGCCGAGCTGTATCTGTCCACCGGTTCTGATGATTCCACCAAGATCGGCCACTGTGTAACGGGAGCGACTGTGATATGCGGTGAAGCTGCCGGAGACGCGCGTCTGGCGGATGTTCGGGTCGCTGTACGTCGCGTTGAAGTCGTTGAGGTAGCGGCCGAACTGCCACTGCAGCTGCGCTCTCTTGCAGCGTCCGAGAAGATTCGGCTGATCCAGCCCAATGAAGCCGCCGAGTCCGGTGCCCTGGCCCATCGACGCGCCGAAGTTGACGTTGCCGGTCCGCTTTTCCTTCACGTTGAAGACGATATCGACGTCGCCCTGCTCACCGCTGGGCCGCGTTTCTGGCGCGGTCATCGGCGTCTCGAAGAAGTTGAGATTGCCGATGTTCTGGTAGCTGCGAATGAGATAGTTGCGGTTGAAAACCTGACCTGGCGCGAGAACGATCTGCTCCCGGATGCAGGACTCGTGAGTGTAGTCGTTGCCCGAGATCTCGATTCTGTTGACGATCGCCGGGGAGCGCTCGTCGATCTCCCAGCGCAGGTTCACCTTGCGAACCGAGTCGTTGCTCGGAACTCGCTCAGTGACGGGACGAATCGTCGCATAGATGTAGCCTTCGTCGTTGTAGGCTTCCATCAGCTTCTGCTGGGCGCCATCCCACTTTGCTTCATCGAACGTGTTCGGTGGGTTGGTGTGGCTTCGACGGATCAGGCCAGTCGCCTTCTGCGTTATCGTAGCCTGCTGATTCTTGCCGAACGGATAGAACACGTTGATCTGGTCGGTCGAGAAGCGGCGGTTGCCGATCACCTCGAAGTTGCCAACCTTGTATCGCGGGCCCTCACTGACCGTGATGTCGATCAGTCCCTTTCCCTTGGCGCGATCCACGATCAGCGTATCCTTGAGGATCCTGAAATCGATGTAGCCCCGGCCGGCGTAGAGCTGCGGAATTTTCTCGCTCAGGTCCTGCGCGTACTTGGCATCGTCCAGCTCGCCGTTACGCATCCACAGAAAGCCTTCTGGCTTCGTGTCCATCGCGCCCACGACGTCGCCATCCGAAACCTTGGTGTTTCCGTTGATGCGAATGCCGGAGATAGCGAGTCGTCTGCCCTCGTCGATATTGAAGTTGATCGAGAGCTTTCCGTCGGTGATGGTCGATTCCGGCTTGACGCTCGCGAGGTAGTAGCCCTTGCTCTCGTAGAGTGAGTCCACGCTGGCGATCGCCTTGCTGATCTTTCCAGGATCGACCGGGCTGCCGGTTGGAAACGCGAGCTTCTCTTTCACGTCTTTCGGCGCCACGCGGTCCGCACCGATCACCTTGTAAGCGGTGAGGATCGGACGCTCCTTGACCTGCAGCACCAGGCTCGCCTTGGAGGTCGTGGGCGACACGCGGCAGATGATCTGCACGTCGTCGAACTGGCCCGTCGCGTACAGGGCTTTGATCGCCGCCTGCAGGTCGTGGACGTTCAGCTGCGCGCCCGTGGACAGCCCTGCTGTCGCGCGGACGGCTGCGGTGTCGACCCTCGAGCTGCCAGTGACGACTATGGATTCAGGCGTCGCACAGGCTCCGGGCGCGCTCTCCTGAGCATACAGAGGAGCTGCGCCAAGTGCCGCAAACGCCAGCACATATGAAGCTATTTTACGCATCACACAAATATACACTAATCAGTTTGGCTGAGGTCCTCGCTCCATTGCGAGTATTCTGATTAGACAACGGGGCCGCTGGAGAGTTGCTCCTCTCCAGCGGCCCCGTTGATGTGTGGCGTGTTCTGCTAGGCCTTCGGCGTCCCGCTCAGCACGCGGAACTCGAGCTTCTCGCCATCCGGAGCGAGATCGACTTCGATCTCGTCGCCCTTCGAGAACTCGGCCAGGAGGATCTTCTCCGAGAGCGGATCCTCGATGTATTTCTGGATCGCACGCTTGAGCGGCCGTGCTCCGAACCTTTCGTCGTAGCCGTGCTTCACCAGGTGCGCGGACGCAGCCTCGGTGAGCTTCAGCGTCAGCTCCTCGTCGCCAAGGCGCTTCTGAACATCCTTCAGGAGAATGTTGACGATCTCGGCAATGTTCTCCCTCGACAGCGGGTGGAACACGATCACGTCGTCGAGACGGTTGAGGAACTCGGGATTGAAGACGTGCTGCATCTCCTCCTTCACCTTCTCCGCCATGCGCTCGAAGCTCGACTTCTGATCCGGCGCGTGGAAGCCCAATCCGCGGCCCTTCGTGATGTCGCGCGCTCCGATGTTCGACGTCATGATGACGACCGTATTCTTGAAGTCGATCACGCGGCCGTAGTTGTCGGTGAGGTGTCCTTCATCCAGCACCTGCAGCAGGATGTTGAACACATCGGGGTGCGCCTTCTCGATCTCGTCGAGCAGAACCACGCTGTACGGCTTGCGACGCACGGCCTTGGTCAGCGTTCCCGAGTCTTCGTAGCCGACGTATCCCGGGGGAGCGCCGATGAGGCGGGACACCGAAAACTTCTCCATGTATTCACTCATGTCGACGCGAATGAGAGCCGACGGATCGGCGAACAGGAACTTGGCCAGCTGGCGAGCGACTTCGGTCTTGCCGACTCCGGTCGGGCCCGAGAAGATGAACGAGCCGATCGGACGATTCGGATCCTTGAGTCCTGCGCGGCTGCGACGGATCGAGCGCGCGAGAGCCTTGATCGCCTCTTCCTGCGCGACCACTGACTGGTGGAGCTCCTCCTCCATCCGCATCAGTCTCGCCGTCTCGGCTTCCTGGAGACGCATCACTGGAATTCCAGTCCAACGGCTCACGATGAAGGCAACCTCCTCCTCACCTAGGACCGGACGGTGCGACTGGCGATGCTTCTCCCACTCTTCCTGCTTGCGGCGGATATCGCCCTGCAGCTCGCGCTCACGGTCGCGCAATGACGCAGCGCGCTCGAAGTTCTGATCGCGCACGGCTGCTTCCTTGTCGACATTGACGGCATCGAGCTGTCCTTTGAGCTCGGCAACAGCCGGCGGCGGTGACTGAGTTGCGAGACGCGCGCGCGCGCCAGCTTCATCGATCACGTCGATGGCTTTGTCGGGCAGGAATCTGTCGGTGATGTAGCGCTCCGACATCTTCGCGGCGGCCGCCAGAGTACCATCGGGGATCGTCACCTTGTGGTGCTCCTCGTACTTCTTGCGAAGTCCCTTGAGGATCTCCACGGTCTCGTCCACCGACGGCGGCTCGACGATGACGGTCTGGAAGCGGCGCTCGAGGGCTCCGTCCTTCTCGATGTATTTGCGGTACTCGTTCAAAGTCGATGCGCCGACGCACTGAAGCTCCCCGCGCGCAAGCGCAGGCTTCAGCATGTTGCTCGCGTCGATCGCCCCTTCGGCAGCTCCTGCACCAACGAGCGTGTGCAGCTCGTCAATGAACAGGATGATGTTCTTGTTCTGAGCGATCTCGTTCATCACCGCCTTGAGCCGCTCTTCGAACTGTCCTCGATATTTCGTGCCGGCGATGACCGCAGCCATGTCGAGCGAGAGAACCCGATGCTCGCGAAGACTGTCCGGGCATTCTCCGTTGGCGATGAGCTGAGCCAGACCTTCGACAATCGCTGTCTTGCCTACACCAGGCTCGCCGATGAGAACCGGATTGTTCTTCTTGCGACGCGTCAGGATCTCCATCACGCGCTCGATCTCCTTTGCGCGTCCGATGGTCGGATCGAGCTGACCTTCACCTGCAAGCTGAGTCAGGTCGCGGCAGAAGTGATCGAGAGCGGGCGTCTTGGACTTTTTCTCGCCCTTGCCCGTCGAGCCAGGCACGGCGGACGGCGCGCCTGACGATGGAGCGGACGCGCCGCCCGCAGGCATGTCCGTGCCGAGCAGCCGAAGTGTCTCGGTGCGCGCGGCGTCGAGGTTGATTCCGGCGTCAGTCAATACCTGCGCAGCAATTCCCTTTTCTTCGCGTAGAAGACCAAGGAGCAGGTGCTCGGTGCCGACATAGTTGTGCGTGAGGTCGCGAGCTTCGGCCATGGCCAGCTCGAGAACCTTCTTGGCCCGTGACGTATACGGAAGATCAGGACCGGTAGCGGCAGCAGCTTTGCCCTTCTTTACCGTGTCCTCGATCTTCTGCTGGATCTCGTCGAGGTCAACGCTCAGGTTCTGAAGGACCGCCGCAGCGACCCCTTCACCTTCGCGAATGAGTCCGAGCAGGATGTGCTCGGTACCTACGTATTCGTGGCGAAGCCTCTCGGCTTCCTCTCGCGCCATGGCGAGAACCTTCCGAACACGTTCGGTGAAATTGTAGCCGTTCATCGTGTAGACCCCGTATCGTCGGCGAGTACTCGGCGCACGTACTTCGCGCGCGCAATGTTCGCTTCGCTCGTTGTCAGCTCGCGCCCCTCGGCATGCGCCAGGTGTGCTGACTGACTGAATATCAGGAGCTTGTTGAGGGTATATACACTCAGATCGGTGATCAGTTTCAGACCGACGGCAAGTCTTACACTGCTCAGATAGCTCATCACCTCGTCGAACGTGAGGCTTCGCGCGTAACGCAGCGTTCCGTACGCGCGCCAGAGCTTGTCTTCGATAATATAACCCGCGTCTCTAAGCAATACTTTTCTTGCTTCTTCCTCACGTTCAATGACGTGAGTCACCACTCGGGTAAGGTATTCCAGCAGCTCGGGCTCGCTCCGGCCAAGCGTCGTCTGGTTGGAAATCTGGAAGAAATTTCCGACCACCTCACTTCCTTCGCCGTAAAGACCGCGATATGTGAGACCTACCTGCTGGAGACCCGACAGGACTTTCCCAATTTCCTTGGTGAGCACGAGTCCGGGCAGATGGATCAACACCGACGCACGAAGTCCGGTCCCGGCATTCGTCGGACAAGCGGTGAGATAGCCGAACTCTCTGTGAAATGCGTAAGGAACGAGCTCACCCAGCTCCGTCTCCAGCGCTTCAACCGAGTTGAACCCCTCGGCGATTCGAAGACCTGACTCCAGAGACTGAAGACGGAGATGATCCTCCTCGTTCACCATGATGCTCGTTCCGCGCGCCACATAAACCGCGGAGCCGCTCCGAACCGGGCGCTGAGGGTCCAGACCGGCCAGCTCACGGCTCACAAGGTGGCGCTCGTGAAGAAGCAGCCGGTCTTCCGGCGCCATCTCATCGACACGAAGCATCAGCCCATGCCTGAATCCGCTCATCGCGCTCATCGCCTGCTGGACCTGCGACAGAATGCGAAGTCGCTCCCCGTCGCGGGCCCGGCCTGCGAACGCATAACCTTCAAGATTCCTTGCGAGCCGGATTCGCGTCGAGATCACGATGTCAGGATTCGATCCCGACGCATCGAGCCAGCCGACTCCTCCGTCAGGAAGCAGAGAAAGATCGAGCATCAGTCGAGTCCTCTCAGCTTGTCGCGAATGTCAGCAGCAAGCTCGAACTGCTCCGACTCGATTGCGCGGCGAAGTCGGTCGCGCAGCTCGTTGGCAGTCCCGCCATCAGGAATAATTTCGTTGGCAGGCGGCCGGTACTCGCGACCGATATGCCTGGAGTTCCCATGAACTCTGCGAAGCAGGTCGCGCATGCTGTTCTCGAATGCGTCGTAACAGTGCGCGCAGCCAAGACGACCCGTCGATCTGAAGTCGCGGAACGTGGACGAGCAAAATGTGCAGCGCGCGGCATCGCCCTGGGTCGCCTGCATGGCCTGATGGACGCTCTGGAGGAAGTCCGTGATCTGCGCCTTGGGGGCAGACACAGTCGTCTCAACGCCGCGCTCGGCAGCGCAGCGCTCACAGAGGTGGAGATGGCGAGCACCACTGCCCTCAACCTCGGTAAGCTGAATTACAGCATCCCCTTCCTTGCAGACATCGCAGATCATCCGACTCCCCCGCCCCTGACTCGTAGACGCCACATCCGTGTCGTCGCAACACTCTCGTCTACTTACGGTAACACTCAGACGATGGTGTCGCCTACTACCGTTTCGCTCAGGATGCCGCCTTCCAGCAAAAGTACCCGGTCCGCCCGGCCTGCCAGGAGGCGATTATGAGTGACCACAACCATGCCTATCTCGAGATCATTGACCACTTCGGTCAGCAGATCGTGCAGCATTTCCCCGTTGGCCAGATCCAGATTGCCAGACGGCTCGTCCGCCAGAACGACCCTGGGGTCCATCGCCAGCGCTCTAGCCACCGCCGTCCGCTGCTGCTCGCCACCTGAAAGCTCCGACGGTCGGTGATGCATTCTCGCGCTTAGTCCGACCCTGGCCAGAAGCTCCTGACCGCGGCTTCGCGCCTCCGGCTCTGATTTTCCCGAGATCCGGATAGGCATCATCACGTTTTCCAACGCCGAGAATTCCCGAAGCAGATGATGGAACTGAAAGACGAATCCCACTGACCGGTTCCTCAGTGAGGCCAGCTGCTCCTCGTCGAGCCCGTTGATTGGGTCGCCGCCAATGACGACGTATCCGCGCGTCGGCTTGTCCAATGCGCCGAGCACGTGAAGGAGTGTCGATTTTCCTGCGCCGCTCGCGCCGACAATCGCAACCATCTCGCGGCGGTTCACTGCGAGATTGACCCCGCTCAGCACGTTGATCGTGCCGCCGTCGCCGCCTGTATAAGTCTTGTGAACATCGTGCGCTTCGAGCACTGCCATTTCTATTCGTGCCTGATCGCGTCGATGGGATAGAGCCGCGACGCCTGAATTGCCGGATAGAGAGTGGCCAGCGCAGCAGTTACCACGCTCGCAAGGACGATCCACGCGACGTCAGCCGGCTGCGTCGACACCGGAAGGTGATCGATGAAATAGATCGTCGGATCCAGCGGGATGAACTTGTACTTCTCCAGCGCGAACGCGCCGCCGAATCCGACGAGCAGCCCGAGCAGAGTGCCCACCAGCCCGATCACGATTCCCTGCGCAAGGAAGACTCGACGAATCGATTTCGCAGGCAATCCCATCGCCTTCAGAATTCCGATCTCGCGCGTCTTGTCGGCAACAACCATCGTCAACGTGCTCACGATGTTGAATGCCGCAACCATCACAATGAGAAGGAGGATCACGCCCATCCCGAGCTTTTCGAGCTTGAGGGCCTGAAAGAGCGAGCGATTCTGTTCCTGCCAGTCAACAGTGCGATATGGCCAGCCGAGGGTGGCGGTGATTCGCTGAGCAACCTTGTCGGCCGACCAGCGGTCCGTTGTCTTCACTTCGATTCCGGTGACACCATCACCTAACGCGGCAAACTCCTGCGCGCGATCGAGTGCGACATACACATAGGTATTGTCGTATTCGTACATGCCCGTCTCGACAACACCGGTGACCTCGAACTGGAAATATCGAGGAACGAATTGTCCGGTAACCGCATTGGGTTTGACGCCCGAAATCGATACGAGATTGATTTTGTCGCCCGGCCACGCGTTGTAACGCGACGCGACGAGCTTGCCGAGCACGACCCCACGATGCTGGCCATCGCTGCTGGCGAAACGAAAGTCACCCGAGATCACATGCTGCCTGATCGTCGTAACGTCAGGCACTCCGCGTCCCTGAGGCGTAATGCCGACGATGTAGACCGCACCGGCGTAATCGTGTCCAGCATTCATTCCGCCTTCTACGAGAACGAATGGTGCGGCACCGACCACTCCCGGAACCTGCTTTACCTTCGTCAGTACCGACGGCCAGTCCGTGATCTTGAGGTCCTCGCCATAACTGAGAACTCTGATATCCGGACTTCCAACCAGAATCTTCTCACGAAGATCGCGCTGAAGACCATTCATCACACCCATGATGAGAATGAGGGCGCTTACACCGACGAGCACTCCACCGATCGCTATCACGCTGATGAGCGAAAGGAGGCGTGAGCCGCGCCGGCTCCGCAAATAACGCCACGCGATGGAAAGCTCGAGTTTGTTCATTCTGGACGCATCGTGGGAAATAGTATCACATCGCGAACATGTGGCGTGCCGGTCAAATACATCAGCAGCCTGTCCAATCCAATTCCAACTCCGCCCATCGGCGGCATGCCATACTCCATCGCACGCAGATAGTCCTCATCCACGCCCGATGCTTCCAGATCTCCTGCTGCCTTCTGCTTCGCCAGACTTTCGAAACGCGCGCGCTGGTCGATCGGATCGTTGAGCTCACTGAACGCGTTTGCCATTTCCTTGCCATTCACAAAGAGCTCGAACCTTTCTGTGAGCCCTGGACTTCCGCGCTTCGGTTTTGCCAATGGCGAAATCTCGACGGGATAGTCGATGACAAACGTCGGCTCCATAAGTTTTGATTCGACAAGCTCCTGGAACACTTCATCGATCAGCTTCGCGCGACTCAGGTCTTCCGGATGTTGTACACCGAGCCGGCGCGAAAGCTCTCTAAGCTCAGACTCGCCGAGCGCCATCACATCCACACCTGCGGCGCCGTTCAATGACGGAACCCACTCGACTCGCTTGAACGGAGGCTCGAGCAAAGGAACCTTCTCGCCGATCACCGGCAGCCCGCGAAGCGAATCGGCGACGCTGACGAGAAGCTTCTCGACACGCTCCATCATCACTTCGTAGTCTGCATACGCCTCATAGAACTCGAGCATCGTGAATTCCGGATTGTGTGTCCGGTCGATGCCTTCGTTTCTGAAATCGTGGCCGATCTCGTAAACTCTCTCGAATCCGCCGACCACGAGGCGCTTCAGGTATAGCTCATCAGCGATGCGCAGAAAGAGCGGCATGTCGAGCGCGTTGTGATGCGTCTCGAATGGCCTGGCAGCAGCGCCGCCATAGAGTGGCTGCAGCACCGGCGTTTCGACTTCCAGATAGTTGAGCCCATCGAGAAACGATCTGATCGAAGTGATCATCTTTGATCGGGCGACGAACAGGGAGCGCACCTCAGGATGAACAGCGAGGTCTGCGTAACGCTGGCGGTAGCGCTGCTCGGGATCGCTGAATCCCGAATGACGTATCGTTTCGCCGTCTACAACCTCTTCCTTCCCGAAAGGCAGCGGCCTCAGTGATTTGGCAAGAAGCTCGAAGCTCTCCACGCGAACTGTCGTCTCACCCGTGCGCGTGCGGAACAACGAACCCGAAACACCAATGAAATCGCCGAGGTCGAAATGATCGAGCACGCCGAACTTTTCGTCGCCGAGGTGATCCTTGCGGAAATAGAGCTGAATGCGCCCGGTTGAATCGCCGAGATGCGCGAACACGGTCTTGCCATGCGCGCGCCAGGCGACGATCCGTCCGGCAACCGTAACGTGCGGACCCTCAACGTCGTGCGACTCCGATGCCGGCATGAGCGCAAGAGCTTCCGCCGCCGTATGCTCACGTGCGTACGAGTATGCGAACGGATTCACGCCCGCTGCCTTCAATGCTTCAAGTTTGTCCCTTCGCGCCTTCAGCACGAAGTTCAGATCATCGGTCAAGAAGCATCTCCATTGGTCTGTTGCTTCAGGTACGCTCGAATGAAAGGATCGATACCGCCGTCCATGACTTTTTGTACGTCGGGAATCTTGAGATCGGTTCGGTGGTCGTTGACCATCGTATAAGGCTGAAACACGTAGCTGCGAATCTGGCTGCCGAAGCTGACGTCCTGCTTGTTGGCGTCGAGCTTCGCCTTTTCCTCTTCGCGCCTCTGCACTTCGGCCTGGTAGAGCTTGTTCTTCAGCATCTGCATTGCCTGCGCCTTGTTCTTGAACTGCGACCGCTGAGCCTGCGAGGCCGCAACGGTGTTGGTCGGAATATGCGTGATACGCACGGCCGAGCTCGTCTTGTTGACGTGCTGGCCGCCCGCTCCCGATGCGCGGTACACATCGATACGCAAGTCCTCTTCCCTGATCTCGATGTTTATGTCTTCGTTGACCACAGGGTAGACAAAGACCGATGCAAAGCTCGTATGACGACGCGCGGCTGAATCGAACGGAGAAATTCTTACAAGGCGATGAACCCCGGCTTCCGGCCGCAGAAATCCATACGCGTACTGTCCACGTATCTCGAGAACCGCGCCCTTGATGCCCGCCTCCTCGCCCTCGCTTTCATCGAGCAGCACGAGCTCGAATCCCTTTCGCTCGGCCCAGCGCGTGTACATGCGCATGATCATCGAGGCCCAGTCCTGTGCTTCAGTTCCGCCGGCACCGGCGCTTATCTCCAGCTGTGCGTCGCGATGATCGTCCTCGCCGCGCAATAAAGTCTTCAGCTCGAATGAATCGAGGTCCGTTTCAATGGCTTCGATTTCGGAATCGAGCTCTTTCTCGAGATCCGCGTCGGGGGTGTCGCGGAGCAGGTCGTCCAGCTCTTTCGTGCTCTGGATTCTTCCATCGAGCTTGTCGTACGGCTCAATCCATCCCTTGAGCGTTTTGACTTCCTGCACCGCCGATTGAGCCAGCTCCTGGTTGTTCCAGAAGTCCGGCTCCGACATGCGCGCCTCGAATGAGGTCAGCGCCTGGCGCTTTGCCTCGATGTCAAAGATACCTCCGCACTTCGGCAAGTCGCGCCGATATGCCAGAGAGCGCGCGCCCCCGTTCCCCGCTCGTTTCCGCCATTCAGATCTGCTCGATTAGAAGATTTTCTTGCCGGCACCGAGAACCTCGTTCAACGACTCCTGGAAGTGCGTCGTCGTGCGGGCCAAGTCAGCTCCAACCTGGGCGACGTACTCGTCGTAGCTCTTCTTGATCTCGTCCCTGAAGAGATCCTTGAGCGTTCCTTTTTCCAGGCCTTCGGAGTGCTTTGCAGGATAATACGCCACCATGTCCGAAACGAGTGCACGGGCGAGTCTCTTCGCGCGAAGTCCGGGATCGCGAGCGAGGAATGGGTTGATCGGTCGGCGCTCGCCAGGAGCAGGCGTGGGTACCGGTGACGCGGCTGGCGACGGAGCGAACGAACCGGAGGGCGGAGTTACCGAAGGAACTGAAACAGGCCGCCCCGGCGCCGGCGCTGGGGGCGCTGGAATAGCAGCCATCGGTTGCCACGCGGTTCGCGGAGTTGCCGGCGTTGGGCGAAGCGGAGGAAGCGACGCTCCAAGTGTTGGCATGGGCGAGTACGGTAAGGTCACCGTCCGATTGACAGCCGGAGTTGGAATCCGCGGCTGAGCCGGTGGCGTTTTCAAATGCGCCTGTGTGGGTTCAGGCGTCGGAACCCGCGGCTGCGCGACAGGAGTGGGTACTCGTGGCACCTCCCGAGGCGTGCGCTGCGCTGGTGCCGGCATTACCGGCGTCGGAACGCGAGAGGTCTGACGATGCGGGGTGTGAGTCGGAATGAAAGGAGCGGGCCGCGGCGCAAATGCATCACCCATCGGATCCGACGGAGTCCTTCTCGCCTTGACGCCCGAATCCGCAGGGAGTCCAATCGAGATCACTCCGTTGCATGTCGAGCAACGAGCTCGTACGCCGCCCTGCGGCACCTTGGCTGGGTCGACGCGATATACCGTCGAGCACTCGGGACAACTTACATTCATTCCTTTTCTCCAGCCTCGTCAAGTCCGGGATATGGTATCTCGAACACGGCAGGCCTGTCGTCGGTTCGGCGATCGATCGAATAGACCGACCCTTCAAGCGTCTTCGCGTACGTCTTCATTTCCGTTGCCAGGCGGCTGACCTGGCGCGGCTCTGTAAAGGTACGCTGTGAATTGGTAACTACACCAATGGAAAGCGTCATCATTGGAACTCTGTCGAGTACTCCCCGGCGATCCTTACCGAAGAAATACCCGGCCCGCCGGTCGATCTCCGAATACTGGTAAGGCACGAGCAGGTCGAAAACCGAGGTGATCTCGCCGCATGTATCCGCGATAGAGTCGTACGGGATGATGAAAATAAAATCATCGCCACCAATGTGTCCGACGAACGCCTTCTCTCCGCAAAGTCCCTTTACTACGTCGTGGAGCAGCATCGCGAGGATACGAATCACGCGATCCCCTTCATTATAACTGTAACGGTCGTTGTATTCCTTGAAGTGATCGAGGTCGGCATAGCAGACTGCAAACAGATCGGGCAGCATGAGTCGTCGCATGATCTCGGCCTCGATGGCCCCGGCTCCAGGCAATCGCGTGGACGGGTGGACCCCAAGGTCACGATGCGATCTCGCAAGAACCGCCTCGAGCCGCCTGATCATCTCCCGGTCTTCGAGACTCGCGACGCTTGCTTCATCGGTGCCCGCGTCAAACGCAGCAGTGACGTTCTCCACCCCATCCCTGCATAGCACGAATGCAGGCACCACACCTGTGTACGAATCAGTCTTGAGCCGCTTGCACGCATCGAACGGGCTCGTTCCGCGCGCGTCGAACACCACGAGGCGGGGCCTCGACCTGAGGGCGATGGCCATCAGGTCGTCGCCCTCTGTGACACGGATTACGGGCGAGCGCTGACTTGCAAGCCAGCTCTCCAGACTGGCCGGCAATGCCGACCCGTCAGGTGAGAAAACGATTGTCGCCGGCGGTGAGACTGTTGGACTCATCGGTTGGCGGGGCCTGGTTAAGAGAGACTTCTACCGATCAGAAAAAGAAAAATGCAACGCCGATTACTGCGTATGCGATCAACAGGAATGCACCCTCGAGCCAGTTCGACTCAGAATCCTGCATGACAGAAGACGCAATGCCCACCGCTACCGCAACGCTGGCCACTTCCATCATCGTGAACGAAAGATCCATCGGCTTGCCGATCAGCACCCCGAGCAGGACCAGCAGTGGCGCCACGAGCAGCGCCACCTGGATAGCCGAGCCTACGGAAATCGATACCGCCAGATCGATTCTGTTCTTCATCGCCATCATCACCGCCGAGCTGTGCTCCGCTGCATTGCCGATGATTGGGATCAAAATCAACCCGACAAAAATCTGGGACAAACCGAGCTCCTTGACAGCCTCCTCGGTCGAGCCGACGAGAAATTCGGAAAGGACACCGATTGTGCCGGCCGCGGCCGCCAGGACGAGGATTGACTTCTTCAACGACGAGGTTGGCGGGGCTTCATGACTCGAGACGTCGTTGCCCTCGCTGAAAATGGCCTTGTGAGTTCCCATCGAATAAACAAGCGACAGTATGTAGCCAAGCATGAGAAACAAGGCCACGCCAATCGACATCTGAACTGTGGCTTTCCGAAGCGGATCAGGATGCACTGCGTGAAACACAGCCGGCATCACAAGTCCAAGTACCGCGACGACGAGGAGCGTTGCGCTCATGCCGGCGAGATTCGGATTGATTTTCTGCGACTTGAACTTGATGCCTCCGGCGAGCTGCGCAGCTCCCAGAACCAGCAGGAGATTTCCGAGAATTGATCCCGTGATCGACGCCTTCACCAGCTCGATCAGACCGGCATTCAGCGCGAGACCGGCAATCACAAGCTCAGCGAAATTTCCAAGGGGCGCGTTGATGAGTCCGCCGACCGTCGAGCCTGTGTGTCCCGCGAGCTCTTCAGTTGCGTGCCCGAGAATACCGGAAAGCGGAACGATCGCTGCGGCGCTGAGCGAGAAAATCAGGAGAGGCGACGCATGCATCAGCGCAGCGCCAACCGCGAGCGGAATGAAGATCAACAGCACCAGTAGATACTTCATTCTCTCAGCCCCCAGCCGTCAAAAGGCAAACCTGAGCGACACGTACGCGGGAGTTTTTCCAGCGTCCTCAGACTGTCCACCGAATGTTCGCGCAATGTCGAATGTGAGCCTCCCAGTCGCCAGACCGAATCCAACCGATGCTTTTGCACCGTCAGCGTCGTTGAGGATGTAGCCGCCTCGGAGGTGGACGGTGTTCTGGTACGTTACGTCCGCGCCGAACCGGCCAGACGGATGATTGGCAGACTTGTCAGTGAGGACATCAGCAGCAACCCGGGCGCCGATGTCGGACACGTACTTTTTTATCAAGCTCACGTTGTAGGAAATTCCCGTTTCGATTCGCGTGGGAAGAGGATCAGGATTCTCTCCATTCACGCGCAGTTTTGATCCGAGGTTTCTAACGGCCACACCCAGGCGAATTGTGCTGTCTCCCGGGACATCGTACTGACCCCCGAAATCCACGGCACTCGCCGACGCACTGAATGTCGACACATTGGTGCACTGGCCCGAGCAATCAACACGATACTGAAGCTCCTTCAGCGTCAAGCCAAGACTGAGGTACTTACCGATCGAACCCGCGTAGGTACCCGCGACGAGAATGTTTCTTGGCAACACAAGTCCAATTGGAGTTCCTCCCGGATCGGTTATCTGCTGGTTGCCGAAGTCGAGGAGGTTGAAAGAAAACGCGAGAGTGCCTCGTGCCTTGCTTGGCACGATGAGTGTCAGGACGTCACCGCGGGCAGCGAGCGTTTCAGAATGATGAATCGCCCCTTCTCTCTTTGCATCTCGAGCAATCCCGGCCGGATTTGACCAGACGGATTCACTGCCCAGCCGCTCGGCGACAGCTGCCTGGCCGATGCCGACGGTCGCCGCGCCGACTGGGAGAACGAGGATTAGAGTGCCGTTGGCAGCGTCACTCTGAGCGAAGGCGCGCTGCGAGAATGCACTTACAGCGATGACGCAGGCCGCCAGCGCCGCGTGCTTCCGCAACATCACGAATGGACCGAGATGCACGCTAGAGCGGCGTCGCCTCGTCAATCAACATGATCGGGATGTCGTCGCGTACAGGATAGCGCAATGAATCGGCGTGACAGATGAGGCTCGACTCGGCCTCACGATATTCGAGCTCGCCCTTGCACTTGGGGCAGACCAGGATTTCAAGCAGTTGGGGATCGAGGCTCATGCTCTTTCTTCCTTTCCGACGTGATATCCAAACCGCTCGAGGGCTGAAGTGCTGCGTCTCCAGTTGGGGGCGACCTTGACCCAGAGGTCGAGGTACACGTTTTCACCAACGAAGGTTTCGATTTTCTTTCGAGACACCTGACCGATCTCGCGGATCCGTGCTCCGCCGGAGCCGATGATGATCCGCTTCTGGCTGTCGCGCTCGACGTAAATGACTGCACGAATGTACAACGGGGAGCGGCCTTCGCGGAACTCCTCGATGCCGACTGCGACGCTGTAGGGCACTTCATCGTGAAGCTGTTCGAGAACGGTTTCGCGAACCATTTCCGCGACGAAGAATCGTACTGATTGAGTGCTGACGTCGTCGTCGGGATAGAGGAAGGGACTCTCGGGAAGTGCAGCTTCCAGTCTGATCATCAGCTTGTCGACAGAATCGCCCGTTACGGCCGAGATGATAACGGCGTCGGGGTTCGCGGCTTCGAGATCGGCGCGGCGCGTGGGATTGAGCTGATCGCTCTTATTGAGGACCGTGATGACGGGCGCTCTCGGCGAATGCGGGAGTCCGGCTGCTTCGACGAGCGAGACTGGTGATCCATTTGTGGCATCGGCGAGGTAGACGATCACGTCGGCGTCTGATAGTGCGCGCAGCGATGTGGATCTCATCGATTCCTGGAGTGCGTATTTGGGCTCGAGGAGGCCGGGAGTGTCGAAGACGATCATCTGCATGTCGCCTGTTGTGTGAATACCGACGACGCGATCGCGAGTGGACTGTGGTTTCTGGCTCGTGATTGCGAGTTTTTGTCCGATGAT